>NZ_JALAMR010000002.1:0-532676 GCF_026790125.1 Bacillus sp. N12A5 | reverse complement strand
AAAAACGGGGGTCAGTCCCTACTCAGGTGCTTTTCGCTTTCAGCTTATTCAAATAATCAATTGCATCCTGCATCGTATCAACAGGCACAATTTTCATATCTGAATCAATGTCTTTTGCTGTTTTCACTGCATTTTTATAATCAGAATTGCTGGCGCCGTTTTGATTTGGCGCGAAGAAAATATCTTTTCCGGCTTTGTCTGCGGCGACGACTTTTTGATCAATGCCGCCGATCGGGCCTACTGTTCCGTCAACATCAATCGTACCTGTTCCCGCAATTTCGTAGCCTTTTGTTTCGTCTGTTTTTGTCAGCTGATTATAGATTTCAAGTGACATCATTAACCCTGCTGACGGGCCGCCGATATTTTCTATTTCAAAATCAATATCGGGCTTCACTTTCACGTTTCTGTCCGTATAGAGCGAAACACCGATTCCTGCCCGTTCCGGCTCATCAGGAAATTGTTTTAACGTAAGGGTGACGTTCTTTTCTTTTTCTTCTCTTTCTATTTTCAACGTAACTTGATCTCCCGCTTTTTTGCTGCTGATATAATTAATCAGCTTTTCAGCAGACTGATAGCTTTTGCCGTCTGCGCTGATGATTTTATCACCGACTTCTATTTTCCCTTTTGCAGGCATGTTTTCTACAACTGAGCTTGCGTAAATGCCGTTAAAGGAATAGGTGACTTTTTTCCCTGCCTTTTGATAGGCCGCTATAACGGCGTTTTCTTGCGAGCTTTTCATCATTTGGAGCTGCCTTTTCATATACTCCTCATCTGATTCGCCTTCTTCCTTGATGCTTTCATCAGGAACAATTTCATAATAAGGGTGCATCTTTGCCCACACATATGTAAATGGATTAGCCGGTCCCACTTTGACAGTCATTAAGGACAAACTCCCTTTTTCCGGATAGCCTCCCTCCACCTTTATGAGTGAAGCAAGCTCCGTCGCTTCTCCCGGTTTTGTAATATAGTATGGAAGTTTTATAAATGATAAAACGGCAATCAGAATGAGGATGACAAGCATCCAGCTAAAATGTTTTTTACGTAGCAAATTATGAGCCCTCCCAATTCTCTATTTCTTTTTTTATCTGGCTGATCATTCGGTTTGTCGCCTCCTCGCCTGCCGATATCATTTCATCAATATTGGCAAACGAGCTGGAGCTGTATGTTTCAAGAGAAGGGCGAATCATGATATCAGCGGCAATCGTTTGATGTCGTACAAGTTCATTTTGCAGTATATCCATACTTTGCATAATCACATCAAAAATATGCGCCGCCGTTTCGGTTTTTCGAACCCTGGAGACATCTGAAGCGATGATAATATCAGCCCCCATGTCCTTTACTACTGAAACCGGAATTCGGTCGACAACCGCACCGTCTACAAGAAGCCGCCCATCCAGCTTCTGGGGAATAAAAATACCCGGTATGCTGATGCTGGCCCGCACCGCATCTGACACTGATCCTTTGCGGAACACAATTTTTTCTCCGGTCTGTAAATCACACGCAACAATGCCCAGCGGGATTTGAAGCTCTTCGATCGGTTTTCCGAATGTATACGCATGCACAAGCTGCCTGACGCGGTCACCTTTTAAAAAGCCGAGCCGCGGCACCGTATAATCAGCATAAAGCCGCCGTTTAAAGGCCTTGGCGACTTTTTTCATCGTTGCCACGTCATGGCCGGCGGCATAAAAACTGCCCACCAAAGCGCCCATGCTGCTCCCCGCAATCATATCCACTTCAATTTGGTGCTTATGTAAACTGGAAAGCACACCGAGATGAGCGAGCCCCCTGGCCCCTCCCGATCCTAACGCTAACCCGATTTTCGGTTTGGCCAACGCGTTAACCTCCTGCCTGAATTCCCTGTATACCGAATTCTATGGTCTAAACTGAACCCCTATGCTCGTATATTAGTACAAAGAATCAAGAGGACAGGTACTGCTTGGCCGTTTCGTGTCATACATTATTTTATCATGATATATATGTCATTGGGCATTTTTAGCATCGGGGAGGTAAGAATGAACTTGTCGAAGATTAATACACTTTTGATTGCTTCGTTTTTTCTTTTCTTAACAGCGACTGTCATCTCACATCCGCAGGCCTCATTCGAAGCCTCTAAAACCGGGCTTTCTATGTGGTGGGAGGTTGTGTTTCCGTCGTTGCTGCCATTTTTTATACTGTCTGAACTCTTAATCGGATTTGGCATTGTGCGGTTTGTCGGTGTTTTGCTAGAGCCTTTTATGCGGCCGATCTTTCGTGTGCCGGGTGTCGGCGGCTTCGTGCTTGCTATGGGAATGGCATCAGGAAACCCAGCGGGGGCAAAACTCACTGCCCGTCTGCGGCAGGAAAAACAGATTTCAAGAGTTGAGGCAGAAAGGCTTGCGTCGTTTACCAATTCTTCTAACCCGCTCTTTATTTTTGGCGCGGTCGCCGTCGGTTTCTTTCAAAATGCATCATTAGGCATTTTATTGGCTTCTGCGCATTATTTGGGGAACCTGGCTGTCGGTTTAACGATGCGTTCCTACGGCCGTAAGGAAGAGCAGCATCTCAGAAGGAAAAAAACGATCCCTTTTCCTTCGATCAAAGATGCTTTACACGCCCTCCACGCGGCCAGGCTTGCAGAGAAACGGCCACTGGGCAAAATATTAGGCGACGCTGTGACATCTTCTGTTCAAACGCTTCTTATGGTAGGCGGCTTTATTATTTTATTTTCTGTCTTTAACCGGCTGTTGTCCGTCGTTCAGCTGACAGATGTTCTGTCTGTTTTCACAAAAGGCGCGCTGGCCTTGTTTCAGCTTCCGGCTCAATTGGACATTCCTCTTTTGTCAGGGATGTTTGAAATCACGTTAGGAAGCAAGCTTGTCAGCGAGACGGATGTTTCTCTACTTCAAAAAGCCATTATCGTCAGCTTTATTCTCGGGTTTAGCGGCTTTTCCGTTCAAGCCCAGGTGGCAGGTATTTTATCAGAAACCGATATCAGATTTAAACCATTTTTTATTGCACGTTTACTGCAGGGCGTTTATGCTGCTGTTTTCGTCATGCTTTTATGGAAACCTCTATACATGGCATGGCATGATCCGTATCAATATGTATTCAAATCTCTTAATAGCGGCGAAATGCCAACAGCGCTTATAAATGGCTGGAATCTGCTTGTACAGGTTGGACCTGCTGTCACATTGTGCGCGCTGTTTACGTACATTATCATTTTTTCTTACAGACTGACAAACGGAACAAAAAAAGGATGAGTCAAAACCCTCATCCTTGTCTGAATTTTTGCTGAAGCGCCAGCTCTACTTCAGGCGGAACAAACTCTGATACCGAGCCATTGTATCTCGCCACTTCTTTTACGATGCTTGAACTTAAAAACGAATATTGGTTATTTGTCATCATAAAAAACGTCTCAATGGATTCATCAAGCACACGGTTTACGGATGTCCCCTGCATCTCGTATTCAAAATCTGATACCGCTCTCAGGCCTCTTAAAATCGCTTTCGCATTTTTCTTTTTTGCATAATCAATTAACAGCCCTTGCGACGTTTCAACTGTTATATTCGGAATGTCTTTTGTTACTTCTCTCAAAAGCTCACAACGCTCTTCAACACTGAACAAAGGCTTTTTTGAAGAATTATTAAGCACACATACATACACTTGTTCAAAAATATGCGCCCCGCGTCTGATGATGTCCAGATGCCCATAGGTCACCGGATCAAAACTGCCGGGACAGACAGCTATACTCGCCACAACACTACCCCCTCTTTTTATAAATCGCCACCCCTGTAAGCCCATAGGTTTCTTTTCTTGTCATCACAAGATCTCCTACAGTTTCGGGAAGCGCAACGTCTTTGTCATGCTCAGCAACGATAAAGCCGTCTTCTTCCAGCATTTGATATTCGTCAATCATCGTTAAGAGCGCTTTTAGCTTCTGTTCCTTATACGGCGGATCAAGAAATATGCCGTGAAAGCCAGTTTCTCTTTTGGCGGCAGCGTGCAGGGCCCGTTCTGCATCATTGCGGTACACCTGTGCTTGTTTTGTAAGCTCAAGTGTTTTTAAATTGGATTTTACCGTTTGAATCGCTTTAAAATCACGGTCAACAAATATGCAATGCTCAAACCCGCGTGAAAGCGCTTCGATTCCTAGTCCTCCGCTCCCCGCGAATAAGTCTAGTCCCCTGCCTCCGTCAAAATAAGGGCCGATCATATTGAAAATGGATTCCTTCACTTTATCGGTTGTCGGTCTTGTTGATGTTCCCGGCACAGCCTTTAGTGAACGGCCTTTTTTTGATCCAGAAATTACTCTCATGTTCCACACCACTTTTTCTAAAAGCTTTTTTTGTTTCTAGGTTCGGCCGTACGCCGCTATGTACATAGAAAAAAATCAATCCTATCTTAACATAAAGCATTCTTTCAAACAATGAACGCCAATCTTCATAAACCGGTGTATAGGCAGACTGATCCTTGTCCATACTAAAAGCAACAGCATCTAGAGGATGTTGTTGCCAACCGCGGAGAAGACTTACGTTTCCCCATAAGTTCTTCCTCCGGTTTCTCCTCTCCCTTTGCCTTCTCCTTAACATGTTAAGGAATAGAAGGACCCCGCAGAAGCCTGCGGGGATTTTTTTATACAGCTATATTCCAATTTTATAATCGTATTCTTTTGCTTTATCAAGCTTTGACTCGAATTCCAATTTTAAAAACGGTTTATAAGAAGGCTCCACTTTTTTCACGAACGAATAAGATGCGATCTTGTCCATTGTTTTTTCAATTTGGTCCATATCGCAATACAGCACGACATACTTTAAGCGTTTTGATACATAGTGTACATTTCCGAACTTCCTCAGCATTTTGCTGTGCTTTAAGGAATGCAGATACACAATCATGCCCTGGCGCCTATTCTCCAATACAATCACCTGCCTGATTTCTCTTATATGTAAAAGACGAGACGGCCAGTCTCGTCAGGATACTTTGCATCCGCAGCTTCCGCCTGAACCGCAGCCGCCTCCGCATGAAGACAAACCGTCAAAATATGGGTTCCCAGTCGGAACTTTCACATGCTCTGAAACAGCTGTCCCGATCTCGACGCTAACCTCATCAAGAATAGACTGGAGCTCATTTTCAGCTCTCTTGAAGTCAGCCACCTTATCGTTCAGATCCAGCTCCCGCTTGATCTCCCTCATTTTCCGGGATATTTCTCTATAGTCAGGATGATATTTGCCAAAACGCTGTACATCCTCATACTGCTCTTTTATTTTGATAAAAGAACGAATAATCCGCCCTGCCTCTTCATCTTCCTGGAGACGCTTGTAACAATTGCGGTAGTTCTCAGCCGTCTCCGACTGAAGAATCATCTCGGCAAGCTGCTGAGCTTCACTTTGAAGCCGCACGGATTCCATCGTCGCATACATAACACGCACCTCCAGTTGTTAGTTTACCATGAAACCAGCCAATTGGAAAATGCTTAACCGCAGCCCGTAAACAATCTCACGAAAAAAGGCCCTCATTCAGGGCCTTTTAATCTTTTGTCCGCATCGCTTGAAACATTTGCATCATCATTTGCGCCATTTGAATTCCGTTTGTAAATTGGTTCACCCGGTGCGGTATGGTTTTTTCATAAAAGTTCATCATCTCAAGCTGAAAGGAGGACAGATCATCCGGTTTTCTCGAAAGCCTGCGGTACCATATCGGCTGTTCTCTAATGAACCGTTTCCGTTCTTCGTTTGCTAAAATAAATTCCTGAACCTCTTTGCGCATATAAGCTCCCCTTTTTTAATCCTTTCGAAAAGAAAAAGGATGCTGTCCAGACCCTGGCTGAGATTGCTTCTGGCTGCTTCCGGAAAATGTATGAAGAAGACTTTGCAACGACGAGATGGACTGGCTCATTTTATTGATTTGTTCGTTCATTTGATTGACATCCATCTTTTTCACCGCTGTCACCATTTTAGAGACAAAATCATTTTTTTGTGTTGTTTCAGGCACAGCTTCCGCAGCTTCTTCCGGTTCCCGATATGGATCCCAAATCGGGTCGCTCTCCCCGAAGAGGACCCAATTTTCATATACGTCCTGCCAGCTTCTTTGTTCTTTACGCACTTCTTTTATCAGCTTGGGATGCTTTTTGACGAATTGTTTAAAGTCATTGATAGAATGATTGGCATGTTGATTCGCCACAATCCTCACCCCCTCCGAAAATCGATACCTACTACAATGTATCGTTTTGTGAAGCATTGTGTTCGCCTATATTCATTCAGGATTGAATTTTCTGCTTTAACCCATATCCTCTCCTAAAAAGCCGTTATTGAAGGCTTCCGTGCCCTCAAGCCGTCCAGCCTTTCAGGAAATAAAAAAGCCGCGGAACCATTCGTCCGAGGCTTTTCATTACCATCGTTTAATAAAATTTTGGGTGTAATATTTTCGGTCTACTCCGACTCCAAGATGCGTATAATCTGAATTCAGAAGCGCTTTTCGATGCCCTTCACTATTCAGCCAGCCTTCTACAGCGGCCGGACCGTCTACATAATTGTATGCGATATTTTCTCCCGCTTGCTGAAAGTCAACATGCCCTTTTTCTAAGCGGTCTTTCAGCGTGCCGTATTTTTTGGAGACATGGGAGAAATAATTATTTTCTTTCATATCCTCACTATGTCCGAAGGCCACTTCCGCCGTCGGCTGATCCCACTCAAGCTTCGCAAGCCCATGTTTAACACGTATGACATTCGTCAAATCAAGTATTTGCTTTTCGCTCGTCGTTTGGATCTTTTTCCACTTATCATCTGAAACGGCTTTCGGTTTAATTAATTCACCGCGGTACACAACCTCATAAGGTCTTTGCTTTACAAAGGTTTGCGCATCAAACGCCCTGATGCTGGACAGCTTCCCCTCAAATTTGTCCATATACAGCTGGACATACATCTTTCCAACCTTTACAGTCGGCCGGGTGTTGATATCCTCTTCAGAAAACTCAAACCGATAGGAATTTCCTTTATACTCTACATTCACAAACGGTGCTACCTGGGTCGTCTTGAATACGTCTCCGGTTGATTCTCCAATTTTGAAAGGCTTGGCATTAATATCATTTCCTGCCGCAAATAATGTAACCACTTTATTGTTTAATACCCCGATTTGGATATATTGGTCTTTTCCTTGATTGTATACCCACCAATCGTAATCATAAGCTGAAGGGTCAATGCGTTCAGGTTCCCCCAGCTTTTTCGTTACATCATCGGCGGACTTGCCCATAAAGGACAATAACCCTGAAGTCGGCATATGTATTCGTTTGCCGCTATGCGCTTCCTCGTTCGATACTTGAGGCTCGCTGTCATTTGATTTCTTTTCAGGAACAGATCCATATTGAATAAACAGAACATAAGTTCCGCAGATAATCAAGAGGATAACCATTGCTCTCAATATATTTTTCAATCTATCACCCCCGTGCGAATCCATGTCTTGCTTTACATCTCATTACAATACAGCCTATTTAACATGTCAAAAATTTATGTGTTAATGAAAAAAGCCTTCTTCTCTGTTATCACCCTCGGAAATATCCGATAAGGCATTGCCGGCACGTTCATTCGTTTGCTCAGATAATGCTAGATCGCCAAGTGTGACCATTCCAGTCAGCTTTTTGTTTTTTGTAACAGGTATTCTCCTGAGCTGATGTGATGCCATCAAATGAAGAACCTCATCGACTGAAGCATCTTCATCCACACTAACAGGTTTTTCAGTCATCGCGTCAGTGATTTTTTGCGAATTCGGTTTTTTGATCGCAATTCCTCTTAACACGAGATCACGGTCGGTTACGATGCCGACCAGTGTTTCTCCGTCCTCATCAACTACCGGAATCGCACCTACATTCGCATCCTTCATCTTTACTGCAGCTTCATATACATTATCTAATACCGTACAATATTGCAAGTCGGCCGTCATCAGATCTTTTATTTTTGTCATCCGTATAACCTCCTTTGTCTAGTGCTATTGTCGTCAAAATTTATTTTTTGCATACTTTCAAAAGAAGAAGATTCATTGAAAGTTTAACGCTTTCATACTATGATTGTCAGGAAAGGTAATTTTTATAAGGAGGGGTCAGTGTTGAAGTTTACTGAAAGCGGACTTGAAGGGGTAAAGGCTGAGCTCAGCTGGCTGGATGACTTGATGGAAAGCAAAGGTCTCATCAGAGCGGGGCAATGGGATTACGAAAGAGTCACCTATGACAGGAAGTTTTCGACGATTGAGGGTACGTTTTATCTTCGGATTCAAGGCATTGCGACAGAGGGCGATGTTGGAAGCGGCCGCGCCGTGATTGAATTAATGTCCCCTCTTTTAGGCAAGCATTACTACCCCCACGGTGTAGAATATGGAGAAACAGAAGACTTTCCCGTACAAGTTGTGACAAAAAGCAAGGCACTGATTCAGGACATATCCGACATGTTAAAAACAGTTCAAATGTAATGAAAAGGTACAGCATATTCTGCTGTACCCTTTATGATATCGTCTGCTGAATATAAGGCGGTTCCTCCTGCCCGTCCTTTTCTCTTTCTTTCTTCACCCATTGAAAAAAAACAATCGCCAAAAAAGTCCCGTACACAATTTCCTGAATGATTTTCATCATGACTGCTCCGAGCTGCTGATCCTCTAACAAAGGCAGTGTATTAAATATTTCCGGTCCTGTTAATGGGACCTGCCCCATCATATCCGCGGGCACACAAAGCTTCATTGCCTCAGCCCACGCAGACGGATCAGTATAGGTGGCGTATAATGGCGCGCCGCTGAACATAATCAGCGCGCAAGCGGGCGTGAGCAGCATACCGTCCGCCATAATATATCCCAGCTTCATCAAGCCGCTGAGCTGCCGGAGACGCTCTACCTTATGAACCAGCGGCCACCACATCAAAAACGAAAGCACAAAGATGAGCCAAGTCATTAATGTGTGGTAAAGCGAATCCGTTTTGACAGTATCAAATATAAGCGGAACATGATAGAAGGAAAAAATGCCGTTAAATAAAAGCAAAGCAATTAAAGGCGTCGTGAAAAATGAAAAAATCGGTTTAATGGCAGGCCTGAAAATGATTTTCTCCCAAAGCCATGCAGGAATGCCTGCGATTAATAGCGGCGGGACGACCAAATACAGGACAGCCATCTGCACCATGTGCGCGCTGAACATAATATGCCCGAGCAAATCAACCGGGCTTCCCTCGGCTGCATATAAAAACAGCATCGCCGACAGAAAGCACACCATCTCTTTACCAGTTATTCGATTTGGCTTTGAAGACATTCGCCTGTAAAAATAAAGATAAAGCACCGTAATGCCTAAAAGGATACAAAAAAGATAAGGGCTCCACATCGCGCGAAACCCAAATACCTCTAATTGATTCATTACTTCACCTCCGGCGGCTGTTCAAATTACCACCATATAATTGTGACAAACGCTAACACAGTGATAAACGCGACAAACACCCCTGAATACAGAAACAATGCCGGCGCCTCATGCCCTTTTTGATTCATATGCATGAAATAATACAGCTGGAAGATGACTTGAATGGCAGCAAGCAGAATAATGAAAGGAATCGTAAACCAGCTGCCGACACCGTCCGTTGCCACAGTCAGAAATGCAACGATCGTAAGACCGATCATTAAACCAAAAGACAAAACCTGATATTTCATCTCTTGAGCGTGCTTCTTTTTCTTAAATTCAAGGTCGCTGTTAATTTGCCCCCTGCTTTTTTTACCGACCATGTTTATCCCACCATCCCCATTAAATATACAACGGTAAAGATGAAGACCCACACGACATCAATAAAGTGCCAATAAAGGCTGGCAACATAAAACTTAGGCGCCGTATACAGGTTCAGCCCCCTCTTGGCATTGCGGATCATCAGCGTACTGATCCACATAAGCCCAAATGCTACGTGGGCGCCGTGTGTACCGACAAGCGTGTAAAAGGCGGAACCGAGCGCAGAGCTTGTAATGGTAAAGCCAAACTCATGGGTGTAATGCTTAAACTCATAGATTTCCAGTCCTAAAAAGCCCGCCCCCAATAAGATCGTAATTCCCAGCCAAAGCTGCATTTTGCCGAAGGAAAAGTTCTTCATGTGGTACATTGCGTACACACTCGTTAAACTGCTCGTTAATAGCAGCATTGTGGCGATAAATACAAGAGTTACATCGAACATTTCCGTTGTAGGCGGATCACCGGCGTTTGAATTCCGGAGTGCGAGAAACGTGGCAAAGAGAGACGCGAACAGAACAGTCTCTCCCCCAAGAAAAAGCCAAAAGCCTAAAAATTTATTTTTCCCCTCCAGTGTTACTTTTTCGGGAGAAGCTGGAAAGGTTTCTGCGGTGAATTTTTCTTCAATTTGCATTATGCCTTCACCCCTTTATCATCGTTCGGCAGTTCCTCTTTATGAATGTGATAGCCGTGGTCATCAATTACTGAGCGAAGCAGCATCGTAATAAATGTGATGCCGAGTCCGATAAAGATCACTGGCAGGCCCCACGCGTGATCGGCTCTGTACAGCAGCCCGAACGCTGCGACAAAGAGACCGAACGAAATGATGAACGGCAGGATTGAGCCATTCGGCATATGAATATCATCAACCGGTTCTGCCGGCGTCATTGATTTGTGGCCCGCTTGCTTCTCGATCCAAAACGGATCAAGCCCTCTGACAAAAGGAAGCTGTTTAAAGTTATATTCCGGCGGCGGTGAAGAAACGGTCCATTCAAGCGTACGTCCGTCCTGCCATGGATCGGCTCCGACATATTCACCTTTTACAGATGTCCAAATGACATTGATCAAAAGAAGAATAACAGCTGCCGCCATAAAGAACGCCCCGATCGTACTGATCAAGTTGCCGGTTTCAAGACCCTGGCCTGGCAAAAACGTATAAACCCGGCGCGGCATCCCCATCAAACCGACAAAATGCTGAATGAAAAACGTGAGATGAAAGCCGATAAAAAACAATACAAATGAAATTTTCCCCATCGTTTCATGCAGAATCTTACCGAACATTTTCGGCCACCAGAAATGAACACCTGCTAGAAGGCCGAATACCACACCGCCAATAATGACGTAGTGGAAGTGTGCCACTACAAAATACGTATCATGGAACTGATAATCAGCAGCTGCCGCTGCCAGCATGACCCCTGTTACACCGCCGAGCACGAAGGACGGAATAAATGAGACGGCATACAGCATAGCAGTTGTATACTTTACATTTCCTCCCCAGATCGTCAAAAGCCAGTTAAAAATTTTAATCCCGGTCGGAATCGCGATAGCCATTGTCGCAACTGCAAAAATCGCATTTGCAATCGGCCCGAGACCTGTCGTAAACATGTGGTGCACCCAAACCATAAAGCCCAAAAAGCCAATGAGCACGATGGCAAAAACCATTGAAGAATACCCAAACAAACGCTTTCTGGCGAACACAGGAATGACCTCTGAAAAAATACCGAATGCAGGCAAAATTAAGATATACACTTCCGGATGGCCAAAGATCCAAAACAAATGCTCCCAAATGACCGTATTCCCGCCAAGCTCCGGATTAAAGAAATTGGTGCCGAACAGCCGATCAAGCATCATCAGAGCCAATCCGACGGTAAGCGGCGGAAATGCAAACAAAATCAATGCCGAGGCCACAAATGTCGTCCATGTAAACAAAGGCAGTCTCATGTACGTCATGCCCGGGGCCCTCATATTGATAATCGTGGCCAAAAAGTTAATCCCGGCTATCAGCGTCCCGAGCCCCGATATTTGCAGTCCGAGGACGAAAAAGTCGATGCCGTGCCCTGCTGAATGAAGCGAAAGTGAGGCATATGACGTCCAGCCCGCGTCTGGCCCTCCGCCCAAAAACCAACTTAGATTTAAGAAAATGCCTCCGAAAAAGAAGAGCCAAAAACCTAGCGCATTTAGGAATGGAAACGAAACATCCCGAGCCCCGATCTGCAAAGGCACGACCGCATTCATTAAGGCAAATAAGAGCGGCATCGCAGCCAGAAAGATCATTGTCGTTCCATGCATCGTCATCACTTCATTGTACATTTGGGCGCTGAGAAAATCATTTTCCGGCTTTGCCAGCTGGATTCTGATAAACATCGCCTCTATACCCCCGACAACAAAGAAGAGTCCCCCTGCCACTAAGTAAAGAATTGCAATTTTTTTATGGTCCACCGTCGTCAAATAATCCCAAAGCATAGATCCGCGCGTCCGCTTTTCTGTAAGCGCATTCAACATATGTGACCTCCCCCAATATCTCCCTTTCTTCCCTACTTGCTTTCCGATTTTAACCCTTTTAAGTATTCATAAAGCGCATCTGTTTCACTGTCTGAGAGCTTCGGATATGTTCCTGTCATTTTGTTCCCAGGCTTTATGCTCTCAGGATCCTTCAGCCAAGCCTTCACATTTTCTTCGTTGGACTCTTTCACCCCTGCTACCTTTGCCCTTTCACCGAAGGTCGCCAGGTTAGGAGCGGTTCTCGCTGCTTCTGCACGCTTATCATTCGGCTCTACCGCATGGCAGCTCAGGCAGTTCTTCTCTTTAAACAGTTCTTCGCCCTGCTTAGCCAGATCGCTCTCAGCTGTAGATCTATAGTTTTTCATTTCTTTTGTCCAGCCCTTAAATTCTTTTGCAGACATCGTCTTTACCTTAAAGTCCATCAGCGCGTGTGAAGGACCGCAAAGCTCTGCACACTTCCCAAAAAACATATCTCCTGCCTCTTTGCTTCGTTTTGAATCAAATGTCAGGAAAAACTTATTTTCATTATCCGTATTCGTATCAAGTTTTCCTCCAACTGAAGGAATCCAGAAGGAATGTTTGACATCTGAGGCTTTTAAATTAAAATATACACGCTGGTCAGTCGGCACAATCAGCTCCTGGCTTGTAATAATGCCGTAATCAGGGTATTCAAACTCCCACCAGTATAAATTTGCCCGGACATTGACTACGAGAGCATCCTCGGCTTTTCGGCCTTTCTTATCCATCGGTGATGTATCCGCAAGCTCAAGCGTATATAATACGACAGGGATCACAAGAATAATAAGCAGCAAAATCGGGATCACGGTCCATGTGATTTCTAAGATTTTATTCCCCTCTACCTGTTTCGGTATTGTATTCTCACCGACCCGTGACCTTCTGAATCTCACAATCACATAAAAGAAGATAACAGATACTACTGCAACAACAACCACCATAATCAATGTGCTGAGCACTGTCAGGTCATACTGTTTATCAGCCACCTCGCCAGCAGGCTTGAGCGTGGATAAAAAAGGTTTTCCACATCCGCTTAATAGAAGCGGCACTAAGGCTAATAATGAAATAAGACGCCAATGCTTTACCATTTCACCCAACCCCTTTTCTCGTCAATACAAAGGCGGAGAGCAGATCGACATTCACCGCAATCCAGCCTGCCACCAATAAAGCACTTACATTTCCTCTTCTCTTAAATTATGAGTGTTTTTACTCAAAATGCCATCTATGTATAAAAGTAAAGCCGCCTGATTAAACAAGAGGTCAAGGCGGCATTTACTAGTTGTCATCGTTTATTTTGAAGCGATAAAACAAGCAACGTATCTATTTTTTTAGAAAAGAGTCAAGACAACCATGGCAACGAAATAGATTGTCATGTAATTAAGCGAGTAAACAAACATCTGTGTTGCCCACTTCATGATATTCTTGGTCCGGAAGCCCATCAAGCCGAGAATCAGCCAGCCGATATTCAACAGCAAGCCGAGGATGACAATCGGAAGACCAAGGCTTCCAAGGAAAAACGGAAGCGGCATCAGACACGCAACCCAGACAATAATTTGCCTTTTTGTCACTTCAAATCCGTATACGACAGGAAGCATCGGAATATTTGCAGCCCTGTAATCCTCGGTTTTCTTAATAGCCAGTGCTAAGAAATGAGGAATCTGCCAAATAAATAAAATCATGAATAATACCCATGCCACGACACCGATATTGCCTTCCACTGCTGTCCACCCAATAAGCGGCGGCACTGCGCCGGAAACACTTCCTACTACGGTGTTAATCGTATAGCGGCGTTTCGTCCACATTGTGTACAACACAACATACGTAAAGACTCCGATAAAACCGATAACAGCAGCCATGACAGTTGTCATCAGCAGCATAATCAATCCTAAAGCAACCAGTAAAATTCCAGACCATAATGCCTGATTCGGCTGAATTTTACCCGTAACCGTAGGTCTTACTTTCGTGCGCTCCATAACATGGTCAATATCCCGGTCATACCAGTTATTGATCGCGCAGGAGCCCGCAATAATCAGAGAAGACCCGATTAATGTAAGAAGAACGGTGTTTATATTGCCTAAAAAACTTAAACCGGAAATATGCAGTGCAAGCCACATTCCAGTAAAAGTCGTGATGAGATTAGAATTGACGATCCCTATTTTAATAAGGGACAGAAAATCTTTCCACGCCGTTGTTTCTTCAATTTGTCCGTCTATAGCTGTATCATTTAAGATTCTGGAGTTAGCCATAACGTAAACCTCCCTTACAAACCTAACGCAGGAGAATAAAAAACCTGCAACTCTATCATACAAGATAACATCTTGTAAAAAAACATCCTATTAAATATTAAACGACAAACAGGAATTTATTTGTGAACTTTTTATGAATTTTACATAAAGCTGAAGGCAATCGCCAAATCGGCAATGCGTTTACCTTATTTCTATCAGACCCGGCATGAATAATCAAGGGTACATTTTCCGGAAGCCGCCATTCTATTATATTTTTGTGAACAAAGGGCTCTAAGAATTGCCACAAAACACATATTCGCTTACACTTGGTACGTATATAAAATTGCAGCAGTATGTTAAGAAGGTGAATATTAATGAATAAAGCATTAAAAGCTCTCGGTGTTCTGACAACATTTGTCATGCTGATTGTTTTAATCGGGGGTGCCCTCGTTACAAAAACTGGTTCCGGCCAAGGATGCGGCAGACAATGGCCGTTGTGTCACGGCCGTTTTTTCCCTGAACTGAATCCAGCTTCAATTATTGAATGGAGCCACAGATTTGCAAGCGGGATTTCTATTATCCTTGTGTTAAGCCTTGCATTTTGGTCATGGAAAAAAATCACGCCTATT
This sequence comes from Bacillus sp. N12A5, assembly GCF_026790125.1. Classification (NCBI taxonomy): domain Bacteria; kingdom Bacillati; phylum Bacillota; class Bacilli; order Caryophanales; family Bacillaceae; genus Bacillus; species Bacillus sp. N12A5. Next base: position 517,596 of record NZ_JALAMR010000002.1, on the reverse strand, counting down.
TTTCGTGAAACAACGTTTCTCGCGATTATGTCTATTATCTTTTTATTTCTGCAGGCATTGCTTGGCGCATTGGCTGTCGTATTCGGTTCAAACGCGCTGATTATGGCGCTTCACTTTGGCATCTCATTGATATCTTTCGCTTCAGTGCTCATTTTGACATTGCTCATATTTGAAGCCGATAAATCAGTGAGAAAACTGGTTAAACCGCTTCAAATCGGCAAAAAAATGCAATTTCACATGATAGGAATTTTAATATATTCCTATATCGTTGTGTATACAGGCGCATATGTAAGACATACAGAATCCAGTTTGGCGTGTCCTGATGTGCCGCTGTGCAGTCCGCTAAACAATGGGCTTCCGACTCAATTCCATGAATGGGTGCAAATGGGCCACAGAGCAGCAGCCCTGCTGCTGTTTGTATGGATTATTGTTGCTGCTGTTCATGCTATTACTTCCTATAAAGATCAAAAACAGATCTTTTGGGGCTGGATCGCATGTCTTATTTTTATCATATTACAGGCGCTGTCCGGTATTATGATCGTGTATACTGAATTAGCTCTGGGCTTTGCACTTGCCCACTCGTTCTTTATTGCCTGCCTGTTTGGCGTTCTATGCTATTTCTTATTATTAATTGCACGCTTCCGTTATGAATCCAGACAAGCATAATGATTCTAGACCAAAGCTTCCTATGCTTTGGTCTTTTTTATGTCATGTTTTTTGCCGCTTCATACGTTTCAATGACAGTCTCCGCTGAACCTGATGATCACGCTGCAATCGTATCTTGCGTCATCTTAAGCATCAGTTCATCCATCAGCCTACGAAACATATGTAACGCTTCATATATGCAAATAAAGTCCCCTATTGCCGCGCCACACTAAAAAACAGATAGTGTCAAAAAGAAATATTCATGGTTCATATCATACTTCAAATTCACCAACAATTTTCATTTGTTTCACTCTGTTTTTTCAGAAAATAAAAGAGTGTATATCAAATGATATACACTCCGATTGATTATGCTTTTTCAATTTCGAGAAGCAGATCTCCCGTTTGGATCGGCTCGCCATTTTTCACATGAACCTGCTTGATTGTTCCTGAGAAAGGCGCCTGAACCGTTGTTTCCATTTTCATCGCTTCATTGATCATCAAATGATCACCTTTATTTACTTTTGTGCCTGCTTCAGTCAATACCTTAATAACCGTTCCAGGCATGGAAGCTGCGATGTGGCTTGGATTTGTCCGGTCCGCTTTCAGCCTTTCCTGAACGGAAGACTTGATGCTTTCATCTTTAATAACAACCTCACGCGGCTGTCCGTTCAGTTCGAAATAAACGACACGAGTGGCATCAGGCTGCGGCTCACCGATTGAAATCAGCTTGACAATCAGCGTTTTCCCGCGCTCAATTTCCACTTCTATTTCTTCACCTAAAGTCATGCCATAGAAGAATGTCGGCGTATCTAACACAGAAATGTCTCCATAGCTTTCCGCAGTTTTCACATACTCGGAGAAGACTTTAGGATAAAGGGCATATGCCACAGCATCTTGATCAGAAATCTCCAAGTTATGCTGCTCTTTAAATTCCTGTTTGATCGCTTCAAAGGATACCGGCTCTAACAGTTCTCCCGGTCTGACCGTAATCGGTTCCTGTCCTTTTAAGACCAGCTTTTGGAGTTTTTCCGGGAATCCGCCATGAGGCTGGCCGATATTACCTTTGAAAAGCTCCACTACAGAATCAGGGAAATCTAATGACTCGCCTTTTTCGTAAACGTCCTTTTCAGTCAGATTGTTTTGCACCATATAGAGCGCCATGTCTCCGACTACTTTAGAGGAAGGCGTGACCTTCACGATATCACCAAACATATCGTTGACGCGTCTGTACATTTCTTTGACTTCATTCCAGCGGTCGCCAAGGCCTACTCCCTTCGCCTGCTGCTGCAGGTTGCTGTATTGGCCTCCAGGCATTTCGTGCTCATAAATTTCAGTATGCGGAGACTTCATTCCGCTTTCAAATTCACTATAGTATTTACGTACTGATTCCCAATACTGAGACAGCAATTCAACGTTTTGAACATTCATTTCCGGACGGCGGGCATCACCTTCCATTGCATGGTAAAAACCGCTCGCGCTAGGCTGTGACGTTAATCCCGCCATTGAGCTGACCGCCACATCAATGATATCAACGCCGGCTTCAACAGCTTTTGCATACATATAAATACCGTTGCCGCTCGTATCATGCGTATGTAGGTGAACCGGAATATCGATCGACTCTTTCAACGCAGAAACGAGTTCATATGCAGCCTGCGGTTTTAACAGTCCAGCCATATCTTTAATTCCGAGAATATGGGCTCCGGCAGCCTCAAGCTCCTTCGCCATCGACGTATAATAAGCAAGATCATATTTCGTGCGGTTCTTGTCAAGGATATCTCCAGTATAACAAATCGCAGCTTCTGCCACTTTGCCGGTATCGCGAACAGCATCAATGGCTAAGGTCATACCCTTTACCCAATTTAAGCTGTCGAATATACGGAACACATCAATACCGGATTGAGCAGATTGTTTCACAAATTCTTTAATCACATTGTCCGGATAATTCGTATAGCCGACTGCGTTTGATGAACGAAGCAGCATCTGGAATAAGGTATTCGGCACTTCCTTGCGAAGGTCCTCCAAACGTTTCCACGGGTCTTCTTTCAGGAATCGGTAAGCTACATCGAAGGTTGCGCCTCCCCACATTTCCATGCTGAATAGCTCAGGCCATAACGCAGCCGTCGGATTCGCGATTTTTTTCAAATCATGCGATCTGAATCTCGTCGCCAATAACGATTGGTGGGCATCCCTGAATGTCGTATCTGTTAAAAGGACCGATTTTTGTTCCTTAACCCATTTTGCAAGCCCTTCAGCACCCTTTTCATCGAGAATTTGTTTTGTGCCTCTCGCAGGCTGCTGATCAACGTCTACTTTTACGTTTATCGGCTTGTCAAACGCCGGTTTTTCTTTTTTCCCGATTCCAGGGAACCCGTTCACGGTCACATTGCCGATGTAAGTGAGCATTTTCGTTCCGCGGTCTTTCTGTTTAGGGAAAATAAATAATTCAGGTGTTGTATCAATGAAAGACGTATCATATTGTCCTGTCAGGAACTTCTCATGCTTTGCAACGTTCTCAAGGAACGGAATGTTCGTTTTAATGCCTCTGATTCTAAACTCCTGAAGGTTTCGGACCATTTTGGCCGCCGCCTGTTCAAACGTCAAAGCCCAAGTTGAAAGCTTAACAAGCAGTGAATCATAATACGGTGTGATCACGGCGCCTTGGAAGCTGTTTCCTGTATCAAGCCGGACACCAAAACCGCCGCCTGAGCGATAAGCCATAATTTTTCCTGTATCAGGCATGAAATCATTTTGCGGATCCTCAGTCGTCACCCGTGACTGAATGGCATAGCCGATTGTGAAAATGTCCTTTTGTTCAGGAATATTTACTTTTTTGCTGTGAAGGCTGTGCCCTTGGGCAACAAGGATCTGCGTTTGAACGATATCGACACCTGTAATCATTTCTGTAATCGTATGTTCAACTTGTACACGAGGGTTTACTTCGATAAAGTAGAACTCATTGTTTGCAACAAGGAATTCAACCGTACCCGCGTTTATATAATTTACATTTTTCGCTAGCGCAACAGCCGCTTCACAAATCTGATCTCTTAATTCAGGAGAAAGCGAGACACTCGGTGCCACTTCAATAACTTTCTGGTGGCGTCTTTGAACAGAGCAATCCCTCTCAAAAAGGTGGACGACATTGCCCTGCTTGTCTCCAATAACCTGAACCTCAATATGTTTCGGATTTTCAATCAATTTTTCTACATATACTTCGTCATTGCCAAAAGCTGCTTTTGCCTCTGATTTTGCACGCTCATATGCTTCTTTGACTTCACTTTCAGATCTGACAATCCGCATACCCCGGCCTCCGCCGCCAAGCGAAGCTTTGATGATAATCGGATAACCGTTAGCTCGTCCAAATTGTTCGACAGCTTCGAGCGTTTCTGCAGGGCCGTCGCTTCCCGGAATAACAGGAATGCCGGCTTTTTCTGCCTGCTCACGCGCTTTTACCTTGTCACCAAACATATCTAGATGTTCGGATTTTGGACCAATGAACACAATGCCTTCTTCTTCGCATCGTTTTGCGAAATGAATATTTTCAGATAAGAAACCGTATCCCGGATGAATCGCATCAACTTTGTTTCTTTTCGCAATATCAATGATACCTTCAATATCCAGGTAAGCATCAATTGGTTTTTTCCCTTCACCGACCAGGTATGCTTCATCTGCTTTATACCGATGATAGGAACCGGAATCTTCTTTTGAATAGACGGCAACTGTGCGAATATTTAACTCGGTACATGCCCGGAATATTCGGATTGCAATTTCTCCCCTGTTTGCTACTAATACTTTTTGTATCGATTGCTGAGACAAACTTTTCTCCCCCTTACCCGAATGGAATATAATCTATCATAGCGGAATATCCTTCCCCTGTACACACTTGTTTTTTACAGATAAACAGTTTTTTTGAGCTGTTTCTTTTTCATTCCCTTCGGCGCCAAGGGCTCTCTCTTTTTCTTATTCTCTGAATATTTCACAAACATGCTGATATTCGCTAGTATCCCCATACTCCCCAGCAGCAGCACTAAAGAAGAGCCCCCATAACTGATAAATGGCAGCGTAACCCCGGTAATCGGAATTAATCCGCTGACACCGCCAAGGTTAATAAACGATTGTATGGCAATCATGCTCGAAATGCCGATTGCTAGAAGACTTCCAAACGGATCCTCGCATTTTCTGGCTATATAAAAGCCTTTTATGACGATAAACCCCAACAGGAAAATCACAAACAGTACCCCAAAAATACCGAGTTCTTCAGCAATGACAGCCATAATAAAGTCAGTGTGCGATTCAGGCAGATATCCGTATTTTTGGATACTTTCACCGAGTCCCAGACCGAAAATGCCGCCTGAGCCTATCGCATAGTAAGAATTGATTACTTGTAAGCCTGATGAATTTGCATATTTAAATGGGTCTTCAAGGCTTTCAAAACGCGCTAAACGGCCTTCAGTTAAAATTTTGTCCTGATTCAAATAGATAATAGGACTCACTAAAATCAAAACAATTCCGCCCAGCAACACAAGCCTCATCAGCGTCTTTCCGCTGAATCCGGAACACAAGATCATGCAAGTCGCAATTAAGCCGATGATCATGGCTGTACCGAAATCTGGCTGCATGGCAATTAAACCGCAAATAACTAGCGTCATGACTACCGGAGGGGCCACTCCCGTCAACAGATGGTCAATATAGCTTTGTTTTTTGGCATATACTGCTGCAAGATATAAAATCACGACCAGCTTAACAAATTCCCCCGGCTGAATACTCATTCCGCCAATTTTAAACCAGCTTTGCGCGTTTCCGGCAACATGCCCGAATACAAACAGGGAGATAAGTGCGAGTACAGAAACAAGCAGTATCCCCTTCTGAAACTTTTGGTGGGCCAGTGCTTTGTAAGGAAACAAAGCCATAAGAATAAAAAGAGCACCACCCGCAATTAAAGCAAACAGCTGCCGCATGAAGAAAAAATTACTGCTAACCCCATATCGAGAGACAGCCGTAATCATGCTAGAGCTGTATACCATCACTAAACCGAATCCGCACAACAAAACAATAGCGAATATCAGTGAGTAATCATAAGATTTTAGCATTTTTTTTAACATAACATCCTCTTCCCTGCTTCAAACTTCCATTGTCTATGGTTTTTATGTATTTCTATTTTTTTATTTTACTACAATTTATCAGACGAGACGAAGAATCTCTATACGATTCGGAAGGAAAATGCAAAAAAAGACCGTCATGAAAGGGATAAGAGAAGAATAGCGGTTATAAAAAAACCCAAACTGTTAAAAAGTTTGAGTTTTATCATTTATTTAGCTGTAAACGCGTCATGTAAAGCTGACAATTCGCGCTCCAATGTGTATAAAAGGTCTTTACCGTCTTTTTCATCAACCAATCCCAGGCGGACAGCAAAATCGATTTCCCTCGAAAGCCCGAACATTTGAGTATCTAATACCTCTTCATATAGAGGACATTGAGGCATCGTTAAGTTATCCATTTGTACTCGGATCAGCTTCAAAATCTTCTCAGCGTCAACTTTTAAGAGCTCAAAAGCTTTTTGCCGATGGTCAACTATCATCTCTGAAGCCAAAAGTATCCCTCCGTTCCCCAGGCGAGTACCTAATTCTTCTATTTATCATAAAGGGTATCAGCAGAAAATGCAAGAGGATTTAAGCAGATGACATAAATTAAAAAATACTCAGCCTGTACCTCTCAGACATTATTTTCAAAAGCTTTACACCTGCAATGCTGTTCCCTTTTTCATCCAATGCCGGGCCGAAAATCCCGATCCCGAAATCGTAAGGCGAAATGCCCATAATCCCTCCGGATACCCCGCTTTTTGCAGGTATTCCGACCTTAATCGCAAATTCCCCGCTTGCATTGTACATTCCGCACGTCACCATAAACGTTTTGCAAATTCTCGCGACATCTTTTGAGATCACTTGCTCCCCAGTCTCAGGGTGTCTGCCGTTCAGCGCAAATACAGATCCGATTTTCGCCAAGTCCAGACTGTTCATCTCAATCGCACATTGCTTCGTATATAAATCCATTACAGCTTCTACATCATCTTCAAAGATGCCGTACTGCTTCATATAATAACACATTGCCCGATTAATCATTGACGTGCTGTATTCGGATTCAGCAACTTCCCGGCAGTATGTAATCTCTTGATTGTTTGTCAGCCTTCTGATAAAAGAAAGCAAATAATTAAGTCTTTCTTTCACCGTTTCCCCTTTAATCAAGCTTGTCACTACCAGTGCCCCGGCATTGATCATAGGGTTTAACGGCTTGCTCGGATTCACTGTTTCCAGCTTGATGATTGAATTAAACGGATCACCGGTCGGCTCCTGTCCGACATAGCTGAAGACCTTATCTTTGCCGTATTCCATTAACACCAATGCAAGTGAGAGGACTTTTGATATACTTTGAAGCGTAAACGTTTTTTCTACGTCACCCGCTGACAGACAAGCATTATTGGAATAATAAATCGCCACTGACAGATCATGCTTATCAGCTTTTGCCAAAGCGGGAATATAGCTGGCTACCTCCCCCTTATCCGTCACCTTTTTTGCCTCTTTCACTAAGGCTTCAAGCTCGTCATTATGCCGGCATACCACGCTACCACCCCCGCTCCCTGAGCATTTCAATACACATAATTTGTACACAAAGTGACAATTCATGCGAAAACTTTTATAATTTTGGGAGAAGGGGGTCATAACATGAGTGTTATACAAGTAAAAGGCAATGTTACATATCCGATCACCATTGATCCGAGCGTATGGATTTTTGATGACCGCAAATTTTCGTTTGACCGCAAGGGGGACGGTCAAGAGACACATTTACAATCATCCGGAGATGAATCCGATCTTGATCCAGAACGCGTGATCAGAGAAGGGCGGATTGCGCCTCCGACATTAAAGACGGAAAAACAATACGAAAAGCAAAAACTGATGGACGGCAGTTTCGCAATGAAGCTTGGGACTGTGCTGAAAAATGCCGAGCCGCGCAGCTCCGCGACACAATGCGTATTTGTCACAAGTTCGGGAAAGGCGGCCGTTCCTCTTGCAACCGCTCTGAACAGTATTGTCCATTTCAGTGAGGCAGGCAAGCCGATTCAAGTAGGCGGCCCTGTTCATATTTACTTTGACGATCCAGTTGATCACGAACAGCCGATCACCCATATAAAAGAGATTGAAATCGTATAGCGCTACAGCAGGTCGGCGGCAAGCTGGGCGAGACCAGACCTCTCACCTTTTAACAGCTTCACGCTGCCTGAGATGGGTTGTCCTTTAAACCGCTCAACCACATAGGCTAAGCCATTGTTCAGACTGTCTAAATATGGGTGATCAATTTGTTCAGGGTCGCCCATTAAGACAATTTTACTGCCCTCACCGACTCTCGTCAGCAGCGTTTTCACTTCATGCCTGGTCAAATTTTGCGCTTCATCAATAATAATAAATTGATCCGGAATACTTCTTCCCCTAATATAAGTCAGCGCCTCAACCTGAATTGAGCCAATACCGGACAGAATGGCCTCAAGCTCTCCCGGTTTCTTCGCATTAAACAAAAACTCTAAGTTGTCAAAAATCGGCTGCATCCAAGGCTTAAGCTTTTCCTCTTTTTCACCCGGCAAGTATCCGATGTCCTTGCCAACAGGAACAATGGGTCTTGCGACGACGAGTTTTTTATATATTCCCAAGTCTTCTGTCTGTAATAGCCCCGCCGCCAATGCTAAAAGCGTTTTTCCGGTTCCTGCTTTTCCGATCAGGGTGACGAGCGGAATATCCTCACGCAGCAAAAGCTCTAATGCCATAGTCTGCTGTACATTTTTCGGCCTGATTCCCCATACATGCTCATCATCAAAAACAAGCCTTTTTAAGACCGTGCCCGTTTTATCTGCAATTCCAACCGCTGAGGAAGACCCTCCCAGCTCATCCTTCATTAATGCGAATTGATTCGGATAAAATGCGTGCTGTTTCACATCGTTTACTGAAATTTGATTTTTCCCATAAAAAGAGCTGAACAGCTGCTGGCTGATATATAAATCTTTATAGCCGCTGTACATTTCATCATTGTCCACAACCCGGTCATTTAAAAAATCTTCGGCAAGCAATCCGATCGCGTCCGCTTTCACTCTGACCAATACATCCTTGCTGACGAGGATAACAGGCCTGCCATCTTCCTTCGTTTCTTCCTCGAGGCTTAAGTTTTTCGCAACAGCCAATATACGATTATCGTTCGTCTTTTCAATAAAGATCTCTTGCAGCTGATGAAACGAACGATGATTCAGTTCAATTCTAAGTGTGCCGCCGGTGTGAAGCGGAACTTGCTCATGCAGCCTGCCCTTTTGCCTTAGCGCATCGATCAGCTTAGATACGTGCCTTGCATTCCTCCCAACTTCGTCCATATACCGTTTTTTTGAATCAACCTCTTCTAATACAACAGCAGGGATGACAACCTCATTTTCTTCAAAAGAAAATATCGCGTTAGGATCCTGTAATAACACATTCGTATCTAACACATAAATTTTACTCAAGTCTCAGCCTCCTGATATAAGGGTCAAAGTTCTTCCTGCTTCTCTTACGATGTAAAAAAGGTGAATGCCTGCTAAAATATATGATTTTGTGCATAAAGATAGAAGGTTAATTCAACAATAAAATTATGAATGCATCTCAAGGAGGGAACCCGCAAGTGCGAATTCTTTTCATTATCATACAGCTGACGCTTATTCTGTCCGCATGTGCCTACCAGCAAGGAAGACAGGATCAAAATGTTGAAAATGAATCAACAAGACAGCAGGAAACCAAACCGATTCACGTAAAGGACACAACTCAGGAGACAAAAGACAATGGAGCAAGAAGGGATATTGCCAAGCATCTTGTCAGCGTTGCCGAAAAAATCCCTGATGTTAAGGATGCAACAGCCGTTGTGCTCGGAGGATATGCCGTTGTGGGAATTGATGTCGATGATACTTTGGACAGGAGCAAGGTGGAAACGATTAAATATTCTGTTGCCCAGGCTCTGAAAAATGATCGATACGGCGCCAACGCAGTTGTCATTGCTGATCCAGATACGGTCAGCCGCCTGAATGAAATGAGCAAAGAAATCAGTGAAGGCCGTCCGGTGACCGGCATATTAGATGAATTGGCTGCAATTGTCGGCCGAGTGCTTCCGGAAGTGCCTAACGATGTCATTGACGATGAAGACGAACCGCAAACAAAGCAGCAAAATGACCAATTAAACAGAAAGCAGCAGCAGAAAATGGAGCAGGAGCAGAACGATCAATCTGACCATCATATGAAAAAGAACAACAATGATTAAGCTATAGCCTCGCGCTTTAGCTTTTTCTTATTTTGGACAGCTTCTGATCCATGCTATAATACATGTTAGTGAAAGAGGTGATATGATGAGGGTCAAATGTTCTATTTGCGATAAAATTGAAACAATTGATGATGATACCCTGATCGCGAAACGGCTTCGAAACCGCCCAATCCATACATATATGTGCAAGGAATGCCATGACAGGATTGCCCAGAAAACAGAAGAACGGCTGAAAACGGGAAAATTCACTTTTCATCCGGGACAGCAAAAGAAAGAAAAAGTTAAAAAATAAAGCAGCCGCTTTACCATACAAAAACAAAAAAGACTCAGCTTTTCAGCTGAGTCTTTTTATGATTTGGCAGACTGCCCCTTCTTCGACTGATACAGCCGAATTTTGTAAATGATTAAAATCAGCGCAGCGACGACCAATCCCTCTGCCACGGGCAAAAACACTCCTAAAAAGGTCAAAACAGTGCAGCCTAAAGCTAGAAATACATACACCACTGCTGATTTTAACACCGGTAGCCGTTTTGCAAATCCAAGCTTAAATACAATAACGGCCAACACAAAAATCGTGCCGTACAAGAGCCACATGCCTGCCGCAGGCTGCCGGTCTACTTGATATAGAGCGGCGAAGAACGACAGGCGTTCGCTTACGTCATTCAAAAAGATTCCCTCCCCTGCAAACGTGCGGGTTCTATCTTTTCAAATTCTGCAAGAGATTAAGACAATCCTGCTGTTTTTTTCTTTTTCGCTGCTTTTTCACGTTCGTTTTTATTGAGGATTTTCTTTCTTAAACGAATGGATTCAGGCGTTACTTCACAGTATTCATCTTCGTTTAAGTACTCTAGAGATTCCTCAAGAGACATAATGCGCGCTTTTTTAATTGTAGTTGTCTGATCTTTTGTCGCAGAGCGGACGTTCGTCTGCTGTTTCATTTTGCTGACGTTAACAACGAGGTCGTTGTCACGGTTATGCTCTCCAACGATCATTCCTTCATATACTTCAGTACCCGGCTCAACGAAGATGACACCGCGGTCTTCAATTCCTTGGATACCGTAAGATGTCGCTTTTCCGTTTTCCATTGACACAAGCACACCTTGACGGCGTCCGCCGACTTGGCCCGCCTGCATCGGCTGGTAGCTGTCAAACGTATGGTTCAAAATACCGAATCCGCGTGTTAATGATAGGAACTCGGTGGAGTAACCGATCAATCCGCGGGAAGGAACTGTAAAGATAAGACGAACTTGGCCGTTACCGTTGTTGATCATATCAACCATTTCGCCTTTTCGGGCACCCATTGATTCCATGACAGAGCCTGTATGCTCTTCAGGAACATCGATTTGCACACGCTCAACAGGCTCACAGCGTACGCCGTCGATTTCTTTGATGATAACCTCAGGTTTTGAAACTTGAAGCTCATAGCCTTCACGGCGCATATTTTCAATTAAAATGGACAAGTGCAGCTCACCGCGTCCGGAAACAACCCAAGCATCAGGAGAAGCTGTTGGCTCAACACGCAAGCTCACATCCGTCTGAAGCTGTGACTGAAGACGCTCTTCAATTTTGCGGGCCGTTACATATTTACCTTCACGACCTGCAAACGGACTGTTATTCACGACAAATGTCATTTGAAGTGTCGGCTCATCAATGCGAAGCACCGGAAGCGGATCTTGATGGTCCACAGGACAGACTGTTTCACCAACGTTGATATCTTCCATACCGGAAACCGCAACGAGGTCTCCCGCTTTTGCTTCGTCAATTTCCACACGCTTTAAGCCTTGGAAACCGAAAATCTTTGTTACACGGAATGACTTAGCCGTTCCGTCAAGCTTCATAAGAGAAACCTGCTGACCGACTTTCATCGTGCCGCGGAATACGCGACCGATTCCGATACGTCCTACATAGTCATTGTAGTCAAGAAGGGCAACTTGGAATTGAAGCGGCTCCTCTGCATTATCAACAGGTGCCGGAACATGCTTAATAATCGTTTCATATAAAGCTTCCATGTTTTCATCCTGCTGTTTCGGATCAAGACTCGCTGTTCCATTAATCGCTGAAGCGTATACGACTGGGAATTCGAGCTGCTCTTCATTGGCATCAAGCTCAATAAACAGATCAAGAACTTCATCGATAACTTCCTCAGGGCGGGCAAAGTCACGGTCAATTTTGTTTACAACAACAACCGGGTTCAGGTTTTGCTCAAGAGCTTTTTTCAGAACGAAACGAGTTTGAGGCATGCAGCCTTCATAGGCGTCAACGACAAGCACTACGCCGTCAACCATTTTCATAATCCGTTCTACTTCTCCCCCAAAGTCTGCGTGTCCAGGGGTATCCAAAATATTGATGCGTGTATCTTTATAGTTAATCGCAGTATTTTTCGCCAAAATTGTAATGCCGCGTTCGCGTTCAAGATCATTAGAATCCATTGCGCGTTCAGCAACTTGTTCGTTGGCACGGAACGTACCAGCTTGATGTAAAAGCTGATCGACCAGAGTCGTTTTCCCATGGTCAACGTGGGCAATAATCGCGATGTTGCGAAGATCATTTCGAAGTTTCACTTTTTCATCTCCTAATAAAATTAGATAACTTTCATATTATATCACACATCCACTTTAAAAGCGTCACGTTTTTCTGTAAACTTATGATAAGACGTAAAAGGGGATGGAAAATATGAAAAAATTGAATTGGCTTTTCTTATTATTTGCATTTGCAGCGGTTTTCAGCATTATGCTGATCGGCGTCTTTATCGCTGAAAAAAGCGCTTTAGGCATTATCGCCAGCATTATACTTGTTTGTGCTGTTATGGGCGGCGGCTTTACATTAAAAAAGAAAATGCGTGAGCAAGGCTTGCTTGATTAAAAGCATTGCCCCGCAGTATACATTGTAATCAAAAAACACCGCAAAGAATGCGGTGTTTTTCATTTCTTTAAGTCTTATCTCCCCCGTTTCTTAGTCGAGAAGATGCAAAACAGCATTCATACATAGACAATCGTTCTAACGACTACATATGCGTACGGCAAAAAGTAGTTCGACAAAGATATACATAAAATACCATAGAGCCTATTTTTCTTCCGCCAATCTCTCCCTATAATGGAATCTGTAACACAAATCGATAAAAGGAGAGAAGAAATCATGAAGAAAACATTTGTAAAAAAAGCTATTTTATCGACTGCCGCAATGACTTCAGCTGCTCTATTAACGTTCGGCCCTGATGCAGCCAGCGCAAAAACTCTGGCTGATAACACGTCTGTCCATGTTCAGCACCAGACAATCACAAACGAAGATCTCAATACATTTATTGATATATTAAATCAATGTATATACGAACAAGACGGTGTGTATTATTTTGACAGCGAGAAAGCTGTTGAGTTAGGAATGACAAAAGAAGAGGCTCAAGTAATCGCAACATTATGGGAGTCGACATCAGAGTTTTTCAGCGTCGTTTCACAATGTGTGTATGTTGAAGATGGAAATTACAAATTTGATACTGAAAAAGCAGTTGAACTTGGCTTCACAGAAAAAGAGGCACTCGCTCTTGAACAATTTTTCTCTGCTGCTTCCCTAAAGATTCACATTCTTCAAGCAGCCATTGTATTACAAGACGGTGTGTACAGTTATGATAAAGATGCAGCGGTACAAGCAGGTGCGACACCTCTGCAAGCTGACGTTTACGAAAAACTCTTCAGTACGCTATCCCAAGAACAGCTTGCTGCAATCTACGAAATGGTTCATCCCCAAGTGTAATCTAAAACGGCGCTTGCCCGATTTCGGCAAGCGCTTTTCTTTATATCAGCAGTTTGATGATCAGCATCACGGCGACCGCCGCTCCAAACCCGCAGGCAGCTTTAACGATCAGCAAACCGTAATACCTCTGTTTAAACCGTAGTTCTTCTTCCGGCAAAAAAGTCTCTTCAACGGCCTGTTCACCCTCCAATTCAAAAGGCTCAGACATCATGTCAAACATTTCTCTGCAACTGCTGCAGCTCTTTAAATGCTCTTCAATGATGTGTTCCGTTTCTTTTCTACAATCACCTTCAAGATACAGAGGAAGCAGGTCTCTTACTAGAAAGCAGGTCATATCCGCTCCTCCTCTCTTCTCTTCATCATGTTTTTCTTTAGCTCCAATCTGGCACGGTGCAGGGTAGTTTTCACCTTTGAAAGGCTCCATCCCAATATCTCAGCGATTTCTTCATACGAGAGCTCTTGGAATTCTCTTAAAATCAAAACGGATTGATGCTGATCTTTTAACTGTAAAAGCTCCCGCCTTAGGGTTTCACTTTTTACCGTCCGTGACAGATACTGTTCAGGCTGCTCATAAGTTGTTTGTGTTAATCCGTCATTTTTGCTGATATCAGTAAATTGATATTTGACATCCCTTCGGTACCAATTGACAAATGTGTGATGCGCAATGGTGTAAAGCCACGTTCTGATGGAAGAATGCCCCCTAAACGAAACCAGGCCGTTAAGTGCTTTCACAAATGTGTCCTGCGCCAAGTCCTTGGCTGTTTCAAGGTGATGCGTCCTTCGAAATAAATAATTCAAAATTTCTTGGTAATACTGTCGATACAAGTCTTCAATAGAATCCCTATGTTTCATTAAAAGTAAAACCACACTGTCATCCAAATGGCCAATAAAATGAAACAGATATACATGGAAGACATGTATACTTTCATATGTCTGATTTGGCTCTCTTCTTCAGCACCAGGGCTTCTATTTGAATAAGCTTCACTCTTCAAGCTTTCCGCATTCTTTTGATATAACGGTTGGTGCTGTTTCATCCATTCCATTGATTCGTCCTCTAGCTCTCCTTCTTTATATAGGTCATATAAATCTAAAAAAACAGACTCTTTTTCTTTATCGTTCATAAAGACTTTTCACCTCTTGTGTTTCTCCATCCACGACGTATGCATCATGGCGGTTTGACCCGAACGGCTGAATAATGATCAGCCATGCATAATGGCGTTCATTCCCTCTTTGAACGATAATTGGGCGCATACGTTTTTTGTAAATGACATCTTGATATAGAGAAACTACTTTTTCATAAGCCAGTGTTCCATTACGATACGTATATGGGAACGGGTGATTGGGTGTATCACTGTACACATAAACGTTTAGCTGACCTTGATCTTCAAAAAACTCATATGTTTTAGAAGAATCAGTATACATCACCATGTCACTCTGGCTTTTTTTCTTCTTTTCTGATCCACGAGCATCGAAGACCGATAATATCTGTCGCTGCATCCGGCTGTTAGCCAGTAAGATATTCTTTTTCATTGGAAGCGAAAGGCTATGTAAACAACCGGATTCGCCTTCAAATTCCAACACAATTCCATCTTTCGTTTCAACACGCACTATAGTTCCGAGCAGGCTATCGCTTTCAATATCAGTGATCTGATAAGGCTGTTTTGATCTGTTCAGCGCTATAAACATTTGTTCCACTTTATCGTGAATGTCTTGTTCTGTGATATGAACATGCAGAAGAGAGTCAAGCTGATAAATCGAAGGATCTTCACTAAACCCCATTAAGGTTTCCTTTTCCCAATAAAATACCGTGCCATCATCAGCATTATCTTTTTTATGAAGTCGATTTTTCAGGTATATACGTACCACTGTCTGGCCGTCCTCATTAGATACCTTTGTTTCGATATGATCTTTATTTAACACACGTCCGTGCCGCTCAAGGAAAGCCATGGACTTCCGCTTATACTCCTGATTCGTTAGCTTTTTCCCATGCGCTTTTTTTAAGTACTCATAATTACGAATCAGCTGTGATACTTCATCTATCTCAGCTTTATAGCCCTTGCTTTCAAATGAGTAGAAATAATGCACATCCATTTTTGTATCGTGCAAATATAATGTCTCATCTGTAGGAAAAAATGACTTCACAATCTGTTCCGCTTTTTCAGATGAAATGTGCTCCCCGACAAAATTGAATGAATCATGGACATTTATCGGCTTTGAGATAGCAAAAGCAACGGTTCCTACGTTATATATCGGATTTAAAAGCAAGACAAAAAACACAATAACAGCCGTCGTCAGCCACTTATTCATACGTATATAAAACTTGCCTGACTTTTGGAACAGATGATAGCTCATCAAAAATCCAGCCATTGCCAAATAAATCGTATATGGCAACGTTGCACCATAATCAATGGAGATTTGCCCGGAAAATGGGACAAGCAGCAAAACGAGCAGTCCGATAATCAGCGTATAAAATAAACTTAGTAAAATCTTGTTTGTTCTCCAGTACAGCTTGAAAAACAGTACATTCAAAACAATCGGAAGAATGATGATGAAAAACAGGAACACAAATCCAATTGGCTCGATCCCATCAGGATATTCCTTCCAATAAGAAAAGAAACTGAATATCATTTGTACGATCGGCAAACTGACAACGGCCAGATCGAACGTATAAAACATGCCTTTCCCGCCATGGTCACGAGGCATCAGCATATAGTGAAAAGCCGTTAGCAGCACATACCCGTATAACAAAAAATGCACCAGCGGCAGCAGTTCATTGCCGTCCTCTCTTAAGTAAGCACTAGTAAAATTTGTTGCCTGCACCTGATGAATGAGTTCAACAGACACCCCAACCAACAGCACAATTCGCAATAAGACACCAGCTAAGAACATTGTGCGGTACCGGTTTATCTTGAAATGGTGCACCACAACATATAAGCCCGCCAGAACAACAATCAACCACTGGATCAGCAAAGTGCTTTGTCTGCTTAAGATAAAATAACGTTCGAAATGCAATACATAATGACTGAATATATCCAACACGAACAACAATCCTTTACTTCTTATTAAGGCCTCATTCGGTTAGACAGACGGTTTGCCCAAAAGTTTCAATAAGAAATAAAAGTTTCTTTTCTTCCCCATAACACTTGCAATGAACCATCACATGACACTTGGCTCATCTGGATATTATTCAGCAAAAATAAACGCAGGACAATTCTATCAATTTTGTCTAGTTATGTTAGTTTTTGTTGAGTATTCCAGAATGCTAGTTTAATATAACAATATAAAGATTTTTCAGTATTTTCAAAAAGGGGGATTTAATGTGGGTTTAGGCAAGAAATTATCTGTTGCTGTCGCTGCTTCGTTTATGAGTTTATCAATCAGCCTTCCTGGTGCTCAGGCTGCTGAAGGTCATCAGCTTAAAGAGAATCAAACAAATTTCCTCTCCAAAAACGCAATTGCTCAATCAGAGCTATCTGCACCAAATGACAAGGCTGTCAAACAGTTTTTGAAAAAGAACCGCACCATTTTTAAAGGTGATCCTGCCAAAAGGCTGAAGCTTGTTGAAAGCACGACTGATGCCCTTGGGTACAAGCACTTCCGATATGCGCCTGTCGTTAACGGAGTGCCGATTAAAGATTCGCAAGTGATCGTTCACGTCGATAAATCCGACAATGTCTATGCGGTCAATGGTGAATTACACAATCAATCTGCTGCAAAAACAGAAAACAGCCAAAAAGTCTCCTCTGAAAAAGCGCTGGCACTTGCTTTCAAAGCTATCGGCAAATCACCAGACGCTGTCTCTAACGGAGCGGTCAAAAACAGCGATAAAGCTGAATTAAAAGCTGTAGAAACAAAGGACGGCAGCTATCGCCTTGCTTACGACGTGACAATTCGCTATGTCGAGCCTGAACCTGCTAACTGGGAAGTTTTGGTTGACGCTGAAACAGGCAGCATTTTAAAAAAGCAAAATAAAGTAGAACATGCCGCCGCGACTGGAAGCGGAACAACTCTAAAGGGCGCAACTGTTCCTTTGAACATCTCATATGAAAGCGGAAAATACGTTCTAAGAGATCTTTCAAAACCAACAGGCACCCAAATCATCACATATGACTTGCAAAACAGACAAAGCCGCCTTCCGGGCACGCTTGTCTCAAGCACAACGAAAACATTTACATCTTCATCACAGCGGGCAGCTGTTGACGCACACTATAACCTCGGTAAAGTGTACGATTATTTTTATTCAAACTTTAAACGAAACAGCTATGATAATAAAGGCAGTAAAATCGTTTCTTCCGTTCATTACGGCACCAAGTACAACAATGCTGCCTGGATAGGCGACCAAATGATTTACGGTGACGGCGACGGTTCCTTCTTCTCTCCGCTTTCCGGTTCATTAGATGTGACGGCGCATGAAATGACTCATGGCGTCACTCAAGAAACAGCCAACTTGATTTATGAAAATCAGCCGGGAGCATTAAACGAATCATTCTCTGACGTATTCGGCTACTTTAACGATACAGAAGACTGGGACATCGGTGAAGACATTACAGTCAGCCAGCCTGCTCTCCGCAGCCTGTCCAATCCGACAAAATACGATCAACCTGACAATTACGCCGATTATCAAAACCTTCCAAACACAGATGAAGGTGATTACGGCGGCGTACACACAAACAGCGGAATTCCAAACAAAGCCGCTTACAACACCATTACAAAGCTTGGTGTATCTAAATCACAGCAAATCTATTACCGTGCGTTAACAACATACCTCACGCCTTCTTCAACGTTCAAAGATGCCAAGGCAGCTCTCATTCAGTCTGCCCGTGACCTTTACGGCTCAACTGATGCCGCTAAAGTTGAAGCAGCCTGGAATGCTGTTGGATTGTAATAATAGCAAAAAGCCTGAGATCCCTCAGGCTTTTTTTCATTATTGATCCGCAAAATATCGGAGTATGGGGAGATTCTTCTGGAGAACACCTGGCTCTTTTACTCGGATTAACTGCAGGATTAAGAGAATTCAATGGAAACCGGGAATATCCCCATGTATCGAGCAAAAGTGCAGGCCAATGCAGATAGGTTTGGGCCGACCGATTGACTGACAATGAGCCGATATCCGTCTATTTTTGACCAATGACTCCCCTCATTCTCCTGAATCCAAGCTCATTGGCGGGGAATTCAGGAACATAAGGAAAAAGCCAGAAAAGCCAGCCCTATTGAATAGGTACATCGCTTAGGCACCGCCAATACTTATTATGCATGGAGATCAGGATGACGTCGTTCCATATGAGCAAAGTGCTGAATTTTATCATGCACTAACAAAAACAGGCCACAATGCCACGATGTATAAGATTAAGGGTGCCGGACATATCGGTTTTACCCAGCACCATACTCTTAACATTGTAAATGATTTTTTAATTCTCACCTAAAGAAGGAACGCAACCATGTGAAATAACTGAAAGCATACGATAGAAAAAAAGAGTGATATTATTGACAAAAATTTTTATTTATGCTATAATTTACTATTGTCATATTTGTATGTATAATAAGATTCTCCTGGCCAGGGGAATCTTATTTTTTTATTGGAGGATCATTTCATGAGGAAAAAAGAGTCCAGCTTAACGTCTTTGATTTCAGCTTTTGCCCGTGCGTATCACAGCCAATATGATTCGCCTCTCATTTTTGATGATTTTATTGCAAAAGACCTCATTAATGAAAAAGAGTTTACAACCATCAGCGAAAATATGATTCAAGGAATATCGTTTTTCAACAAAGAGATCGCCGAACGTCTGCAACACGATCCTGAAAACATATTAAAATGGGTTACCCACATCCAGCTGTCGCCTACACCCTTAGCACGCGCCGCGTATTGCGAAAACGTATTACACAACGAATTGATGCTGGGAGCAAAACAGTATGTCATACTTGGAGCCGGGCTGGATACCTTCTGCTTTCGCCATCCTGAATTGGAAAACAGCTTGAATGTGTTCGAAGTTGACCATCCAGCTTCACAGCAATTCAAAAAAAATAAGCTGAAGGATGCAAATCTGACAATCCCAAGGCACCTTCACTTTGTTCCTATGGATTTTACCAAAACGTTTTCATATCAGCCTCTTATAGATGAAGGATTTGAAAACACCAAATCATTCTTCAGCCTTCTGGGCGTCTCTTATTATTTAACGCGAGAAGAAAACGCAAGCTTGATCAGTCATTTATTTTCAAAAGTCCCGCCAGGAAGCTCAATCGTTTTTGATTATGCGGACGAAACGTTGTTTACGGCAAAAGGAACGTCAAATCGAGTTGAACATATGGTGAAGATGGCTGCCGCCAGCGGGGAACCGATGAAATCGTGTTTTACTTATCAAGACATTCAACAAATGTTAGAGTTATCAGGCTTACTGATCTATGAACATTTATCACCGGACGACATTAATGACCGTTTCTTTTGTAATCGAACGGACGATTTGTCAGCGTTTGAAACGATTCATTTTATCCATGCTGTGAAAAAATAACGTTTTATTCAAAAGACGCCTCCCCATTTTCGGGAGGCTTTTATAAAAATAAGCTGCCGACATCATCCGGCAGCTTCCGCTAAAGGCTTCACAAGGATCATAAATGATTTGCCTCTATCATCTTTCTCCGTTTTCAGCTGTTCAAACCCGCATTGGCTCAAAAACAGTATCCATTCAGTGCGGTCAATGGGAACGGCCGCAAACATCGCTTTATGTTTGCCTCTGAGCGATTTGCTGATCTGTTCAATGATCATCCTCGCATGTCCCTTTTTTTCTTCGGCCGGGTCGACCAGCACCGTTCCAAGCCACGGCTTTCCATTGGAAGGCGCCCACTCAAGATGATAGCTGATGGCAACAGGCTGACCGGCTTTTTCCCATACAAGCCATGATCCATTGTACATGGAGTAGGAGATCATATAACGTTCAGCGTCCTTTTCCCCAAACTCCTCCTCTTTCCATACAGGATGAGCCTCCGCGAGCTTCTCTAACAGGCTGAGGTCCTCCTGTTCAAAGGACCTACTTTCCAGCATGAAGGTACTCTTCAAATATCGTTTTATGTATAGCTGGGTTTCCGGCCAGGACACTGTGATTTTCTAAAAAGGTAAACGGCTCTCCCTCAATAGTCGTATAAATGCCTCCAACTTCATTTAACAGCACACAGCCGGCTGCATAATCCCACGGCGCAAGCCGCATCGTGATGTAAGCATCTATTCTTCCTGCCGCGACGTTTGCCAGCTCTAAAGCGGCAGAGCCGTAGGAGCGTGTACCTCTGACTCTTTTCACTAGGGGCGCCAAGACACTTTGATCGATTCTTCTGTTTTCCGTTACCCATGTCGCATTAATGGCAAGAATCGCTTCCTCAATGACGGTTTCTTTTAAAGGAGCCAGTTTCGTTTCATTCATATAAGCTCCTTTACCGTTAAATGCGTGATACAGCTCATCATGCACCACATCATAAATTAATCCGATTTTCCCTTTGCCGTTTTCAAAAATTCCGATTGAAATCGCAAAATTTCTTTGCTGGTGCACAAAATTCATCGTCCCGTCAATCGGATCAATAATCCAGACGACCCCCTCCAGTGAGTGAAGCTTATCGCCTTGTCCTTCTTCACCGAGAATGCGGTGTCCCGGAAACGTTTCTTGAATGCGGTCAATGAAAAACTTTTCCGTTTCTTTGTCAATATTGGTGACTAAATCATTCGGATTTGATTTCGTTTCAATTGTCAGGCTCTCATGCATGGATTGTTTAATTCTCGCGCCTGCTTCCCTAACCCATTTCTTTGCAAATTCATCAATTTCCGTCCAATTTGTCATTCGTGTGTACCTCTCTTCTATGTAGACCTTTATTTTATAGGATACTGATAACGGCGGTGAAAAAGCAAGGAAAATGAAAAATATCCCTTCTCACGTAAAAACGAACCATTCATGCGGTTCGTTTTTACTATCGCTTTTTACCCGTTAAGACGAATCCATTCTTTTCTAAGTCGCTCTAGTTTGTTTTTGCTTTGTTCAATCTGTTCTTCATTTTCTTTTTGCATTGCTTCATATAGGGTTGCCAATTCATAATCAACCTCTAGTCTCCAGACAGCTACACGATTGTTTTTCTCTTCCTTAAATCCCTCTTTCACAACTTGCCTCATTGTCTTTCGCCCCTTCCAGAGATCATTTGTTTGTAAAAAAGCATCCCATTTTGCCAATCAACAATGATTACTTCTTATATCGTATGATTGTTCTATTTACGTGCAACATGATTCTGAAAATTGTGTGTTTACCTACTCATTTATTACCACATTTCCCCTCTCTTCAAACGCACTCAATCTTTTTGCGGCTCGTCCTAACTGTGATAAAATATGTTTACTTAGCATGAAGGAGGAAAATCATGACACAAATGCGTTTTACAGAAGAAGACTTTAACACCTTTACAATAGAAGGCTTAGACGCGCGCATGGAGGTATTAAAAGAGACGGTCCGTCCGAAGCTGACAGCTCTGGGCGAACACTTCGCCCCAACTTTATCAGCTCTAACCGGAGATGAAATGTTTCCGCATGTGGCAAAGCACGCAAGAAGATCTGTCAATCCACCTGCTGACAGCTGGGTGGCATTCGCAAACAGCAAAAGAGGCTATAAAAAACTGCCGCATTTTCAGATTGGCTTATGGGAAAGCCACGTATTTGTGTGGTTTGCGATTATTTATGAATCCCCTATTAAAGAAGAATACGGCAAATTGCTTGAAGCGAATCAGGAAACCATTACAAAAAATATTCCTGACAGCTTCGTTTGGTCCGCAGATCACACAAAACCGGACGTACATAAGCAGTCTGAAATGGATAAGGAACAGCTGAAGACACTGTTTGAGCGTTTGCAGACTATAAAGAAAGCCGAGCTGTTGTGCGGCATCCAGCTTCAAAAAGAAGAAGTGCTAAATATGAATAACCAGGAATTCCTTCAGCGTATCAACGATGCCTTCAAGCAGCTTGCTTTTCTGTACCGTTTCACCCAAAACGTATCGCAAGCATAAAAAAGAGCAGGGATCTCTCCTTGCTCTTTTTTTACATCTTAATCTTCACGTCTTCAGATTCTCTTGCTTGTTTGACCGTGCGATAAGGAGAGTATGTACTTTGTTCTTCAAACTCGCTGCACAGCTTTTTTTCCTCGGCCTTGCCCGGTACAATTTCCTTGAAACGGCGATAAGCCTTAAGCAGTTCTTCACGATCTGCGCCTTTTTCATACGCAAGCTCAACCTGCTGGAAAAACGCAATCACATCCACTGCTTCTTCAGTTGTCCAATCTTCATTCATCGGATATTGGTATTCCATTTTCTTCACTCCTTATAGATTAGCTTCCCTAAACAGAAAGCATCTTCATTTGATCATAAATTGTTCTTTACATTCTTTCAAGTTCATAATATAATTCATTTGTTTTACGTCTAAAAAACGGTTGAGAAACGGATTTTAATACACACTATTATGCATAGGTATGATTACAAAGGTGGGAAAACAATTGTCGCAACATGAAACACCCTTATACACAGGACTGAAAAAGCATGCAAGCAGACAGCCTGTTCAATTCCACATTCCCGGCCATAAAAAAGGGGCAGGAATGGACCCAGAATTCAGACAATTTATCGGTGAAAACGCATTAAGCATAGATTTAATCAATATTGAACCATTAGATGACCTGCACGCGCCGAAAGGCATCATTAAACAAGCACAGGATCTGGCGGCTGAAGCATTTGGCGCGGATCACACATTTTTTTCTGTTCAAGGCACAAGCGGCGCCATTATGACAATGGTTATGGCTGTTTGCGGACCTGGAGATAAAATTATTATTCCAAGAAATGTGCACAAATCAATCATGACAGCTATTGTATTTTCCGGAGCTGTCCCAATCTTTATTCATCCTGAAATTGACAATGAATTAGGTATCTCCCACGGCATTACACTTGAATCTGCTAAACGGGCGCTTACCGAGCATCCGGATGCAAAAGGGCTTCTTGTCATTAACCCGACATATTTCGGTGTTGCAGCCGACTTAAAAAGCATTGTAGAACTCGCTCATTCGTTTGATGTGCCGGTGCTTGTTGATGAAGCACACGGCGTTCATATTCATTTTCATGACGAATTGCCACTTTCAGCCATGCAGGCAGGAGCAGACATAGCAGCGACAAGCGTCCACAAACTGGGCGGATCACTGACACAAAGCTCTATTTTAAACATGAAAGATGGCCTTGTATCTAAAGACAGAGTGCAATCCATCCTAAGCATGCTGACAACAACGTCAACATCTTACTTGCTTCTCTCCTCTCTGGATGTTGCCAGAAAACGCCTTGCAACAGAAGGCCATCAGCTTGCTGAGGAGACACTGAAGCTTGCTAACCAGACAAGAGATCGCCTCAATCAGATTGAAGGCATTTATTGTGTCGGTGCTGAGATCCTCGGTTCGAAAGCAGCTTACAGCTACGATCCGACAAAATTGATTATCTCTGTTAAAAACCTTGGACTTACAGGTCATGACGTTGAAAAATGGCTTCGTGAATCTTTTAATATCGAAGTGGAGCTTTCTGATTTATATAATATTTTGTGTATTTTCACTCCTGGTGACAGCCAAAACGATGCAGACCGTCTTGTAGAGGCTTTAGCAGAGATCGCACATCAAATGTCAGAACAGGATGTAACACATCAGCAAACTGAGGTTCTTCTTCCGGAAATTCCTTTATTGGCAATGACTCCGCGTGATGCATTTTATGCAAATACGGAAGTCATCCCCTTAAAAGAAGCAGCGGGACGGATTATCGCTGAATTTGTCATGGTATATCCGCCTGGTATTCCAATCTTCATTCCAGGTGAGATTATTACAGAAGAAAACATCAGCTACATTTTCAAAAACCTTGACGCAGGTCTCCCTGTTCAAGGACCTGAGGACTCGACTTTGAACATGATCCGGGTCATCAAAGAACAAAAAGCGATTCAATAAATAAAAAGCATGCGGCTAATAGCCGCATGCTTTTTTACTCTTCATCTACAGGACATTGACATTGTCCGCAGCATGTTCCGTATAATGTTGTCACTTTCTCATCTTCAAAGTAATGAATGGCTTCGTTGCAATCTTGACAAACAATCGTACCCATCTCTCATTCCCCATTTCTTTGAAATTTGAAAACGCTTAATTTCTTTTGTTGCTATTATATTAATATGTCACATTTAAAATGTCAACACTAAATTGTATAACACATTTAATTTAGATACACTTATATATGGCTCATTTTTTATTTTTCATCACATAATAGCTTCTTCAATGCAATAGCTTTAATCGATACATATGCCAAAACACATATTGAAATTTCATGTTTTTTGAATTTTCATTGAAAACACAGAGATAAATGTGATATACCCCCAGGTCGGTATTTTAAACGATGAATATGATATGTATCTCACTTTAAAAACGGTTTCAATTATATAACAATTAGGTAACAAGAAGCAGTTTAAGCCGCCTCTCATGATAAACTAAAACTAGTTTACTATTGTTTATACAGAGGAGAAGATAGATGCGATATCGCGCGGTATTCCCCATACTGATAATAGTATTTGCTTTATCGGGCTGTACGCTTTCCACCATCAATCCCATGAAAAAAAGCCGGATTGACAATATTCATCATACACAAATCTTGTTTTTTTCTGATGAAAACCAAATTGACCAGGAAGCGCCATATTACGATGCACTGCTTGATTTAGAAAAGGATTATCCTGAGCAAATAGATAAAATGAAGGTCTATGATAACAAAGAAGGCTGGGAAGATGAGATTGAAACCGTCCCTACCCTGATGGTTGTTGATCAGCGCCATGTCGTGGTGAAAATCGAGGGATGTGTGAAAAAGAAAGAAGACATCATTAAGCCATTACAGCACGTGCTGACAAAATAAATAAAACAGCCCCCGCTTTAAGCGAGGGCTGTTTTTTGATATAAGCTTTATTTTACGATGTGAATCGGACTTCCGATTGCCACTTCAGCTGCTTCCATTGTGATTTCGCCCAATGTTGGGTGAGCGTGAATTGTCATTGCGATATCTTCAGCAGTCATGCCACCTTCGATTGCTAAGCTTAATTCAGAAATCATATCAGAAGCACTTGCGCCGGCGATTTGCGCACCGATCACAAGACCGTCCTCTTTACGAGTGATCAGCTTCATGAAGCCGTCTGTTTCGTTAAGAGAAAGCGCACGGCCGTTTGCTGCAAATGGGAATTTAGCAGCAACAATGTCAAGACCTTCTTCTTTCGCCTGTGCTTCAGTGTAACCAACTGATGCAAGTTCAGGCTCAGAGAAGACAACTGCAGGAATACCAAGGTAATCGATTTCTGCAGGCTCTCCAGCGATAGCTTCTGCTGCGATTTTACCTTCGTAAGATGCTTTGTGAGCAAGCGGCGGTCCTTCGATGATATCACCGATTGCATAAATGTTAGGTACGTTTGTGCGGCACTGTTTGTCAGTTTTTACGATACCGCGGTCCGTCATTTCAATACCGACTTGCTCAAGACCAAGCTCATCAGTATTTGGACGGCGTCCTACTGTAATCAGTACGTAATCAGCATCAACAGTTTTTTCTTCGCCTTTTACTTCAAACGTAACTGTTACGCCGTCTGGTCTTTCTTCAACGCCTTTAGCCATCGCATTTGTATGGATTTCAACGTTGCCTTTTTTCTTCAGTCTGCGTGTAACAAGAGAACTCATTTGTTTTTCGAAGCCTGGAAGAATTTCATCTCCGCCTTCAAGAATAACAAGCTCAGTTCCGAAGTTTGCATACGCAGTACCAAGCTCAGTTCCGATGTAACCGCCGCCGATAACAACGAGCTTTTTAGGAATTTCTTTAAGAGCCAAAGCGCCTGTTGAATTTAGGACACGCTCACTATATTTGAAGTTTGGCAATTCGATAGGGCGAGAACCAGTTGCAATGATTGCATTTTTGAACGTGTATGTTTGAGCTGAATTCTCATCCATCACACGAACTGAATTGCTGTCTACAAAGTAAGCTTCACCTTTTACAACATCTACTTTGTTGCCTTTAAGAAGACCTGCTACACCGCCAGTAAGTTTGTTTACAACGGAAGCTTTCCATTCTTGAACTTTTGTGAAATCGACAGTTACGTTCTCAGCAGTGATTCCCATGTCATCAGAATGCTTTGCATTCTCATAACGGTGACCTGCATTGATCAGTGCTTTTGAAGGGATACATCCAACGTTCAGACAAACGCCTCCAAGAGTTGCTTTTTCAACGACTGTTACTTTTTGTCCAAGCTGTGCAGCGCGGATGGCAGCTACATAGCCGCCAGGTCCCGCACCAATTACAAGAGTATCTGTTTCAATAGGGAAATCTCCTACTACCATAACATTACGCCTCCATTAAAATTAATTGTGGATCGTTCAGTAAACGCTTGATGTGATTTAATGCATTTTGCGCAGTTGCTCCGTCGATCATACGGTGGTCGAAGCTGAGAGAAAGAGCTAAGACTGGAGCTGCTACGATTTCGCCATCACGAACAATCGCTTTTTCTGCAATACGTCCGATACCAAGAATCGCAACTTCTGGATGGTTGATAACCGGAGTGAACCATTGTCCGCCGGCAGAACCGATGTTTGTAATTGTGCAAGATGCGCCTTTCATTTCAGCTGGAGCAAGCTTGCCTTCACGAGCTTTTGTTGCAAGGCCATTGATCTCATCAGAAATTTCAAAGACAGATTTACGATCTGCATTTTTCACAACCGGTACAAGCAAGCCTTTTTCAGTGTCAGCAGCGATACCGATGTTGAAGTAATGTTTTTGGATTACTTCATCTGTTTTATCGTCAATTGACGTGTTTAAAACAGGGAATTTTTTCAGTGCAGATGTAAGAGCTTTTACAACGTAAGGCAAGTAAGTCAGCTTGATTCCCTGATCAGCAGCAACCTGTTTGAACTGTTTACGATGTGCAACAAGGTTTGTTACGTCCACTTCATCCATTAACGTTACGTGAGGAGCTGTGTGTTTAGAGTTAACCATCGCTTTTGCAATTGCTTTACGGATACCGCTCATTTTTTCGCGTGTTTCTGGGAATTCGCCCTCTGGAGCAGGTGCAGCAGCCGGTTTAGCAGCTGTTTCTTGTGGTGCAGCTGTTTCTTGCGGTGCAGCTTCTTGCGCTCCTCCGTTTACAAAGCTGTCGATATCTTCTTTTACAACACGTCCGTTGTTGCCTGAACCAGTAACTTTACGGATGTCTACGCCTTTTTCACGAGCATATTTACGTACAGAAGGCATAGCGATCACACGTTTGTTCGGGTCAACTTCAGCTTGATCCTGCTGTCCTGCGCCAGTAGCTTTTGCAGGCTCTTGAGCTTGCTCTTCTTTCGCAACGTCTTGTCCAGCTTCTGCAGTTGACTGAACTTGTGCTTCAGTTTTCGCATCGTCAGACTCATCGCTACCTTTAAATTGAAGATCTTCGTAACCAGGTGCATCAAACGTAATGATCGTTTGTCCAACAGTTGCAACCGTTCCCTCTTCAACTTTTAATTCTAATACTTTTCCTTTAACAGGTGAAGGAATTTCTACTACTGCTTTATCATTTTGGACTTCAGCCAGTACATCATCTTCGTCAACCTCATCGTTAGGCTTGACAAACCATTTTACGATTTCGCCTTCGTGGATACCTTCCCCGATATCTGGAAGTTTAAATTCAAATGCCACAGTTCTCGACCTCCTAGTTTGATTAAGCAATTTTAAAGTTTACATCGTAAGCATTGAAAACAGATATATAATAGAGGGAAAACGTTCATCTTCCCTCTCGATTATGCAATTTGATTAAAATTCAAGTACTTTTCTTGCTGTTTCAAGAACGTCTTTGTGGTTTGGAAGCCATACGCTTTCTGCTTGAGAGAAAGGAAATACTGTATCAGGCGCAGCCACGCGAAGTACAGGTGCTTCCAAGCTCAGGATCGCACGGTCATTAATTTCTGCTACTACGTTTGCAGCAATACCGGCTTGTTTTTGCGCCTCTTGAACCACAATCGCGCGCCCTGTTTTTTCTACAGATGCGATGATTGTATCGATATCAAGCGGGCTTACTGTGCGAAGGTCGACAACTTCAGCAGAAATGCCGTCTTTTTCAAGCTCCTCAGCAGCTTTTAATGATTCATGAACCATTGCGCCGTAAGTGATGATTGAAAGATCAGTACCTTCACGTTTCACGTCAGCTTTGCCAAGCTCAATTGTGTATTCTTCTTCAGGAACTTCCTGACGGAAAGAACGGTAAAGCTTCATATGCTCTAAGAAGACAACAGGATCATTGTCTCTGATTGCAGAAATTAAAAGTCCTTTGGCATCGTAAGGAGTTGATGGAATAACCACTTTGATACCAGGCTGTTGTGCAACAAGACCTTCTAAGCTGTCAGCGTGAAGTTCAGGAGTATGAACACCGCCGCCGAATGGAGAACGAATTGTTACAGGTGAAGTCCAGCGTCCGCCAGAACGGTAGCGCATACGAGCCATTTGGCCAGAAACTGAATCCATTACTTCGTAAACAAATCCGAAGAATTGGATTTCCATTACCGGACGGAAGCCGTTTAAGCCTAAACCAAGGGCAAGACCGCCGATACCAGATTCAGCAAGTGGCGTGTCAAATACACGGTCTTCACCGAATTCTTTTTGCAATCCTTCTGTCGCACGGAATACGCCGCCGTTTACACCAACGTCTTCTCCGAAAACTAAGACATTTTCGTCATTTTTCAGTTCTGTGCGTAACGCATCCGTGATTGCTTGAATCATTGTCATTTGCGCCATGGCTTACTTCGACTCCTTCTGTGTATAAATTTCAAATTGCTCCTCAAGGTTGTGAGGCATTTTTTCGTACA
Organism: Bacillus sp. N12A5; assembly: GCF_026790125.1. Taxonomy (NCBI): domain Bacteria; kingdom Bacillati; phylum Bacillota; class Bacilli; order Caryophanales; family Bacillaceae; genus Bacillus; species Bacillus sp. N12A5. The sequence goes on along the minus strand of NZ_JALAMR010000002.1, from coordinate 488,005 downwards.
TGATTTTCATTAAATCAGTTACTTTTTGTTTAGGCTCAGCATCAGCTTTTTTGATTGCTTGCTTAATTTCTTCTTTCGCATCCTCAATTACTTTTGCTTCTTCTTCTTCAGACCATAAGCCTTTGTTTTCAAGGAACGCGCGGAAGCGTACAAGCGGATCTTTTTGTTCCCACTCATTTTCGATTTCTTTTGTGCGGTATTTAGTCGGATCGTCACCAGCCATTGTGTGCGGGCCGTAACGGAATGTAAGTGTTTCAATAAGTGTCGGGCCTTCGCCGTTGATTGCACGCTCGCGTGCTTCAGCAGTTGCAGCGTATACAGCAAGCGGATCCATTCCGTCTACTTGTACGCCGACAATACCGGCAGCTACAGCTTTTTGTGCAATTGTTTCAGCCGCTGATTGTTTTTCAACCGGAGTTGAAATCGCATAACGGTTGTTTTGTACAACGAAGATGGCAGGTGCTTTATAAGCGCCGGCAAAGTTAATTCCTTCGTAGAAGTCCCCTTGTGAAGCTCCGCCGTCACCAGTGTAAGTGATTGCAACAGCTTTCTTGCCGCGTTTTTTAAGACCTAGCGCAACACCGGCAGTTTGAATGTATTGGGCACCGATAATGATTTGTGGAGAAAGGGCATTCACATCATCAGGCATTTGGTTTCCTCTGAAATGTCCGCGAGAGAAAAGAAACGCTTGATATAATGGAAGGCCGTGCCAAATTAACTGAGGCACATCACGATATCCAGGAAGAACAAAGTCTTCTTTTTCAAGCGCGAAATGCGTTGCAATCTGAGAAGCTTCTTGACCCGCAGTAGGAGCGTAAAATCCGAGACGTCCTTGACGGTTTAATGAGATAGAGCGCTGATCAAGCACACGCGTAAATACCATGCGGCGCATGAGCTCTTTTAATTGATCATCAGTTAAATCAGGCATCGCCGCTTCATTCACGACTTCTCCCTTTTCATTTAAAATTTGGAACGTTTCGAACTGCTTTTTAATGGCATCAAATTGCTTCTTACTGTCAACGATAGCTTTTTTCGTTTTTGCAGCCATACTAAGTCACCTCTTCCTTTCTTTTAAACAGTCATTAGACGTGCATTCCTTTTATACATACAAACTTAGGGTACCCTAAAGTATCAGCAGTAAGTCGTATATATTTAGCCGATCCCCAGTTTGCCGAAACCTTTTATGTAGGATAGTTACACTCTGCTCTGAACTGTATTATTTCGAAGTTGTAAAAAACTAATACAACACCGCTTAACATGGATTAGTTTACACCAAATAAAGAAGAACCGTCAATCGTTTTCATCGCTGATTTTCAATAAATGTATTCGCTTTACATTTTCCTTTTAAAAAAGGATGCCGACTGTGTTCAAAACTGTACTAGTATACATCACCATACTGTACTACAATAGAAATGAAAATTTTGAACAAAATTGCCTCCCAATTATGAAAAAAAAGAGCTGTTCAAAGTCAGTTCTTTTTCACTTGATAGCCAGCAGCATCATATAGATCCTCCCGGGCTTTATTATATTTTTCTGTTTGTTCATTAAACTCCCCGCTATATTTAAGGACCTTTTCATAAGATGCATTGACTTTTTCGATCTGCTGATCCAAATCGTCTCGGGTCAAGTCTTTCTCTTTCAGTTGCTTATACAGCTTTTTATTAAGCTGAAGCGCATTTTGATATTCTTCATACATAGAGCTATATGATGAATACCTTTTTTCCATATGGCTTGCTGCGGTATCAGCTTTTTCTTTTATGCGCTTATCCTTGATTTTTTCAACGGACGTTTTTGCTTCCTCAAATTCTGTTTCTGATTTTTTGATGCTGTCATTTTCAATCTTCAAATGTTCTTCGCGCTTGCTGACGTTTTCAAGCGCCTCGTTAGATAAAGCAACAATTTTTTTATAATCATCCATATTGAGCTTCATGACATCATCATAAAGCTGATTTTCTTTCGCCTCTAATTCTTCAAGCTTTTTCTGTTCTTCTTGAAACGGCTTTTCCGATTCCGCAGCTTTTTCTAATGAGTGATGCATTGAATCAACCGGGTCCTTCCCTATACAACCTGATAATAACAGCGTCACAGCACAAAAGGCTCCGATTTTCATTCCATGCCGCCGTTTTTTTGCGTCTTTCACGTTAAATCCCCCAATCTTGACAATTCCTACTATAGAATTCATGGAGGCATTTGACAATAGCTGTACTGTATGAATTCAACTCTGAAATCAAATCAAAAAAGTGAAAAAGCAGGACAGATGACCATACAACTTTTTTGTTTTTACATAGGTTATAGTAGACGCTATGCCTACTGATAAAGGCTCTGGCGTAATTAAAAGAGGAGGTTTTGCAATATGTATGGATATGGTTACGGCGGAGGCTGCTGCAGTTATGGTGGTTACGGTTATGGATATGGCTACGGCCGCACATTTGCGCTCATCGTTGTTTTATTCATTCTGTTAATCATTGTTGGAGCTGCTTATTTAGGCGGAGGCTGTTAATAATCGCACAGCACTGAACTTGACCAGCCATCTGCGGCTGGTCATTCGTTCGTTGCACCTTTGTGAGGAAATCCGATATAATTTACATATTAAGCTTTAGGAGTGAAGTTTCTTGATTACTATGGAAAACATCGTACGTGACGGCCATCCAGCACTAAGGGAGACAGCCGAACCTGTTAACCTGCCTCCGACTGATGCAGAAAAACAGCAGCTGGCCGACATGATTGAATTTGTTAAAAACAGCCAAGATCCGGAATTAGCCGAAAAATACAAGCTGCGTCCAGGCGTGGGACTCGCAGCTCCTCAAATTAATATCAAAAAACGAATGATCGCCGTTCATGCAGAGGATGCTGCCGGAAAGTTATACAGCTATGCTTTGTTTAATCCTAAGATCGTCAGCCATTCAGTTGAAAGAAGCTACTTAACAAGCGGCGAGGGCTGCCTGTCTGTTGACGAAGCAATCCCTGGGTATGTTCCCCGCTATGCTCGCATCAGGGTAAAAGGAACAACCCTTGAAGGAGAAAACATTGATATTCGTTTAAAAGGATTTCCGGCTATTGTATTTCAGCATGAGATTGATCATTTGAATGGCGTTATGTTCTATGATCATATTGATAAGGAGAACCCTTTCAAAGAACCTGAAAATGCAATCGCGATTGAGCGCTAAACGAAAAAACGGCTGGCACAGTGCCAGCCGTTTCTTTATTTTAAAAGGCCTAATTCTTTGACAGCGTACGCAATTCCATCTTCGTCTACCGGCTTCGTGACAAAGTCCGCAATTTCTTTCAATTCAGGAACAGCATTTCCCATAGCTACGCCTGTCCCGACATATTCAATCATTTGCAGATCGTTTAATCCGTCGCCGAATGCATATGTATCGCTGATATCAAACGGAAGACGCTCGATCACTTTTTTGATTCCTTCCGCCTTTGAGCCCCCGTGAGGCAGTACATCAGTCGAAAGTTCATGCCAGCGCACGAGATCAAATTCAGGAAAAGCGGCATAAGCTTTTTCTTCTTCATCCTGGCAAAATAATAGAAGCTGAAATATTTCTTTTCCTTCATAGAAAAGGTCATCAGTTTCCGGATAATCGGTTTTCAGGCTGCCGATTCCCTCTAAAACATGAGGGTGATCTGCAACAGTCGCTTTCATCGTGTCTTCAGCCATAAACACAACAGGATGTTTCCCCTCTCCCGCTTGCTGTAATAATCGTCTGATTGCCTCTTCAGGCAGCGGATTTTTATAAATCACTTGATTTTCAAAGACAACATACTGCCCATTATAGGAAATAAACGAGTGTATGCCCAGCTCCTCCAAAATCGGTTTAACCATAAACGGAGACCGTCCGCTGGCAATAAACACATGATGTCCTTGGCGCTGCAGCTCTGCAATCGTTTCTCTCGTACTTTCCGGTATATTCTTGTCATGATCATATATCGTACCGTCAATATCAAAAAAAATTAATTTTGAATTCATCGTAACTTCCCCTTTATCATCTTGATCTGCAATTCCCACCCTCATCATACAGAAAGATTGCCATTCAGCAAACTATTTCGTTTAAAAAGCACAATAGATTCCATTAATAACCACGAAAAGTCTTCCTCAATCTTCGTATACTATTTGTATAAAACAACTCTGGGGCAAGTATGTAATGAAAGGAGGGACTAACTAATGCTGCGCAAATTAAGAAAGAAACTCAGAAGACAATGGAACGGAATGCTTCGCAAGAAAGCGATTGCCTGACAAGGGATCTTTCACTTTTCGATAGGTCCTTATTTTGCTCAAGGCTTTCCTTATATTCCGTTTTCGAATATAATAGAATGAGCGAGTCTAACATACGGCATTTAAGGAGAGATTTGGATGATTTATAAGGTATTTTATCAAGAAAAGGCTGACGAAGTACCTGTTCGGGAAAAGACAGATTCACTTTATATTGAAGGCGTATCTGAGCGTGACGTCAGAACAAAGCTGAAAGAAAAGAAATTGAATATTGAGTTTATTACACCTGTTGATGGTGCATTCTTAGAATATGAGCAACAGAGCGAAAATTTTAAAGTATTGGAGTTATGAGCGGTATGAAATTTGTAAAAAATGATCAGACTGCTGTTTTCGCCCTCGGAGGGTTGGGCGAAATCGGTAAAAATACGTACGCGGTGCAATTTCAGGATGAAATTGTACTGATTGATGCAGGGATCAAGTTTCCCGAGGACGAACTGCTCGGCATTGACTACGTTATCCCTGATTACACGTATTTAGTCAAAAACGAAGATAAAATTAAAGGTCTTTTTATCACCCACGGGCATGAGGACCACATCGGCGGTATTCCATACCTGCTCAGACAAGTAAATATTCCTGTTTACGGCGGTAAACTCGCGATCGGCTTACTTCGGAATAAACTTGAAGAGCATGGATTATTAAGACAAACGAAACTGAATATTATCGGTGAGGATGATATCGTAAAGTTCCGCAAAACGGCTGTGTCATTTTTCAGAACAACACATAGTATTCCGGACTCTTACGGTATCGTTGTTAAGACGCCGCCAGGAAACATCGTACATACTGGAGATTTCAAATTCGACTTTACTCCAGTCGGCGAGCCGGCAAACTTAACGAAAATGGCCGAAATCGGCAAAGAAGGCGTTTTGTGCCTCCTTTCAGACAGCACAAACAGTGAAAACCCGGAATTCACCATGTCTGAACGCCGTGTCGGAGAAAGCATTCATGACATTTTCCGCAAGGTGGACGGCCGAATTATCTTCGCTACATTTGCGTCGAATATTCACCGCTTGCAGCAGGTAATTGAAGCTGCTGTATTAAACGGAAGAAAAGTTGCCGTATTTGGACGCAGTATGGAATCGGCTATTGAAATCGGACAAACTCTCGGATATATTAACTGTCCTAAAAATACCTTTATTGAGCATAACGAAATCAATCGTATGCCTGCCAATAAAGTAACAATTTTATGTACAGGAAGCCAAGGGGAGCCGATGGCGGCGCTATCAAGAATTGCAAACGGCACACACCGCCAGATTTCAATCAATCCTGGGGATACTGTCGTATTTTCTTCATCCCCAATCCCAGGCAACACAATCAGCGTAAGCCGTACAATCAACCAGTTGTATCGTGCGGGGGCCGAGGTCATTCACGGACCACTTAATGATATCCATACATCAGGACACGGCGGACAGGAAGAACAGAAGCTGATGCTTCGTTTAATCAAGCCTAAATTCTTCATGCCGATTCACGGTGAGTACAGAATGCAAAAGATGCATGTCAAGCTTGCAACAGATTGCGGCATTCCTGAAGAAAACTGCTTTATCATGGACAATGGTGAAGTGTTGGCTCTTAAAGGCGATGAAGCTTCAGTTGCCGGCAAAATTCCATCCGGTTCAGTCTACATTGACGGAAGCGGCATTGGTGATATTGGCAATATCGTGCTTCGTGACCGCAGAATCCTTTCTGAAGAAGGACTTGTTATCGTGGTTGTCAGCATTGACATGGACGACTTTAAGATTTCAGCAGGACCTGATTTGATTTCCAGAGGGTTTGTGTACATGAGAGAATCTGGCGACTTGATCAATGACGCCCAAGAGCTCATTTCAAACCACTTACAAAAAGTAATGGAACGAAAAACGACTCAATGGTCTGAAATCAAAAACGAGATTACAGATACACTTGCGCCGTTCTTATACGAAAAAACAAAACGCCGTCCGATGATCCTTCCGATCATTATGGAGGTTTAAAAAAAGATGCACTCTTGGGAGTGCATCTTTTTTATTGCAGTGAAATATGCTGAAATGCCTTTACATCAAATAATCCTGTTGTCGTCATTTTAATATCAGGAATGACGGGCAAAGCTAAAAACGAAAGCGTCAAAAATGGATTAAACCCGCCTGTGAAACCGATGAACGGTAATTTATCGTGCAGCGCCAGCAAGCTCTCATTTACCTGTTCCGCGGATTGGTCGGATAATAACCCTGCAATCGGCAGCGGAACCGAATGTAGCTCTTCTCCATTTTTGATTATCGTTAATCCTCCCCCCATTTCCTGCAGCTTATTAACTGCAGCCGCGATATCGGCATCATTTGTACCGACGGCAATAATATTATGGGAATCGTGCGAAATGGTTGTGGCAATCGCTCCGCTCTTGAATCCAAATCCTTTCACAACACCAAGTCCGGTTTCTTCTAATCCTTTATGCCGCTCAACAACTGCGATCTTCAACAAATCAAGGTCAGTGTCAGCTTCAAAAATGCGTGCATCAGGAGCCGGAACATGTACCAATCGTGTTTCAAGCTGGTTTGGAATGATTTGAATCACATTGATTTGCTGATTTGAATTGATTGGCATGTGAAAATTCTGTTCTGTAAGAGGACCAGCAAGCTTAACTGAATGGAGCAGTGCCGGTTCTGGAATTGCAGCTTGAGCGCTATCTTGATATACTGCTTTACTGCCTTCAGCAACAGTCTGCCCTTTTACCATTGTCATTGTGACAGTGACGTTTTCCAGATCAGAAACAAAGAGCAAATCAGCGTCAAAACCAGGGGCAATCGCTCCCTTTGTATCTAACCCGTAGCATTCGGCTGCATTAAGGCTTCCTAATTGATAGGCTAAAAACGGGTCAAGCCCAGCTTGAATTGCCATTTTCACTTGATGATTTACACTTCCCTCTGACAATAAATCATCCACATGCTTATCATCTGTACAGAAAAAGAAACGGCGCGCGTTCTTTTCATTCACCGCGGGAAGCACTTTTTGAGTGTTTTTTGCAACTGATCCTTCACGCATCATGACATACATGCCTCTTCTAATACGATCAAGAGCTTCTTCCTTCGTTGTTACTTCATGATCGTTTAAGACAAATGCCGTTCTATAAATGTTAATGAGATCTGTTGATAAACCGGCTAAATGGCCGTCAATCCGCTTTCCTGCAACACGGGCATCGAGCAGTTTCTGAACCATATCGTCTTCACCCTGCTGAACCGACACATAATCCATGACTTCAGCCAGCCCCAAAACCTCTTCCTCTCCATAAAAAGGCTTTAAATCGGCAGCTCTGAGTACTGCGCCTGATCGCTCAAAGCTTGCGGCCGGCACACTTGAGGGAAGCATAAAATGAATATTCAGCGGTGTTTGCCGAGCCTGTTCAATCATAAAGGCAATCCCTTTGTCACCGGACACATTCGCTATCTCATGCGGATCGGCAACAACTGTCGTCACTCCATGCGGCAATACCGCTTTAGCGAATTCAATTGGTGTAACCATTGATGATTCAATATGTACATGTCCATCAATAAAACCCGGAACAATCATTTTTCCCTCTGCATCAATGGTCTTTTCGCCTTCATACTCGCCGAGGCCTACAATGACTCCATCTGTAATCGCAATATCTTCATGGATCCACTCTTGGTTAAATACGTCCATGATTTTTCCGTTCTTAATGACGAGATCAGCTTTTTGTCTTCGGGCTGAAGCGTTCAGCCTATTGACCAGCGTTTCTTTATTCAAATAGGCCCCTCCTCTTTTTTATTATATGGTACAATATGCTATCGGAACGCCTATGCTTAGTCAATAAAATTTTAAGAAATTGGCGCTCATTTCATTAAAGTTGTTATATTCTGATAATATTTAAAAAACCGCCCTTTCCGGACGGCTTGATTTACTGTTATTTTGTATGAAGAACTCTTTTTTCAAAGCGGGAAATGTCTGTAACCGATCCAATGACGATGAGAATATCTTCTTGATGTATGACTTCAGTTGCAAGCGGCGATACGATGACTTCCTTGCCCCTTTTTATGGCTACGATATTAATGCCGTATTTCGCACGGATATCTAAATCAAGAAGCGTATTTCCGGCAAGGCGGCTGTTGGCTACGATTTCAACAAGACTATGCTCCTCAGAAAGCTCCAAATAATCAAGTACATTGTTGGACACGATGTTATGCGCAATTCGTTTCGCCATATCGCGTTCCGGGTGGACAATATGGTCCGCACCGATTTTAGACAGCACTTTTTCATGATAATCGTTCTGGGCCTTAACTGTAATTGTATGGACACCCAGCTCTTTCAGAATAAGAGTCGTTAAAATACTCGCTTGGATATTTTCTCCAATTGCAACAATGACATGGTCAAAATTTCGCAGGCCTAAATTTTTTAAGACAGATTCATCTGTTGAATCACCGATAACGGCGTGAGATGCGATCTTGGCATACTCGTTGACTTTATCTTCATCAATATCCATCGCCATAACCTCGACGCCCTCTTCACTTAATGCTTTGCAAATACTGCCTCCAAAACGGCCGAGTCCAATTACCGCAAATTCTTTTTTCATAGTGATGCTCCTTTACCTGACATCATATTGATCAAATTTTATCATATTCTTTTGTAACAGTGTTAATCTCGTTATCCTTTTGGCAGCGAATTCATATGCCGCTTGAGTTTTTCAGCAAATGCCGGTGATAAGTACAGCTCTGCTCCGCGTTCAATTTCACTCTGATAGTGCTGAGGCGGGGCGGTTTCCGCATCTTTTTGGAGAACAAGAAAGGTTAAGCAGTCTGTGTAACGCCTTCCGCCTGCTTCAACATCTACAAATGCCGGGCGATACGTAAGTGATTCGACACCCTCCCTTTTGTATAGGTAGGAGAGCGCAGAAAAAGGGATACGATATAAAATACCTTCTGTTATTCCTCCGTCTTCCATCATATCCGCTCTTGAGCCGTCTTCCCTTTTTAGCGTGAAACGGGTTGTGTATCCTTTTAAAACGGCTCTTCCCACTGGATCTTGAAAATAATGATCGACACCAGCCTTTTGAAAACGTGCATTGTCCATACAGGACCCGTAGGCAAAATAATAAACAGGATCTTGCGATTTGCTGATCATCTGATGTTCTTTCCAGTCGCCGCTGCTTATTTTCGGAAAGCCGGTACAATCGTCTTTGTTCATAAAATAAACAAGTGCTTTTTTGTTCCCGCCATCTGTTTCCGCAAGCACCGTTTGTTTATGGTAACCTTGAAAAAATTGATCGAGCTTATGTATACATAATTCATCTGCTTCATATACCTCGCCGCATATATAGCCCTCACCAGCCAAAACGGCTGCAGGCCCCTCATTTGCGGCAAACAGGCATCCTTTCGTTCTCGCCTGTTCATTAATACATGCCGATTGCGCAAGTAAATGATGATCTTTTTCATGTTTTCTTAATGTCCCGTATACAAACAGAAGCGAGTTCATCTTATTTTTCCCCTCTCAGCCGTCTGATGTTAAAGGCAAAACAACTTGAAAGACGCTGCCTTTCCCAGCTTCACTTTCAATTTTCAATTCTCCGTTATGTTCCTTCAAGATCCTTAAACAAATGGCAAGTCCTAGTCCGGTGCCTTTTTCCTTTGTCGAGTAAAAAGGTTTGCCAATCTGCTTAAGTTTTTCCTGCGGCATGCCGTTTCCTTCATCTTTGACGCTGATTACTGCGTGAGAGGCTGTCTTAGCAGTCGTAATGGTTACGACACCGCCTTTTGGCATTGCCTCAATCCCATTTTTAATGATATTGATAAAGACCTGCTTCAGCTGATTTTCGTCCCCGTTAATGATACTGCCGTCTGTCTCTTCAAAATTTTTTTCGATCACGATATTGGACAAAATAGCATTGGTATCAAGCAATGTCGTGACTTGTTTCAGAATCTCATTGAGCTGATGCGTTTTAAATGAGATCGCCTGCGGTTTTGCAAGCAGCAACAGCTCGCTGAGCACCGAATCGATTCTTTTAATCTCTGAAAAGATGATGTCAAAATAGCTTTTTCTGTCCGGATATTGTGTTTTCATAATCTGAAGGAAACCGCTGACAGATGTTAAAGGGTTTCTGACTTCGTGTGCAATCCCGGCAGCAAGTTCACTTGTGATGGACAGTTTCTGTGATTCCCTCGCCAGCCGTTCATTAATCTCAATAAGCTCATCTTCAGCCTCTTTTCGCTCAGTGATATCTGACATTGTACCGAGGCTGCCTGTAAATTGGTCATCTCGGTCGTAGTAAAGTTTATAATGAACTTCTCCCCAAAAAATCGTGCCGTTCTTTGTCACATATTTTGCGGTAAACATGCCAGAAGACGCTTTGTTTTGGATTTGGGTGTTAATGTGGTCGGCTACGTGCTTTTCTTTTATGAAGTAATCATTATACATCGTTCCCATACATTCACTGATTGAAAAGCCCGTTATTGATGCCCACGCCTGGTTTAAATATGTAATTTCGCCTTTTGCATTCGTTTGAAATACGATTTCCTGCAGATTATCCATGATGCGGTTTTTTTCTTCAGAGAGCTGTTTATACTTCCATTCATTATCCTTCATTTTCTTAACCAGCTGCTGTTTTTCATCTACATAGTAAGCCAGCATCCAGACACTTACGAGCGTGACTGCAGTATACACAATATCAACAGGCCAATTAATCGGGTTTTTGCCTATAAAATAAAATAAATAATCCCAAAACATAATAAAAATCATTGCCAAGATGATGGAAATGATACGCGCTTGATATTTTCTCATATGACCACCTGCCGCTTGTGTTTCTCTACTTATTGTACCATTCTTCGACAAATAATTGAGTAAAATATGTAAAGTATCCCAAATCATTCATTACCGGGTGTTCATGGTGTTCTATCTTAGGCGGCGGTAATCAGAAATTGGCACGCAAAAAAAGGCGGAGATGCATCGCTCCGCCTTTTTCAATATCGTATTATTCTTTTAAAGCGGCTTGAATTTCCTCAAGGAGCAGCTGTGCACCCTCAGGGCTTAACGTAATTTTACCGTTGCCGTATTCTTTATTTTCTGACGTGATTTCTCCGGTCATTAAACAAACGCCATGAGGTTTGTACTTTTTCAAAATAATTTTATCTCCGTCAACAAAAAACTCAATGCTGTCTTTAATAGCAATATCCAGTGCCCGTCTTAATTCTATGGGCATAACAATACGGCCTAATTCATCTACTTTTCTTACAACACCTATTGATTTCATAAAAACCCTTCTTCCTTTAAATGTTTCTTTTCTCATGTAATATTTAAGGATGTACCTCAATATATCGTAGACGTACGAAACTTAGAAAAAGTTTCCCGCTTTCTATAAGAATCACAAGATATTTTTTCCATAAAACCGAAAAATGTATTACTTCTGTTACACAGTTCCATGATTTTTTACAAAAACATTTCTTTCCCGACGCACACCCCCACAAATCGCTTTATTTGTTAGAAACTTTAAATGTAGAATCATATAAAATCAGGATAGAGATTGGGTGAAAACATGTTTCAATCAACTGAAATCGGGATTGACTTAGGAACAGCTAATATACTTGTTTACAGCAAAAATAAAGGGATTATTTTAAATGAACCATCTGTTGTCGCAGTGGATACAACGACAAAAGCAGTCCTTGCAATCGGGACTGACGCAAAAAACATGATCGGCAAAACGCCGGGAAAAATTGTCGCCGTCAGACCAATGAAGGATGGCGTTATCGCAGACTATGATATGACAACCGATTTGCTAAAGCATATTATGAAAAAAGCCGCAAAAAGCATCGGCATGACGTTCAGAAAACCGAACGTCGTCGTTTGCACACCGTCAGGATCAACAGCAGTAGAACGCCGCGCCATCAGTGACGCGGTGAAAAACTGCGGTGCGAAAAATGTCCATTTAATTGAAGAGCCAGTAGCTGCCGCAATCGGAGCGGATTTACCGGTTGATGAGCCGGTTGCCAATGTGGTAGTAGACATCGGCGGAGGGACGACAGAGGTCGCGATCATTTCCTTTGGCGGCGTTGTTTCCTGCCACTCTATCAGAATCGGCGGAGACCAGCTTGATGAGGATATCGTTTCTTTCGTCCGAAAAAAATATAATTTGCTGATCGGCGAGCGTACAGCTGAGCAGGTAAAAATGGAAATTGGCCACGCCCTGATTGAGCATGTGCCCGAAGCAATGGAAATTCGGGGACGCGACCTCGTGACAGGCCTTCCAAAAACCATTATGCTTCAATCTAACGAAATTCAAGATGCCATGCGTGAATCTCTCCTGCATATTCTTGAAGCCATCAGAGCTACACTTGAGGACTGCCCGCCTGAATTGAGCGGTGATATTGTTGACCGTGGCGTTATTTTAACAGGCGGCGGCGCGCTCCTTAATGGGATAAAAGAATGGCTCACAGAAGAAATTGTAGTTCCTGTACACGTTGCGCAAAATCCGCTTGAATCTGTGGCAATCGGCACAGGCCGTTCTTTAGAAGTGATCGATAAGCTTCAAAAAGCGATTAAATAGCCTTTTCCTGCAAAAATCTCACATATAGTAAATTTCTTGCTTCTTTTTTCCTCTCTCCCTTCATATTGTGGGAAATGGAGAAACGTTAAGGAGGAAACAGATGCTAAGAGATTTAGGAAGAAGAGTAGCGATTGCAGCCATTTTAAGCGGAATCATTCTTGGAGGCATGAGCATTTCTTTGGCAAATATGCCCCATTCGCCTGCAGGCGGCACTGTAAAACTGAATCATCCATAAAACCGGAAAACCCAAGACATGTTGTTTTGGGTTTTTCACATTGGCCTCCTTTCTTTCCTTTATTGAATTATATTTGATATGATGAGAAAAAAGCTTGAGGAGGAATGATTTATGGATTCATTTTCACAGAAATTAAATACATATGCACAGCTGGCGGTAGAGGTTGGCGTAAACGTCCAAAAAGGCCAGTATGTAGTTGTAAATGCTTCTACAGACGTACGGGATTTTGTCCGCTTAATAGTGAAACATGCATATGAAAAAGGGGCAAAAAATGTAACAGTAAATTGGCAGGATGACGAAGTCGCCAAATTAAAATATGAACTCGCGCCGTTTGAAGCATTTGAAGAATATCCTGAATGGGAAGCAAAAGGAAGAGAAGAGCTTGCTAAAAAAGGGGCTGCTTTCATCTCTGTTGTGTCATCTAACCCGGACTTACTAAAGGGTGTCGATTCCAAGCGGATCGCTGCATTTCAAAAAGCAGCAGGTGAAGCATTACATACATACAGACAATATATTCAATCGGACAAAGTCAGCTGGACGGTCGTAGGTGCGGCATCAGCGGGCTGGGCTCAGAAAGTGTTTCCTGGCAAATCAGAGGAGGAAGCGATTCAGCTTCTGTGGGAAGAAATTTTCAAAGCAACGCGCGTAAACGAAGATAACCCGGTTCAAGCTTGGATCAAACATGATCAAAATCTGCATGAAAAAGTTGACCATTTGAACGAGAGACATTACGCTGCTTTACATTATCAAGCAAAAGGAACTGATTTAACCATTAAGCTGCCGAAAAAGCATGTTTGGGCAGGCGCAGGAAGCGTGAATGAAAGCGGCCATGAGTTTATGGCCAATATGCCGACAGAAGAAGTGTTTACACTGCCGCAAAAAGACGGGGTCGACGGAGTGGTATCGAGCACAAAACCGCTAAGCTACGGCGGAAATATTATCGAAAACTTTACCCTCACGTTTAAAAATGGCCGTATAGTCGACATTAAAGCCGAAAAAGGTGAGGACATTTTAAAAGAATTGGTGGAAACAGATGAAGGCTCTCACTATTTAGGTGAAGTGGCACTTGTTCCTTACGATTCTCCTATATCACAATCAAATATTCTTTTCTATAACACATTGTTTGATGAAAACGCGTCAAATCATTTAGCGATCGGCAGCGCATATGCCTTTAACATTGAAGGCGGAAAACAGATGTCTCGGGAAGAGCTTGTCAAAGAAGGCTTAAATGAAAGCATCACACACGTGGACTTTATGGTTGGTTCTAAGGATATGAATATCGACGGAATTACGGCAGACGGAAAAAGAGAGCCTATCTTCAGAAACGGTAATTGGGCTTTTTAATCAACAAAAGGAGGCTTTTCGCCTCCTTTTTATTTTTCCGCTTCATACATTTGCAGATTGGCATAAACGGTTTCTAATATAGGCGTTGCAAGTGATAAACGTTTTGCTTTTTCAAGCAAAAATCCGTGCAAGTGGTCACCTTCAGTCGTTTGGCCGTTTTCCATATCCCGAAGCATGGAGGACTTCATATGATAAGACATGCTTGTCATCGTCCGGAAGCTCTCTTCTTCAAGATTCGGATCAGCCGGAACGCCTTCTTTTCGTAAAATAGCGCCAATTTCCCCAATAAGTTTTTTGGCCGTGTGACGTCCGCCTTCTGTTTTGAGAATCGGGCCAAGCGGTCGTTGAAATAGCGTTGTGATCCCCGCCTGCGCTGCAATGAAGAGATACTTTTTCCATATGTCCTTCTCGATATTTCCGCTGATGATGACTTCTGCCTTCACGCCTGAAAATGCCTCTCCAAGCGCTGTTATTCGTTCCGTACGCTCGCCGTTCCATTCTCCGAATACAAAACGATGCGATGCGCTCGTATGATGAATTTCTCCCTTGCTGTCTAAGGCGCTTTCTATAAAACATAGGCCGCCCAGCACCTGTTCTTTTGAAAATGCCGTGAACAGCTGCTCGTAATGCCGGTATCCGTTTAAAAACGGAATAATGACAGTTTCGCGATGGATAAACGGTTTGACATCGTCTATCACTTGACCAAGTGAATATGCTTTAGAAGCGATGATAACAACATCAAACTGCCCTGTTTCTCCGGCACTGATAAGTGAGGGCTGAAATGATACATTCCCCTTTTCGCTATGAATGACAATCCCGGTTTCTTTTAACTGCCCAGCTCTTTTTTGACGCACGAGAAATGCCACATCATTACCTTTCTCTGCAAGCCGTCCGCCAATATATCCGCCTACTCCTCCAGCTCCGACAACTAAAAACTTCATGCTGTGGTCCCCTTTCATATTTATGTATCAAAAAAAGCAGAGACATCTCTGCTTTTTTTATTACGCGTATAGTTCAGTCAGTTTTTTCTGCACATCAGCATTTTCAAGGAACTCGTCATAGCTCATTTGCTTATCGACGATGCCGTTAGGTGTAATTTCTATAATTCTGTTGGCAATGGTCTGAACAAACTGATGGTCATGGGAAGTAAACAGCATAGCGCCTTTAAAGCTGATTAAGCCGTTATTGAGCGCTGTAATGGATTCTAAGTCTAGATGGTTGGTCGGCTCATCCAATATTAAAATATTGGCGCCAGAAAGCATCGCTTTCGACAGCATACAGCGAACTTTTTCTCCCCCGGAAAGTACATTTGCTTTTTTGTGGACTTCTTCTCCGGAGAACA
The DNA here is from genome assembly GCF_026790125.1 of Bacillus sp. N12A5. Taxonomy (NCBI): domain Bacteria; kingdom Bacillati; phylum Bacillota; class Bacilli; order Caryophanales; family Bacillaceae; genus Bacillus; species Bacillus sp. N12A5. The sequence goes on along the minus strand of NZ_JALAMR010000002.1, from coordinate 472,293 downwards.
GCATGCGACCTAAGAAACCGCGTAAAAAGCTCTCACTTTGGTCATGAGGAGAATATTGGCGAAGCCAGTCAACAAGATTCAAATCACTGCCTTCGAAATATTCGCTGTTGTCTTTCGGAAAATACGCTTGGGATGTAGTGACGCCCCATTTAAACGTTCCGCTGTCAGCTTCCATTTCCCCGGAAATGATTTTAAACAGTGTAGTAACAGCCAGTTCGTTGCGGCCCGTAAAAGCAATTTTATCTTCTCTATTCATAATAAAGCTGACGTTGTCGAGTACCTTTACGCCATCGATTGTTTTCGTTAAGCCTTCAACCCGAAGCACATCATTTCCGATTTCCCGTTCAGGCGTAAAGTTAACGTAAGGATAGCGGCGGGAAGACGGTTTAATATCATCCAGCGTAATTTTTTCGAGAAGTTTCTTTCTTGATGTTGCCTGCTTAGATTTAGACGCATTGGCGCTGAATCTAGCGACAAACTCTTGAAGCTGTTTAATTTGCTCTTCTTTTTTCTTGTTCGCTTCTTGAGAAAGCTTTAACGCCAGCTGGCTTGATTCGTACCAGAAATCATAGTTTCCGACATAGATTTGGATTTTGTTAAAATCAAGGTCAGCGATGTGCGTACACACTTTATTTAAGAAGTGACGGTCATGGGATACGACAATAACTGTGTTTTCGAAGTTAATCAGAAATTCTTCCAGCCACTGGATTGCCTGAAGGTCCAAGTGGTTCGTCGGCTCATCCAGCAGCAGAACATCCGGCTTGCCGAATAGCGCCTGCGCCAAGAGCACTTTTACTTTCTCTGAACCGCCAAGGTCTTCCATCTTCTTCGTATGAAGGTCTTCTGAGATTCCGAGGCCTTTTAAAAGGATCGCAGCTTCACTTTCCGCTTCCCAACCGTTCAGCTCTGCAAATTCACCTTCGAGCTCAGCCGCACGAATTCCATCCTCATCTGAGAAATCAGGCTTCATGTAAATGGCGTCTTTCTCCTGCATGACTTCATACAGGCGTTTGTGGCCCATAATGACCACTTTCAGCACTTCATGCTCTTCGTACTCAAAATGGTTCTGTTTCAAGATGGCAAGACGCTCGCCGGGACTCATATGAACGTCGCCTGTCTGAGGCTCAATCTCGCCTGATAGCACTTTCAGAAACGTTGATTTACCGGCACCATTTGCACCAATTAACCCATAGCAGTTGCCTGGGGTAAATTTAATATTGACATCTTCAAATAACTTGCGATCCGCAAACCGCAAGCTTACATTATTTACAGCAATCATTTATTATCCTCCATCATGTCTATCATCATTAAAAGTATACCATGAATACAGGGCAAGAGAAATGATTCCCTGATAAAACAGAGAGAAAACACGTATACACTCAAAGCGGCCAGCATGTTACAATGAAGCAGAGAGAATGCATCCACCTGGAAAATTACACACTCTCATGGAGGAACACGTTGAGGCTTTTAACACTTATTGAATACTGCTTATTGATCTTTTTTACGGGCTTTTACCTTGCCGTAACAGGTTTTACCGCCAAAGATATCGGCTTATATATCGGCATAGCCCTCATTTACATATTTTCGCACGTTTTTTCTAAACGTTTTTTAGAAAAGCGCGGAAAAGAGAACAAACAGGTTCACCTTTTCTTCAGTGTGCTGGCCATTATCGGTTCAGTGTTCATCACGGTACTATGCATTGCATTAGTTGCTTCTATTTCAAATTAAAAAACGCCTGCTGTCCAAAGGCCAGCAAGGCGTTTTTATTTTGTTTGACGCATTTCGTTAAACGGGAAAAAGACAAACTTTGATGTGCCGACAATCCGGTCTTCCGCAATCAGTCCCAGTCCGTTTCGGCTGTCCATAGAATTCAGCCGATTATCTCCCATGACAAAATATTTGCCTTTTGGAACCTTTACCGGTCCAAAGTCGCCGGTCAGACTGACGCCAAGTTTTTCTGCTTCCTTTTTGTTTTTAGACAAGTAAGGCTCGGCTACTTTTTTTCCGTTTATATAAAGCGTGTCATCCTTCATTTGAACGGTTTCTCCAGGCTTTCCGATCAATCTTTTTACATAGTGGACTTTTGATGTCTCACCATTGATAATGACGATATCTCCGCGGTCGAGCTCACCGATATAGTTCACTGTTTTATTCACAAACAGTCTTTCTCCGTCATGTAATGTGGGATACATAGATGAACCTTCTACTAAATAAGGTTCAAACAAAAAATGACGGATAAGGAGAGCCAACAGAACAGCGATGACGATCGCTTTTCCCCATTCCAAGTACGTATTGGTTTTTTTCTTCGCCGCTTTTTCAGTTTTCGTGTTTTTTTCCTCGGTCAACGTGTTTCCTCCATCCTAGACGATTGCTATGTCAGTTGTTTCTCTTCTTTTACTTTATCATAAATGATATTAAAATACATAACTTAACCGCGCTCCCGCAAGCAGGATAAAGAAAAAGCGTCCTTTCGAATCAAGGACGCTTTTTTCTTATTTCTCTGTAACAGTTTTTTTTACAATACCGAGGATAACGGCCATCACGACAGCACCGATCACGATACTTAATAGGTAAAGCAGCGGATGGTTTGTAATAAAGGCTACGAATACTCCTCCGTGAGGGGCCGGAAGCGTTACGCGGAAGAATTCAGTTAATCCGCCGGCAACAGCTGCACCGACTACAGCAGCCGGGATAACGCGAAGCGGATCAGCTGCAGCAAACGGAATTGCTCCCTCTGTTACGAAAGCAGCACCCATGAAGTAGCATGTAATACCTGCTTCACGGTCACGCTGAGAGAACTTGTTTCGGAAAATTGTTGTTGCAAGTGCGATACCTAGCGGAGGAACCATACCGCCGGCCATGATTGCTGCATGAGGCGCATAGTTGCCTGCATCAATCATCGCGATACCGAACGTAAAGGCTGCTTTATTAAGCGGGCCCCCCATATCGATCGCCATCATACCGCCCAAGATAATACCCATTAATACAAGGTTTCCAGTACCAAGGCTTTCAAGCCAGTCTGTTAAGAAATTCATAAATGCCGCTACAGGTGTGTTCACAACGAAACGCATGATAATACCAGTTAAGAATATACCAAACAGCGGATAAATTAATACAGGTTTCAGTCCGTCAAGTGATTGCGGAATAAAAACGAATGCTTTTTTCAAAAGAACAACGATATAACCAGCCAAGAATCCGGCAATTAATCCGCCTAAGAATCCAGCATTTGCTTGGGAAGCCATAAATCCGCCGACCATACCAGGTGCAAAACCAGGACGGTCTGCAATACTCATTGCGATAAATCCGGCAAGAACAGCCACGATTAATCCTAACGCATTGTCACCGCCGATAAACTTCAGAGCTGCAGCAAACGTGTTGTAAGTAGGATCATCCGGATTGGAAGAATTAATTCCCCAGAAGAATGAAATCGCAACGAGTATACCGCCGCCGACTACGAACGGAAGCATGTTGCTGACACCGCTCATCAGATGCTTATAAAACGCGCTTCCGATGCCGCCGCCAGACTTGCCTCGCGCTTCATCTTCATCATTGGAAGCTGAAGAATCGCCGCCACTGCCTTGATAAATAGGCGCATCTTGATTCATCGCTTTTTCGATAAGCTCTTGCGGACGTCTGATACCCGCCGTTACAGGAACTTGAAGTACGCGTTTGCCTTTAAAGCGCTCCATTTCAACCTGCTTGTCCGCTGCGACAATGATTGCAGGCGCATCTTCAATTTCCTGTGCAGTCAGCTTGTGCTTAATACCGCTTGAACCATTTGTTTCGACCTTGATTTCTACACCAAGCTCTTTCGCTTTTTCTTTAAGAGCATCCGCAGCCATGAATGTGTGTGCAATACCTGTCGGACATGCCGTAACAGCCAGGATTTTTCCTTTTCCGGCAGGTGCTGGTGCCGCTTCTTCTTCCTCTTCCTCTTCGTCATCATCTTTATCATGCTGATTAATAATATCGATGATGGCATCCTCTGACTCAGCTTCAAGGAGCTGCTTGCGGATTTCTTCACGCATTAACAGTGTTGAAAGTCTTGATAATGCTTCAAGGTGAGTGTTATTTGCGCCTTCAGTTGCCGCAATCATGAACACCAAATGAGCCGGCTGGCCGTCTAATGATTCATAATCGACACCGTCTTTTGAACGTCCGAACGCAATCGCCGGGTTGATTACACTTGCTGTTTTCGCATGGGGGATAGCGATTCCTTCACCGATACCCGTTGAGCTTTGGCTCTCGCGATTTAAAATGGCTTCTTTGTAGGCTTCCCGGTCATTTAATTTTCCAGCCTTATCAAGAACAGTGACCATTTCGTCAATAACATTTTCTTTTTCTTTGCTCTCAATATTAAGCTTTATCGTATGCTTCGTTAAAAGCTCAGTTATTTTCACTTTTGTTTCCTCCTCTATAGACGTGTGACCTTAACTTCAGGAAGAAGCTGCTGGACGAATTCTTCTGTTCCAAGTTCTTCAGAGAACGCGGTAGCACTGCCTGACGTCACTCCTAAGCGGAATGCTTCTTCAAGCGGCAGCTGTTTGGAAATGCCGGCAAGGAAACCTGCAACGACGGAATCTCCCGCTCCAACTGAGTTTACCAATTTCCCCTTTGGCACGTTGGCAAAATATGTTGCTTCGTTCGTAAACAGAAGCGCTCCGTCTCCAGCCATGGATACGATTACATGTTCAGCACCTTGTTCTACAAGCTTTTTCCCGTAAGGAACAGCTTCTTCAACTGATGTAATCGTCGTACCGAACATTTCTCCCAGTTCATGATGATTTGGCTTCATCAAAAACGGTTTCATTTCTGTCGCTTTCAAAAGCGCCTCGCCTGAGATATCCAGCACAACTCGCGCGTTCTGCTGTTGGCAGGCTTTTGCGATTTTTTCATAAGTATCGTGAGGCAGTGAAGATGGAATGCTTCCTGCAAGGACGACGATATCTCCCTCTTGCAAAGATTGGAACTGTTCTAAAAAGGCTTTGAAATCTTCATCAGAAATATTCGGTCCCTGCCCGTTAATTTCAGTTTCATCACCAGTTTTCAGCTTTACATTGATACGGGTATCTCCTTTTACTTCAGAAAAAGCTGTTTCCAGGTTTTCTTCCCGTAAAAATGTTTTGATATATTCTCCGGTAAATCCGCCGACGAACCCGAGCGCTTTAGACGGTACATGATGTCTTTTCAGCAGTCTCGATACGTTGATGCCTTTGCCCCCAGGATACTTTGTATCGTATGCAGAACGGTTCAGGCCTCCTACAGTAAAATCTTCAACGTGAACAATATAATCGACAGATGGATTAAGTGTTACAGTGTAAATCATGGTTTCACTACCTTTACGACAGTTTTTTCTTGGTAATTATCGAATGTAAGCTCTTCAGCGTCAGTCGTAATGATTGTTGCGTCGCCTATTCCGGCAAAAGCCGAAAATGAAATTTCTCCGAATTTCGAAGGGTCTGCTAAGACGTAAGCGTGTTTTGCCTGTTTGACAGCTTTCTGTTTTAATAGGGCCTCATCAGGGTCCGGGGTTGTGAATCCAGCCTCTGTATGGACACCGTTTGTTCCCAGAAAACTCTTGTCGAATCTGTACTGATCCATGGCAATCAGTGAAGCGCCTCCAATAACCGCGCCCGTTCTGTGCTTTACGTATCCTCCAAGCAGATAAAAAGAAATTTCTTTCCTTATTAATGCATCGATATGCATCACTCCGTTTGTGACAACGACAATATCTTTGCTTTTATCCATAAAATCAATCATGTGCAAAGTCGTCGTGCCTGCATCAAGGTAAATGCAATCCCCTTCTTCTATAAGGGAAGCTGCTTTTTCAGCAATCTTCAACTTATCGTGAAGGTTTTTGGATGATTTTTCAAGCATATCGGGTTCAAGTCTGATATCGGAAAGCTTGGCCGCTCCCCCATGAACACGCTTTAAAAAACCGCGTTCTTCAAGTGTCGATAAATCTCTTCTGATTGTTGATTCAGAAGCATTTGTAAGACTTATGAGCTCTTGAATTTTCACCACATCATGCTTTTCTATTTGATCAATAATCAATTGATGCCGTTCAGGAGTTAGCATGCTTCACCTCCTAATGAAAACGTATTCATTTTGAATACAATTTCATTGTAAACGCTATTTTCAGTTTAGGCAACTAAAATCATTCAAATTCATTCAATAACTATCAAAATCTTTCACGTTTCTCCATATTAACGTATGTCTATAGGGTTTGTAAACTGTAAATTCGACAAAAATAAGGACAATTGTACGACATTTTCTTCTTATTTTAATGAAAAAAGTCTTTTATATTCATAGTAGAAATCACGAAACATAAAAAAACCTCATGCATATTGCATGAGGCTACTCGTAACGAAGCGCTTCAATCGGATCAAGCTTTGCCGCTTTATTTGCAGGAAGCATGCCGAAAACAACTCCAATGAGCATACTGAACAGCACGCCCCCGCATACAACCTGCCAGGATATGAGAGACGGCCAGCCCGCAATGGCTGAAACAAGCGAGGCTCCTCCATATCCGATTCCAATCCCAATCAGTCCGCCAATAAGCGTTAATACGACTGATTCAATTAAAAACTGAGTCAGAATCTGCCCCCTCGTCGCGCCGAGTGATTTTCTGATTCCGATCTCTCGCGTTCGTTCTGTGACTGATACGAGCATAATATTCATGACACCGATTCCGCCGACTAAAAGAGAGATGCCTGCAATTGAGCCGATTATCGTCGTCATAATCGCCGTTACTTTCCCAATCCCTGCCGCAATCTCTTCCATATTCATCACTTGATACGAATCCTCTGTCCCATGATTGTCATTTACCAGCTGTGCCGCTTCTTTTCCAGCTGTTTTTATGTTGTCCGCTGATTCGACTTGCAGCGATACGTTACTGAAATCACTTGTGCCAAAAGAGGATTTCATCATATTAAATGGCACATACATTTCACTTAAACCGAAAGAAAGCAAGCCTGTTTCTTTTTTCAGCACGCCTATAATTTCAACAGGCTGGCCGTTTATCCAGACTACTTCACCAAGAGGGGAGGTTTTATCAAACAGCTCTTCTGCCATCTTTTGAGAGATGACTCCGGCTCTTTTCCCTGCAATAAAATCATTGTCGGTGAAGGTTCTGCCGTTTTCGATTTCCAATGAATTTACATTCATATATCCATCGTTTATTCCATTTACCGTAACATCGGTTTCTTCCTCATGATAACGCGCTGTCATACTTTCAGAAGTAGAGGCAACGACTTGTTTGATGCCCTCGATCTCTTTTAAACCTTTAATATCGTTTTCCGTAAAAGTAGATTCTGCTACGGCATTCGGATTGCTTGCAAGCTCCTCATCGCTTGGCATGTAGTACAGCTCCACCGTATTTCCCGGGCCGCTGATCGACTGCTTCAGCATTTGCTCGCCGCCCTGTCCTACTGCAACGACAATAATGACGGAGCCTACACCAATGATAATGCCAAGCATCGTTAAAATTGAACGCATTTTATGGGCAAGCACAGAGCTTAGAGCCATTCTGATGTTCTCTAACAGGCTCATTCTCCCACACTCCTTTGTCCGGAGCTGGCAGGAACAATGTTTCCGTCGCGCACCAAGATGATCCGATTTGTGCAATCTGCAACTTCCGGCTCGTGAGTAACAAGAACGATTGTCGTTCCCTCGGCATTTAATGCTGTAAATTGATCCATAATCGCCGCGCTTGTTTTCGTATCCAGCGCACCGGTCGGTTCATCAGCTAAAATCAGCTTTGGCTCATTCACGATCGCCCTTGCAATCGCCACCCGCTGCTTCTGTCCGCCCGACAGCTCATTGGGCATGTGAAGCATTCGATCAGCTAACCCGACTTTTTCCAACGCCCTCTCAGCCCGCTCTTGACGTTCTTTTTTGCCTATCCCGGAATAAATCATCGGCAGCTCGACATTTTTTTTTGCGTTCAGCCGCGGAAGAAGCTGAAATTGCTGGAATACAAAACCGATGGACCGGTTACGGACTGCAGCCAGTTCTTTATCTTTATATGAAGAAATATCTTCACCGTCTAATTTATACGTGCCGGAAGTCGGCCGGTCAAGGCAGCCGATAATATTCATGATCGTCGATTTCCCTGATCCTGACGGCCCCATAATCGAAACATATTCCCCTTGATGGATGTCCAAATGAATAGAATGGAGAACATCAAACGTTTCCCTGCCAATCTGGTAGCTTTTACGCACATTAGAAAGCTGGATCATTTATGCTTTCACTTCCGTTCCATCGGTCACCTGATCAGAAGGATTCAAAATAACTTGATCATCTTGAGAAATACCCTCTTTAATTTCTGTCAGATCATCTGTTACTTCGCCGATTTTGACATCAACTCGTTTTGCTTTTCCATCTATTACTGTATACACATAATATTGATCATCTTCTTTTTTAACTGCCTTCGAAGGAAGCGTATTTGCTTTCCGCTTATCCGTTTCAATATTCATGATGAATTTAAAGCCTGGCTTTCCTTCTGGAAGCTTCCCTTTTATTTTCACTTGAAGCGGGTATTGGACCGCTTGTTCTGTTCCTTGTGCCGCAGTGTTTTCCTGCTGATCCGGAACAAGACCGACTGCGGAAACTGTACCTTTCCATGTTTTATCCTGAATAACATCTGAAGTGAGTGTAACCTTCTGGCCTTTTTTGACTTTCAGTGTATCGTATTCAGACAATTTCCCTGAGACGACAAGGTCTTTTGGGTTGCCGATATGTATAACAGGCTCTTGAATATCTGACTTTTTGGATGCCGCTTCTTGGTTGACGGAAATAACGGTGCCTTCAATTTCGCTTTTCACTTCAAGATCTGACACCCGATTGGCAAGTGACTGCCGCTGAAGCTCGGTTTGTTTTAATTCGATCTCAGCTGTTCTTTCCTGCATTTGAAGCTCCGTCCGTTCAGATTCAATTTGTTTTTCTGCTTCTTTTTTTCCAACCTGTTTTGCCAATTCTTTTTCTTTATTGTCTAACGCTTTTATCTTTTCTTGAATTTGGTCAATTTGAAGCCGGTTCGATTCAGCCGTTAACTGGTTCTGTTCTTTTTCCAGGCTCAGCTGCTCATTTGTATAGGTGACTAAAGGCGTGCCCTTTTTAACTTTATCGCCTTCCTTCACTTTAATCTCTTCTAATGTCCCTTTATCCGCTTCATAAAACACATACTGTTCATTTGAAAATTTAAGTGTGCCGGGAACCATGACCGTTGTTGAGATTTCGTTTTCTTCGAGGCTTCCCGTCTGTATCTTCTGGCCGGTGCTGCCGCTTGTCGGCGCGGCAGACCGATATATATTTATGCCAATAAAAAGAGCGACTAAAACGGCGATTCCAATTCCGATCCAAACTTTTTTCATGAATTTATGCACCCGCCACAGTATTGATTAAACCTGAAAAGAACGAAAAGGCAACCAAAATGCCGAAAAGAACAATGACTGAAATCCATCCTGCTTTTTTTGAGATGCCGCCTGTTTTGTGGAGTCCGATTGCTAATAATACATAGCTCCATATGCTGAATATCTCAAAGGTGTTCAACACGCTGGCGAGAGCTCCATCTGACGGGATAATCCCTGCCAGTGACGTCGTGCTGTAAAGAGGATTTGCGTCAGTCGTAAAAGCAACAATTCCGTTAATCAATAATCCAAGACTGCTAATCAAAGAGACAAATAGACCGAGAGAAAGCATTTTTTTGTATGACGTAACCCCGCCTGATATTTTTACACAAAGCCAATAAATAAGAGGGGCAATAAATAACGCTGCGATACCGCCGAAAATAGCGCCTGCCATTCCTCCAAATTTGGTTATTGTTTCGACAGTTTCCATTTGTTCAGCTGATAACCCTTGCGTGTCCCCGCTTTTCAAAAGTTCACTGTAATCCGTACCAAGTGATTGCAATACAGCACCAACGATGATAATCACTGCAACAATAAAAAGCGGACCCCATACAACCGGTCTCTCTCTTATTCTTTCAAACTGAACGGCCGGACTTGTGATTACTCCGAAAAGTGATGGCTTTTCAGTTGCCATCCCGCTGTTTTTTTCTACATTTGTTTCCATTTCAAAACCTCCTTAGGAATATCTAACAAGTAGTACGAGACGGGGATCAAAAAGTTTCATGTTTTTCTAATAAATTTCCAAAAGCCTTAATTATATCACTGAAGGCTTTTTATATTATTCTATCGCTGTGCTGTACTGCGCTTTCACAAGTCCTGCATAGATGCCTCCTTTTGCAAGCAGCTGTTCATGGTTTCCTTCTTCCATTTTCTTGCCGTGATCAAGAACGATGATGCGGTCGGCGTCGCGGATCGTGGACAATCTGTGGGCGATCATCACTGCTGTACGCCCTTTCAGCAATGTTTTTAGAGCCTGCTGAATTTTCACCTCCGTCTCTGTATCAATGCTTGCCGTTGCTTCGTCGAGAATGATAATAGCTGGATCGGCCAGCAATGCTCTCGCAAAGGAAATAAGCTGGCGCTGTCCGGCAGACAGTACGCTGCCCCTTTCCTCCACCTCTGTTTTATAGCCTTCTGCTAAACCAGATATAAACTCATCAGCTCCGACCGCTTGGGCTGCTTTCATCACCTCTTCGTCTGAAGCATCCGGCCGTCCTAAACGAATATTTTCCATGATGGTCCCGGAGAAAATAAATGTATCTTGCAGCACAATGCTGATCTGAGAGCGCAAACTGGCAAGAGAAAGATCCTGAATCGGAATGCCGTCGATTTTAATGGTTCCTCCAGTGGCGTCATAAAAACGGCTGATTAAATTGGCGATCGTCGTTTTCCCGCTTCCCGTATGTCCGACAAGAGCAAGCGTTGAGCCTGCCGGAATAGTGAAGGATACAGCGTGAAGAGCTTTTCGTTTTTCATCATACGAAAATTCAACCTCTTCAAAACAGATCTCTCCATTTATCGTTTTTTTATGAATAGCATCCGGCTTCTCCTTGACATTTGGCTGTTCGTCCAGAAACTCAAAAATCCGCTCTGATGATGCCATCCCCATTAACAGCTGGTTGTAGACCTGGCCCAGTCTCGAAATAGGTTCCCAAAACATGCCCAGATAGAAGGCAAAAGAAACAAAGACGCCAATTGTGATGGTTTCATTCATGATGAGTGTGGCGCCATACCAAATCAAAACAGCCGTTCCAATCGCATTTGTCATTTCTACAAGCGGACGGAACATGGCATTTTTTCTTATCGCATCCCGCCAAGATTGATAGTTCTCTTGATTAACGCCGTCAAAATACGCCATGTTCTCTTCTTCCTGCGTAAATGCCTGTGTAACACGGATGCCCTGAATGCTTTCATTTAAATGAGAATTCAGCTTTGATTGCTTTAGACGCACCGTTTGCCAGGAGCGGCGTATGTTTTTCCTTAAACTTGTTGAAATAAAAAACATAATCGGCAGTGTCACCATAATGGCTAGGGTCAGCTCAGGACTCAGCGTAAACAAAATGATGATAACGCCGGCCAGAAGCAGCAAGTCGGTCAATAAGTTGATGACTCCGCTAGTAAAGAGCTCCTGAAGAGAGTTAATATCATTCATAATCCTGACCAAGATCGAGCCTGCCGACCGCTGATCAAAAAATCGGTGGGATAAATGCTGCACATGGGTAAATAAATGCTGCCGCAAATCGTAAATCACATGCTGGCCAAGCTGATTCATCCATCTGATTCTTAACACATTGGCAGCATAATTCAGGACATATAATCCGCTGATAATGAAAATGAGCTGGGTCAGCAGCTCCGAGTTTCTCGCTGTAATGGCTTGATCGAGAACATAAACGCCGATCAGAATGGGAATCACAAGCTTCACAGCAGTCCCAATCAATACGGTGAGAAAAGCAAGCGGCAAAATTGTTTTCCGATATGGTTTGACATAGCTCAGCAGCCGCCACATTTGAGCCCAGTTAAACGGCTTTTCAATGATTTCATCTGAAGAATAAGAGAAACGCTCCAAAATCCCCTGTTTTTTTGCTTGTTTCATATGGCCCTCCCTATCCGACCTGATGCGGCTCAATGATCATTTTGACATCACGGTATTGCAGATCGTAAATCTTTTTATAATAGCCTTCTTTTTCAAGAAGGTCCTGATGTGTTCCCCTTTCACGTATGCGCCCTTTATCAAAAACAAGAATCTCATCGGCGTGTTTCAGTGAAGAAATACGGTGAGCGATGATAAAGGTTGTGCGGTTTTTCATGACTTCTTTTAAGGCAAGCTGTATGCTGTGCTCTGTTTGCATATCTACTGCGCTCGTGGCGTCATCCAATATTAAAATGCCTGGGTTCAAACAGATGGCTCTCGCAATGGCAATACGCTGTTTCTGTCCGCCGGAAAGCCCCATTCCCCTCTCTCCAAGCATGGTGTCATATCCGTCAGGAAGCTCCATAATAAAGTCGTGAGCCTGCGCCCTTTTTGCCGCTTCGATGATGTCCTCCATTGAGGCATCCGGCCTCCCGTATGAAATGTTGGATCGAATTGTAGATGAAAACAGAAAAGATTCTTGAAGTACAACACCGATATTGGAGCGAAGGGTTTTTAACGAATAATCTGTGATGGGTTTATGATCAATGGTAATCATTCCGCCAACAGGGCTGTAGAATCTGGTGAGGAGCTGTGTCACTGAGCTTTTGCCTGAACCTGTCGGGCCCAATAGTCCGATTACCTTCCCGCTGCTTGCCTCAAAGCTTACATTGCACAGCGCGTTTGTTTGTTCTTTTCCGTACGCAAGAGAAACATTTTTAAAATGGATATCTCCGGTTAATTTTTGTTTATGCAAAGCATGAGGATGATCTGTGATGTCTTCTTCTTTTTCGAGAATCTCGAGCAGGCGTTCCCCTGATGCCTTTGCTTGAGAGAACATATTGATGACAAAGCCTAAGTTCATAATCGGCCACATCATATAATTGACAAGGCTGAAGAAAGCGACAAGCTCACCGGGATTAAGCTGATTTTGCATAACCAAGTAGCCGCCGTATGAGAGGAGAGCTACAATACTAATGTTCCCGATAAACTCCATTAAAGGGAAATACGCAGACCAGATGGATGATGTTTGTAAATATTGCGCTCTGTATTCCGTATTGGCTTTATTGAAAGTACTGATTTGGAAATCTTCTCTGGAAAGAGATTTAACCGTATTGATGCCGCTGATATTTTCCTGCACTTTTGTATTGAGCTTCGCAAATGATTTGCGGATGCCTCTGAAGGCGGGGTGGACTCTTTTGTCAAACTGATAGACTGCAACAGCGAGAAATGGCAGAACAGCGATTGTCACAAGTGTAAGCGGAACAGAATAGTAAAACATGACCGACAGGCTGATGGCGACCAGCAGGCCGAATCGAATGAGCTCAGCGAGGCCATATGATAAGAAAAAACGAAGCCCTTCAACATCTGCTGTCAGCCTGGACATCAAATCACCTGTTTTTGCATTATCATAATAAGAAAAGGAAAGCCTCTGCAGTTTTTCATACAGGCCATTTCTAAGCCGATAAACGGATTTGATCCCGAACATATCACCTAAATATTGATGAAAAAAAGTAGCAGTTCCTTTCAGTGCCATCACCGCAATAAATCCAAAACTGACCCATGCTGCAAGCTGGTACTTCCTCCCCAGCACGATTTCATCAATCGTGATTTGCAGGATAATCGGATAAACGACAGTAATTGCAGTCATCAAAAGCATGGCCAGCAGCGACCACATAAACACCTTTCTGTACGGCCAATAAAACATTTTTAATCTTTTAAATGTCTCCATATCCAGCACCTTTCTCGTTTATATCTTCTTTACTATATCGATACCCGAAATAAATTTCTATTGTTTTTCAAAAATTCAGTCTAATGTTAGAGTGAGTCTCTTACTTTATAGGGAGTCCCTTATGTAAAATAAACGCTTACAGAAAATCATTGTATGCTGGGAGTACTTGGGGATATGCGAATGAAGCACAAAAAACCCGGGCGGCTGAGTGCCGCCCGGGTTTTCATCCTCCGCTGACCGGCGGAATGATGGCTACCGTGTCACCTGAAGATACAGAAGTATTTTCCTTTACATAGCTTTCGTTAACGGCAATCATAGCAGTATCAATGGATGATAGGCCGTATTGTTCTTTTAGACTCGCTTTTATTTCGTCTGTAGTTGCTTGTTCCATATCTAATTCTAACGCTTGTTTGCCAGCCTGTTCAGCAAGCCCTGCAAATAAAAGAATTTTAATCATGCTGCTCTCCCCCGCTTAGATCTGGTTTTCCGTTCGGATAAGCTGTTGTTTCAAGCTGATCGCCGATCCATTGCTCACCGTCTTCCCAAATTTCTTTTTTCCAAATCGGCACGATCTGTTTTATTCGTTCGATCGCATACTCATTGGCTTCATATGCAGCCTTTCGATGAGGAGAAGATACAGCGATCACGACCGCTGCTTCACCGATATCAAGCACGCCTATACGGTGCGTGATCGCAGCTGAAGCACCTTCCCATTTATCTTCGATTTCAGCACCGATTTGAGCCAGCATCTGCACAGCCATCGGTTCATATGCCTCATATTCCAGCCGAACCGTTCTTTTTCCGTTTGTCCATTCCCGAACCGTGCCAATAAATGTGGTAATCGCCCCTGCTTCCCGTTTCTCCACTTTTTTGATGATGTCTTCAGTATTAATGGGTGTTGTCGTAATCTCAAACCGTTCCATTATGCAGATTCCCCCTTCAGCTGTGAAAGCACAAAATCCACGGCAACCGGATCGTCCGCATGAAAAACGGGTAACCCCGGGTGCTCTGTCATATGCTCTTTTTTTCTATAGATGATGGCGATTGTATTTACTGCCTGCAGTGCTTCTAGATCTTCCTTTTTGCTTAGTATAATGACTTTAGGATAAGAGGCTTTCTTAAAGCCTTCAATCAAAAGGCAGTCTGTTTCGAGAAACCGATATAGCTCGATCAGCTGCGGCAAATCCCAATTGCGGCGGGCAGTCAGCTGTAACACACCAGCACCTTCTACTGCTGTCACACCAGCACCTGCCGCTCGATAACGGTCAGTGTCTTTTCCTTCAGTGAACGTCTGCGGTTCACCGCCGTGACCGTGGTGCTTTAGACAGCCTAAATTGAGCCCCTCTTCAAAAGCTTTTTTAAGAATACGCTCAATAAACGTTGTTTTCCCGCTGTTTTGAAATCCTACAACTTGGACGATCGGGAAAGGACAGACCAAGGCCACTCACTTCCATTCTCTTCTCTGATGAGCAGCACTTGAACCGTCCTGCCTGATTCATACCCTCTCGTGCCGCCCGGCAGAATGATAAACGCATTTGCTTCTGCAAGTGACGTGACGGAGCTGGATTTATCTAATCCGACGGGTGCCGCCAACAGTTTTCCTTCCTGATGATACACGAAAGCACGAACAAATCGGGTAAATGGGTTCGGCTTTGGAAAATCCTTGGTCAAAACGGCCTCCGCACAAATCGAATGCGGTTTTTCATTGAGAAGCCATGTCTGGATCATCGGTTTGACAAACAGTTCAAAGCCGACATAGCATGCCGACGGATTACCCGAAAGGCCAAACAGCAGCATATCGTTTGCATGCGCCACCGTCGTCACGCTGCCCGGGCGCATGGCTACTTTATTAAACAGCACGTCCGCTCCGAGTTTTTCATAGATCGCAGGCAAAAAGTCAAAATCACCCACTGACACGCCGCCGGTTGTAATCAGGAAATCAACTTTTTTTATCGCCTCTTTGACCGCGGCAAAGCTTTTATCCAGATCATCAGAAATTTTTCCTAAATAAAGCGGCAATCCGCCTGCTTCTATCACTTGCGCATACACCATACTGGCATTGCTGTTGCGGATTTTCCCCGGCTCCAGCGGATCACTGACATTCAGCAATTCGGTACCGGTTGCGATAATCCCGACAACAGGCTTTCTCACAACAGGCACAGACGCGTATCCGAAGGTTGCCAAAAGCGCAGTCACTCCCGGTGTCACCCGGGTGCCCTTTCTCAATAAAACACTCCCTTTTTGAGCGTCTTCACCAGTTTTTGAAATATTATCTCCCGTCTGGAAGCGGCGTTTTAAAGTCATAAACGCTTGTCCGTTCTCCTCAAAGGTTTGAGTCAGCTCAATCATGACGACAGCATCTGCTCCTTCAGGGATTTGCGCGCCAGTCATAATCCGCACGGCCTGAAACGGGCCAAGTTCTTTTTCAGATACAGCCCCCGCTCCTATATGGTCAATAACCTCAAACCGAACTGGGTTCTCACGTGAAGCTTCAGCCGTATCGCACGCTCTGACAGCAAAACCGTCGTATGGCGAACGGTCAAACGCGGGTACGTGGTGATCTGCTGTTACATCTTCAGCTAAACATCGATGGAGGCTGTCTTCAAGCGCCACCCATTCTGTTTCCCCTTGTTTTTGAAAATGGCTGACACGCCGAACTGCCTCGGCCACCGGTATCGGTGTTCTTTTCTCCAGCATTCTGACCCCTCCTGTTGTTACAATCCAATTACTCTTGCCAACACGGAATTGGCTTCCTTCACATCATTTGTTCCATGCACAAGCGCCCGTCCGTCATTGAAAATGACGATTCTGAAATCTTCGTAAAAAATATGCAGCAAAAACGCATTGGCCTCAACCTTGCCGATTGTTTTCAGCCGCTTGATAAGCTCCTGTTTCGGAATTCTTTTTAATGATTCCGACCTTACCTGAACTGTATCACGGCCGCACAATACAGCGGCTTTGGGTGTGTTCCAGTCTTGGAGATAAGGATAAACCGCATGTGCTCCGCAAGACGGGCAATCCTCACGGCGTACATGATCAACGTTAATCTTCATATGTGAGTTGTTCCAGACATCGAATGTCACAAAACCTCGCTGTACGGCGTCTGTTTGGCCGGTTAACAGCTTTAAAGCCTCCGCCTGCTGATAGGCAGACACGATATGCACAGCAGGCGGAATAATGCCGGCCGTATCACACGTCGCCCCGCCGACAGGAATTTGCTCAAACAGACAGGATAGACAAGGGGTTTCTCCCGGCATAATCGTCATGAACATCCCCTGACTGCTTACACAAGCGCCATAGACCCACGGTGTCTTTGTTTTCTGGGCTAGATCATTGATCAGCATGCGGGTTTCAAAATTATCTGTCGCGTCGAGCACGACATCTGCCTTTTCAATCAGCGGCTCAAGCGTTTCGGCTGTTCCTTCGGCAACATGCGCCTCAATATGTATTCCGCTGTTAATGGCAGATAGATGCTCTTTAGCAGCCATAGCTTTCGGCATACGGAGCTTGGCATCGCTTTCGTTATAAAGCTGCTGCCTTTGCAGGTTGCTCCACTCCACATAGTCACGGTCAATAATGGTAATGGTACCGACCCCAGCTCTCGAAAGCCCTTCAGCACCTGCAGTCCCAAGCGCCCCAGCTCCGACAACCAGCACATGGCTGTCTCCCAGTTTTTTCTGGCCTACTTCGCCTATTTGCTTAAATCTGATTTGCCGTGAATAACGCTCCTCCATCAAACTGTTCTCCTTATCTTTTATGTCATCTTAACATGTTTTTGCCCCCTCAGTCCCATCTGAAGGAGTCCGTTTTTTCTTCCAAACAGTTAAAATCATCCCGTGTATTAATGTTGATAAACTCAGCCGGATTTGCCCCAATTTCTTCAGCCTGTATATAACGAACTGAAATTCGGCCTAACAAATCTGATATTCTTAATCTCTTCTCAGAAAGCTGATCATATAGAATGGGCATGATTCTTTTATGGTAAATTGCAATCAATGGCTGCTCTCGTCCGTCTGAAACCGGGACGACCGCATCTGTTCCGTCAGTCATCAGACGCTTGAGCTCCAGCATGGTCCTTCTTTGTATCAGTGGCGTGTCACAGGAAAGAACAGTATAAAGATCACCGTCTGTCTTTTTAAAAGCGGTATATATACCAGCCAAAGGCCCCATTCCTTGAAACGGCTCAGCATCTGGATACACTTCGGTTTCGCCATTTTCTTGAAATCTATCAATAAACTCAGGACGGCTGATGATAACCGCATGTTCTCCAAGCGCCATTTTAGCCCATTCGTAAAACATCCTGCCTCTCCAATTCACAAACGCCTTCGGTTCTCCGAAGCGTCGTGAGGCTCCTCCTGCCAGCAGTACATTGATCTGCTCCATATCATCTCACCTCTAGTTCGTTAAAAGCATAGCAAAAGCAAGGCCCCGACGCCACTGCTTGTCTGTTTATTAAAGAGGAATAGCTGTTCAGTATTTGCATATTGTAGTGTTAACATCATGAGGGAGTTGGTTCGAATGAAAAGATCAGGTCCTTTTTTCCACGACGTGTCTCAGGAGAACCTATATTTAAAATCAGAGCTATCAAGATGCCATAAGCTTATTGCCGAACTTGAAGCAAGCTACTTCCATCAGAAAAATAACAAACTGCTCAAAGAAAATAACGATATGAAAGAAAAACTCCAGCAGTTGTCTGCCGAATTAACACAAATGTCAACGAAAGAAAAAAACGCCTCCCACACCAGCCAAACCCTGCACCACATAAGAGCTGAGCTGCTTGATAAAATCGTTGCTTTGCAGGAGCTTCTTTCTGCAGAAACCTACAAACGCAATGCCGAAATTGAAGAAAAACATAAGCTTTATATAGCTAAAATCAAAATTGAAGAAGAAAATAAAAATTTGCATAAACGAATCAGCCAGCTTCAGGCCTCTATTAAGCAGGAACAAGACGCGCTGCTTCAGGCAAAACAGCAAACCGAAATGATAAAAGACGAAAACGGCCGTCTAAAAGAGCAAATGGTAGAAAAAGAATATCAGCTAAAACATATTAAAATAGAAGTTGACCATATGAAAGATCGAATTATAGAAACGAAAGAAAGACTGCTCGAAATAGAAAAAACGAAAGAAAAATTATTTCACGAAACTATTATATCGTATAAACGCCAGCTTGATGAAAGCGATGCCTGGATTGCTTCTCATTTTGCCGATATTGATGGCGGCACGAAACAAAAAGAAAAAACGGCAGAAGAAGCTCCAGCGGTCTTCACGCAGCCAAACCATGTAGAAACCATACTTGAAGATGTCACCCAACAGATACATGCGCTTCAAAAGCAGCTCGCCCGCGCCCAATCAACTGATCAGGCCATGAGCCATAAAATCGAAGAACTGAAAAACAGAGCTGCTGAAGAAAAGCCTTATCAAAAGTGGGTGTATAAGCTTAATCTCGAGAAGGAAAACAAATCTTCACATAAAAAACCTCAATAAAAAACTGCTTGAGCATCATGCCAAGCAGTTTTTCTGTATGTTTATTCATCAGCTGATTCTGCAGATTCAGTTGATTCGATTTCGCCCTCTAAAATGTACTGGCCGCGATACGGCTTTTTCACTTCCGGGTACATTTTAATTAAGCTTTGCATAAACGTTGTCATATTAGGGATTTCAAGACCGCTTTCTTTTTCAATCTCTTTTTGAAGCTCCGAGCTCTTAATCGCCGCGTTGTGGCGTTTTAACGTTTTAATAGCAGCTTCACGCAGCTTAGCTGCTTTTGATCCCGGTCTTGCCGTTCCTCTTCTTCTTCGTGTTGATCCGTCTGGTATACCGGCAGGAAGAGAGGAAATTGATTGAAGCTGAGGCTGGACGGACTGCTGCTGTGACTGCGGCTGATAGCTTCTGATTTCCTGAGCCGCAAGCTCAGCAAGAACCGGCAGAGAGTCCGTTTTTCTTTCAGAACGGAAATCCTTTTTGATTTCGGAAGGGCTTCCATTTCTGTCCAGCTCTCTTAACTTTGCGTATATTTTATCACGTTCGATTTGATATTCACGAATGACTTTCACTTCAGCTTCATTTAATTGTTCTAACCGCAAGCGCAAAGCTTCTCTTTCATTAAACATTCCTCAATGTACCCCCTATCAGAATTAACATCTTTATTAAGATATTAGATTACAAAAGTAATTTTATCAACTATTATTTTAGCATTTTACTATTATATTTACTCTATGAAAAATTCCTTATTTTCTGAAAATGTTTTATTTTTCAAAAGAGTCCTTTATTCACAAGGGATCAAAGGTCTTTCAAATTGAATTGGTATAATGTTGAAAATATATATTTTACTTACTTCTTTAATGAAATTTAGTGTAATATCTACAATTTTCGAGTTCTGGAATATGAAATATATCTAATTTTGAAGAAAAACATAAAAAAATAGCGGTTTATTTAGCCCCTTAAGCAGGAAAATCCACATATCCTATATCCAAATTTGGAAAAATAAGCTTCTTACTCTTCTGCGATTACTTTCTTGTACAAATAAAAAAACCCGATAGGATCAGGTTTTTTACGAATAACTATTCTGTTACCTCTGTTTCAGCAAGAACGCGGTTGACACGTTTTTCAAGCATTTTCATTCCGCTCCCCCCAGCTTGGAAGTGACGGAGCTGTCCTGTTTGATCAAACACATAGTATGCAGGCACATATTCATTTTCAAATGCATCGGTTAAAGCATGATCACTGTCGACAAAAATCGGCTGAGTGATGTCGTGTTCATCTGCTACTTCTTTAATTTTTTCGAGATCAAGATCATCTTCGGAACGAGGCATATGCACAGCCACAACGTTCAGTTTATCTAGATATTTATCACGAAATTCATTCACTTGCGGCATCGCTTCTTTGCACAGATGGCAGCTGATGGACCAGAAATGAATAAGCGTCGGCTTTTCTCCGATCAATTGCTCTCTTGTTACTTCACCATTCAACCAAGCTTTTTCCCCAGTCAATTCAGGCATGGGCTGACGTAATTTCATTGCTTTTCCCTCCTATTAAACAGAAAGGCCTAACGAATATGTTAGACCGTTTTTCGTTCTAGAAAGTATTAAAGTGTTTTTTGGCCTGGCTTCCAGTTGGCCGGGCAAAGTCCGCCAGTTTGCAGCGCTTGAAGAACACGAAGCGTTTCATCAACATCACGGCCAATGTTGTTATGGAAAACAGTCTGATATTGGAGCTCGCCTTCAGGATTGATAATAAACAATCCCCGCAGGGCCACACCTTCCTCTTCGATTAATACGCCATATTCACGGGATACCTCATGGTTTGTATCGGCAGCAAGCGGATATTTCAGCTGGCCAAGGCCGTTTTCTTTTCGGTCAGTATGAATCCACGCCAAATGAGTATGGATTGTATCAGTAGAAACCCCGATGACTTCTGCATCAAGATCTTCGAATTCGTCATAGCGGTCAGACATAGCAGTAATTTCCGTCGGACAAACAAAAGTGAAGTCCATTGGATAGAAGAACAGTACTGTCCATTTGTCGTTTTTCATGTTTTCCTCAAGACTTACTTTGCCAAATTCTTTACTTGCAAGGACTGCTTCCATTTCAAAACGAGGAGCCTGTTTACCTACCATACGTTCTGCCATATGTATCCCTCCAATTGATAGTTTGGCTTAAATGCCGGATCCGCATGAAAATAAAGGATGATTATCCATTTTCCGTTAATAGCATCACAATGCCCATTATATAGGAGCAGATTTCCCGAGTCAATTTTTAACAAATTATACATGTCTTTGGCTTCGACAATTTTGAATAAAACGTTTAACATATTCTTGTATAGGGTAATGAATGTCAACATTCAGCAATCATTACAGAAAAGGAGCTCCAACATGGATTTTATTAAACAATACGATTGGGCGGGATTGATTACAAATGCCGGTGTTCTGCTCATTAAACTTGTCATAATGATATTGCTCTATTTTATTGTTCGATCATTAGGCATGAAAATCATTAAACACCTGTTTGCAAAATTCGAAGAGCAGAACAGCTTGTCTATCGGACGTGCACATACCCTGCGAAGCCTGACTCTTAACATATTTGCTTACATATTGATTTTCATATTCTTCGTCATGGTTCTTGATTTATTTCATTACGATCCAAGCGCTCTTTTAGCGGGAGCAGGAATCGTAGGACTGGCTGTCGGATTTGGTGCCCAAGGGCTTGTCAGCGACATCGTGACAGGTTTTTTTATTTTGCTTGAAAAACAATTGGATGTCGGAGATTATATTACGGTTTCTACCTTTAACGGAATTGTCGAGCAGGTTGGCTTAAGGACAACTCAAATCCGCAGCTTTGATGGAACACTTCATTACATCCCAAACAGAAACATTACAAACGTAAGCAATCATTCCCGGGGAACCATGCAGGCTCTGGTTGATATTAAAGTGCCGGCTGAAAGAGACATTGATGAAATGATTCATATTTTACAGCAAGTATGTGATGAAACGGCAGCCGCTCTTCCCCAAATAAAAGAAGGCCCAAATGTCATCGGGATTCAAGAACTGGGAACTTCTGAAATTGTGATCAGAGTCATCGCCAAAACAGAAAATATGGAACAGTGGCGGGTCGAGCGAGTGCTGAAAAAAGAAATAAAAACCGCGCTTGACCGCGCTTTTCCGAAAGAAACAGAATAAATAAAAGAACCGAAGCTGTTTGCTTCGGTTTTTCATTTACTGAATTCTGCTTTCAACTTCACTGCAAATTTCTTCAGCAGTCATCCCGGAAGCTGTAATGACAGGTGCTTGTGTTACCGTATCGGCTATCCCTTGCACATTATTATCAAGACCTGTTACGACACAGCAGTCACAGCCTTTTGCATCGGCAGGGCTTTTCATCATTACAACGTCATAACCTTTTTCTTTTAATGCTGCTTCTACATCTGATAACGATTGCTCAATTCCAATTTTTTTAGCCATTATTGAACACCTCCGTTTATTAGAGTGTTCAATTCATGGAATTTTATTCTTTCATTTGTACTTAATTGGCATAAACAGAAAAATAACCTGTCATCACGTTAACCGCTGTTTCTATCGCATTTTCATCAGGGTTCAGCTTTGCGTGATGAAGCCCATGTTCAGAATCAGCGCCAAGCCAGAACATGAAGCCGGGATATTTTTTCAGCATGTAGCCAAAATCCTCTCCAGTCATTGCTTCTTTTGCTTCTATTACTGTTGCCAGTTGATGTTCAGCAACAAAAGACATAAATTCTTCTGTCAGGCCGCTCGTATTATAAACTTGGTGATACACAGAAGGATATGTGACTTTTCCTTTGCAGCGGAACCCGATTTCGATTCCTTTCACTATATCCTCAATCCGTTCCTTTACCTTCTTCATTGATTCTTCAGAAAGCGTGCGGATCGTGCCTTCCAGATGAGCTGTTTGCGCAATGATATTTTGCGCTGAACCGCCGGTAATGGTACCAACCGTAATAACGGCACTGTCAAGCGGATCTGTGTTTCTAGAGATGATCGTTTGCAGCTGGGTGACAAGTGTGCTTGCCGCTACAACCATATCCTCTGCTAAGTGCGGATAGGCTGCATGTCCCCCTTTTCCTTCCAGATCGATGACAAGCTCTGAGGTATTCGCAAAAAGGAGGCCGCTTTTTGTCGAGATCGTGCCTACAGGCAGCTCCGGAGCAATATGCAGTGCCGTGATGAAATCAGGCTGCCACTTTTTTAGTACATCGCTCTCAAGCATAGGTTCAGCACCGCCAGGCCCTTCCTCTGCCGGCTGAAACAGAAAGAGCAAATCATGTTTGACCGGATGGTGAACAAAATGGTCAATAATGCCGAGTGCAATCGTCATATGCAAATCGTGTCCGCAGGCATGCATGTTGCCGTGATGCTCTGATGCGAATGGAAGACCTGTCTGCTCTTCAATGGAAAGTGCGTCGATATCCGCTCTGTACGCCAGCATTTTTTCTGGCGCCGTCCCGTTCACCTTTACAAAAAGCCCTGTTCGCCATTTCTCAATTTCAATTCTGTCTTGCGGATATTGTTTCAAGACATTTAATAAATACTGCTGGGTTTTGAACTCCTGAAATCCAAGCTCCGGTATACGGTGCAGATCTCTGCGGATTGCGATGAGCTCCTCTTTCTTCATTTTCATTCCTCCTGCTATACGAATAAGGCGTGGATATATTATCCACGCCTTTTATCAAACCATTCCTTACAGCTGGCGTAATTCCTGCTTGATTTCCGTTTTGCCTTTTGTTTTCTCATCAATGTCTTTGATTTTTTTAGCAGGTGTTCCTGCTACAACAGTGTAAGGCTCAACATCGTTTACTACAATCGCTCCCGCAGCAACAACGGCTCCTTTACCTACTGTTACGCCTTCAAGCACAACAGCATTTGCGCCGATTACAACGTCGTCTTCAATGACAACCGGTTTAGCGGATGGCGGCTCAATAACGCCGGCAAGTACAGAACCCGCGCCAATATGGCAGTTTTTGCCAACCGTAGCTCGTCCGCCCAAAACAACGTTCATATCAATCATCGTACCTTCGCCGATGACTGAACCGATATTGATAGAAGCACCCATCATGATGACTGCGTTATCGCCGATTTCAACTTGGTCGCGGATGATTGCGCCAGGCTCGATACGCGCTTTGATATTTTTAAGATCCAGCGTTGGAATCGCAGAATTGCGGCGGTCATTTTCAACCACATAGTCTTCGATTTTGCTTTGATTTTCTTCAATTGCTGTTTGAATTTCGCTCCATTCACCGAAAACAACACCAGTGTTTCCGTTGATAAAAGCTTTCGCAGATTCGCCGAAATTGATTCCTTCCAGCTCACCCTTCACGTAAACCTTAACAGGTGTAGATTTTGTACTATTTTGAATAAATGAAATAATTTCATTTGCGTCCATCATTTTCATATGTATAGTCCTCCTCCTGATTTTCTACCTCATTACTGTATCAAAGGAAAGATGCAAAGACAAGAAAAAAAGGAACAGCCGCTTTAGCAGTTCCCATTGGGTGATCAGACAACGCACCCGCTTTTCTTTGCGAATTGTCTCCCGAACTCCATTAATTCTTCTTCTTCTTCACCTTCTGGATTATTTTCGATTTTCACCGAAGGCAGCACAATCTCGCCTCCCCGTTCTTTTATTTTCGCTTCGAGCGTATCAACCGCTCCGCAGAAAAATTCATATGCTGTATCACCGGAACCGAATGCAGCGCATGTCTTTCCGGAAAAATCAATCTCATCCATGTCTTCAGCAATGTCTAAAAATTCATCAGGCAGGTCTCCGTCGCCCCACGTATAGGTTCCCATAATGATATGGTCATAATCGTTAAACAGCTGTGCATCATCAATATCCAACGCTTCGTAACGGTCCACTTCCGCTTCCGCCTCCTGAAGCCCCTTCTCAATCAAATCTGCCATTGCTTCCGTGTTGCCTGACATTGTTGCATAAACGAGCAAAATCTTCCCCAATTTAATACTCCTCCTCTAATGTATCATTGCTGAAACTTCGTACGGCTGGACAAATTTACATTCATACAAGCCTGCACAAAAGAAGTTCTCTTTCTGATTGGCCACTCTCCATCCATGCCCCTTAATGGTATCGAACCATGTTAACGAACGAGCTTCGAGATCAGCCTGGTAAATCATCGAATAACCATTTTCATCTTGCGTTGTGGTGACATATATAATTCCATCATCCTCAGAAACATCAAGAAATGATTCTTCTTTTCTGATCGTGCTGGATTGTATGGTGAATTCTTCATCGGTTAATATATTTCGTACAGTGACAGCACCGTGCTTTCCTTTCACAGAACCCATCGCCGCCACCAGCCAATATTCATCGAACACAATCATGGATGCCGTCATCCTGTTTATTTCTTTCTTAACGATTTGGACAGTGTCACGTGTAAAGTCGTAAGCCCAAATGCCACCAAAACATTCGTGTATTTGCGTGCCAATGAAAAGACTGCTGCCGTGCAGGCACAACGAACGGATAACAGGCGGGTTATTAAATTCGGCAAAAGGTTTTATGACGCGCCATGAAACCCCAAAGTTATCCGATACATAAATGCAGTGCCTGCCGTGGGCGCAGACAAATCCGTCTTTCCGGCCGGTAATCGCCCACACTGTTGCATTTGTCGGAAAGCTCGACATCGTCCAGGTTTTTCCTTCGTCAGACGAGCGAATGACCGTTCCCTTCTCACCGACGCCAAATAAGTACGGGCCTATGTAGCTGATGCAATGAATTTTGCTTTTCAACCGAAAAAGCTTTTTCCAGCCATGCTCCAAAGAATAGTGGAAAATACCTTCTCTTTGTACTGCCACAAAATAACCTGAACATGCTGATGCCGTGACAGCAGTGGCTCCTTTATGAAACATGGCTTTTTTCCTTATTTATATAATCTGCCCATGCAAGAAACCCTCTTGCAAACGCTCTGCAGCTTTCTACATCTTCATCTGTTTCAGGCGCGAGTTCGATTTTTAATGTTTCCTGGTAAACAGCAGCTCCAGCCTCTTGCAGCATGGCACTGAACAAGTTGACCGCTTCACAAAACTTTGGATAAGAATAATCACCAGATCCAAAGCACGCTGTTTTTAAGCCATTAAGCTGAAGCTGTTTGACCTCTTCAAAAAAATCCTCCGCTTCGTAAGGCAAATCGCCGTCGCCCCATGTATACGTGCCAATCAGCACATAATCATAGGATGTCAGAGCAGACACATCTGCATCATCTATCTCAACACAATCGATATCCAACTTATATTCTTGAAGCGTATCTCTTATAATTGCAGCAATGTCTTCTGTATTTCCCGACATGCTGGCATATGTAATCAAGGCTTTCGCCATGGTATCACCTCATCAATTGATAATGATTTTCAATATCATATGTATCACTTTAAATGATAATGATTTTCATTGTCAATATATAAATAAAAAAAGACAGCACATCGCTGTCTTTAAAATGGATTTTCCTGATCCAGCATATCCTTTATCACTTGAACAAAAGCTTGAACTTGCTTCAGTTCAAAGGCAGGTTCATAGCCTAATAGCCATGTATCCCGTCCGATTGGTTGCTCCTTTGTGTCTAACAGAGGCATTTTATTGACTTTATCTTCGTTTTGCAAAGTAACAGACGGCAAAATGGCATAACCAATTCCGTGCAGCGCCATCTGTTTGCACGTTTCAATCTGATCAACCAATATTGTCTGTTTTGGCGACGTTTTAAATTTTTGATGCCACCAGTGCTGTATTTCCTGAAAATATGTGCTGTCGCTTTTAAATTGGATAAACGGCCGTTCTGTATGGGCGATGTCCTCAATGCAGGAAATTTCGGTGTCCACTAAATACAGGTGATCTGTCATTAAGTAATCTTTACGGCCCTTCCACTCAGGGTTGCCTCTAATAATGCCGATATGTACCTGGTCTTCATATAAGCTTTTCAGCATTTCGCTGCTCCATCCGGTAATGAGCGAGACCTTTGCATTCGGATACTTTTCCACATACGTTTTCAGGACTTTAGGAAGCCAATGCTGGCCGATGATGGAAGCGACAGCAAGCTTCAATGTGCCGTGAATTTCCCCTTCAAGCTCGTCAATATTTTCTCTTATTCTTTCTTGCTCTAACGTCACATCATTCGCAAACTGAATGATTTTCTCACCGGCCGGCGTTACCGTTAAACCTTTTTGGGATCTTAAAAAGATTTTTGTGCCCCACGCCTTTTCAATCGTTTGTAAGCGCTGAGATAAAGCCGGCTGGGAGACAAAAAGCCGTTCCGCCGCCTTTCTCATATTTAATTCCTCAGCTAAAACTACGAGCATATGAAGCTCTTGAAGCTGCATGTCGTCCTCCTTTTTATGATCAATAAGTTTTTCTTATCTCCCATTCTAATAAAATTTTTGTTTCTGTTTCAAGCCCTATTCTGGTTTAACTTATGTATGCGCTTTCTTTGTTGCTCTGCCAATATAATAAAAATAGGCCGTGAAGCCTACTTATTCAATGAGCGTATATGCTTATTTAATTCCTTTAGTACCACTCTTCTTGTAAAAATCCCTTCAAACACCTGCTCGTCATTTTCAACACAGACAAATCCATTATTAATGACCATGCTGAACCCCTTCATAATTGGATCATTTATATGCAGACGCGGAATATCAGTCACCATGACTTCCTCGACCGTAATCTGGTCAAGCTTTTCAAACTCAATTCGCTCAAGCCCGAAAATACTGTTCATGATCATATTTGTACCGATTAAGCCATGTAAACGATAGGAAGCATCAAGAACTGGAATAGCAGTGTATCCGGTTTTTGTCAGCACTAATAATGCGTGCTCAAGATTGTTGCCGACTTGAACGTGCGCTACTTTATCCGCCTCAATCATAAATTGTCCGACTGTTGCCTCAAGAAGCTGGTCTGATTGTAAGCTTATCATGTTTTCGACCCCTTTTCATTTTCATCAACAATACATTCCCTATATTACAATAATATAAACTTTATCAGTATTTGTCGAAAAGTTTCCATTCAATAAAAAAGATACTCTTTGTCCGAGTATCAATTATAGGGCGTTCCATTAATTTTCAAATCGAAATCGGTCGTAAAGCGTTACAAGTTTTTTGTAGGTGGTTCCGTCAACGTTTTTGGTACCTGTCTCTATATCGTTGATCTCACTGCTTAAAAGCTCGATGGCATACTCATGGTTGATCAGGATATTCAGCAGAAGTTTTTGTTCTTCTTCTGTAAATCGTTCACCGATAAGACTCATTCGCAATCAGGCCCCCTGTTTTATACTGAATACCTCTGAAAGCAAGATAGCTTACTTTCAGCTCTACCGCTAGAATAAGTAATCAGAAAACAAACGTCAACCGCATAATTCGACATTTCCCTTGGCTTTTCAGCCGGAATTATTTTGTGAAACGATTTGCATAGCTGAAGGCAGTGTATGAATCCGGTTTTATTTTTGCCTCAATCCCCATGGAAGTGATACGTCCTGTCATTTCTTGAATCAGTTCTTTTGTAAGGCCTTTTTTCCCAATATCCAAGTGAACCTCAAAGGTAAGATCCGCCCCCTCACCGGTAAAGGGCAGGAGCAGATCGGTAATATCCATTAAGTGCCCATCAAGAATATGAGCGGCCGTTTCTTGGCTGTACGCCGTTTCTAACGAAATCTTCTCCCGAAGGCTATGTATGGGTCTGTCGACTGCATGATTTTTCAAACAGCCCCAAGCTCCCTTGCCGGTACGGTGCAAATGCAATGCGGTAATAAACTTTGTGTAATCGCGGTAGACCTGTGAATCGGTTCCGATCGATAACACATAGGAAGAACGGGGGTCCTTTCGAACAAAGGCTTTAAGCCGTTCCATCACATCTTGAAAGGTCATCTCTGCTTCTGAAAGATTATAAAACAGAAAAGAATCAGCCATGACGACACTCCTTTTCAAGGATTTACAACCATGAAACAAGTATGTTCCTTATCGTTTCAATTACTTTTTGCAAAAGCGGAAGCTTGTTCGCCCTTTTTCAGGAATCTTACTGAAGAAGTTCAAAGATTTCGATGGAAACCATGTCGATATTATCAAACGGATATGTGTTAGGTTTTTCGCCTTTTTGGAAAACCGTCAGTTCAAACGTTTGATTCTTTTCGAAATATTTAACACTGCATATTTTTTCACCATTTACTTCGAAATAACGCTGCATTGGCTCGTTAGCCGCTTCCGCTGTTTCTTGCAGACTTTGCAGCCGTGTGATGATACCCATTAATTGTGACATTCTAAAAAAAGACTCCTTTCAAAAAGCAACTTCAAATCAACAAGTATTTATTATAATACAAGTTCTATTGAGCATCATACCATAAAGTCGGACAGGATGGCATTTTCACTGCTGAATTTAAGAAAAGAAAAAAAGTGAAAAAACGTTTTTTTATTAGTTTGAGGCTTTTTTTGAATGTCATACACACAATTATGATTTTTTTGAGATGCCTGCAGAGTCAAGAAGCTGTTTTGCAATTTTATCAAAATCCTCTTTTGAAATTCCTGGTGCAAATTCCTCCGGCACTTCTCTGAAATCTGGCATCGGCGCTCTCTTTACACATGAAGCTCACTGCCGTCAATCGGATGCTCGCCCTTCCATATTTTATTGATATCCTTGTAATCTGTATTGCTGAAGGTATACAGCTTCGTATGAGATTGCCCTGCTCTTCACATTTAATGTTTGTTGTCAAGATTCGGGATCGGCAGCATTTTGCCGATATTGGCGCCTGTCGCAATGTCAAGCGCCTTCGCATATGCCACGATATCAATGCCGCCCTGCACGAGCAAATATCCGACCATTTCTCTGGCCACCGGGTGATCAGTCATTTCATACACTCTCATTTTATGAGTTCGGGCACCGCATCCTGGGAAAAAGTTATGAATCGAATCCAGCACCAGATTTCCGCTGTTAAACACATTTTCTCCGGTCCAGGCTTTTCCCATTGAATCAAATGGATAAGACGTTTTAGCTATTTCTGCTGGGCGTTTCATTTGTTTTTTGCATCCCGCATCGGTGTTGCATCGGGATCGCCTTTAAAAAGTCGACCCTGTCAGCATTAAAGATTAGATACAAGTTCAACATGGCCGAACTCCTCAGCAGTCATACTGGATACGAGATTTAAAACGTTTTTAATTTTCTCTTGCTTCGAAAGTTAAAGGACTGGAACATGTAATTATTCAGAGTGGACATCTCACCAAATTTGCCGCCTAATAGCTCTTGCACTTCCGTTGCCGCATTGGGATCCGGGTGTTCAGGCGAGATCAATGAACAGTCTGTTGCTTCTTTTAAACATTTTTGTTCCTCCTAGCGTTCAGTGTTCTTCACTAGTAAGGTTTATTGTTTCATTGGATTGTCTTATGCTCTGGCAAATAAAAAAACTTGGCGGGGGTAGCGCCAAGCTTTTTCGGATCTTGATCTGATAGAGGGGTTGGGGAACAGAGAGTAGCTTCTCTCTATAATTAAATGATAATGATTCTCAGTATCAATGTCAATTGTTTTTTGATGTTTTTTTCAATTTATAAAAAAAACGGCTATTCAGCCGCTTAAATCAATCCATCCTGCTCATATAAATAAGAATAAGGCAAGTCTATAAATAAATACATTTGATCATCCATCGGATACGAAAACGTTCTGATCATTTCACCTGTTTCCAAATCACTGTACAAATCACTGAAAAATCCCTTTCTGAGATTTCTCATTCTCATAATGTTCTCCAGAAAATAAGGACGCCAGCTCCAATTCTTTTCCGCATATTCCGGCTGGTAAATCCATTCTCCATCTTGTTTAAACACATTTCCCGTCAGCTGGTCGCCTTCTTCATCACACATGTAAATTCTAAAGCTGCAATCTGTCAGCTCTTCCGCCAGCTTTTTAATAAAGTCATCATCAGAAGACAGATTGTTTTTTCTCAAAGAGGTCACAGCCTGATGCACTCGTTTGTAAAACTGTTCGGAGTGCTCATAGACGGTTTCCAATTTCTTTTTCTCATGTGTGATAAATTGATGAAATTCAGTTTTTAGTCTATGTTTCAATACATCTCTCTCTAGAAACGTTTCAGATGGAGACACCAAGTAATAGCCCTGAAAATAGCGGCCTCCGTTTCTCCAGGCGTACTGAAGCTGGAAGTTCGCCTCAATGTCTTCATACAGCAGCGCCGCACCGATTTTTCTTGCTAATAAAGATATGCTGTACAGCACATGCTCATATGACGGTGACGGCTGTGATACTTTCAGGGCCTGCAAATCGATTTTCAACAAATCTGGCGAAAGCAGGGCAATTCTGTCTAAGTTGCTGCTTTCTTTTCCGATGTTATCAACTGCGATTTTTATTCCGTATGTACGATAGTAGGCAAGCATATGGTAGAGCTGCTCAATATCCCCTTCAAAATTGTGCTCTGTAATTTCAAGCACAAAACGATGGAGTTCAATTCCCTTAGCTTCATATTCTTTCAGAAGCTCCAGAAAGCTTTCACCATGGTCAAGCATCAGTAGATTGGCATCCTGATTCATAAAAATCAGCAGATCAGAATCAGCCTCCAAAAAGCGGTCAAGAGCCTGGCGGATAATTCTGTTATCAACCTCTAATTTATATTCTTCGGGTATCCCTGCATCTAAAAAGAAGGGCCCGAGACTTTGGATTTCTGAATCTGCCAAAATACGTCCAAGCACTTCATACCCGATGATCTTCTGTTCCTCGGCACTGAAAATTGCCTGGTAATATGGAAGGACATCATCAATGTTCGTTAAAATATCAAGTGGATCCAACATGTTATCACCTGCTTCTCTATCTTTGTCTGATTATACCACATTGGATCCAAAGATTAATATGCTTTAAAACGGGTAAGGATTCAGCCATTGCCCCCCATCCATTGTGATACAATCCCCGTTTATATAGGATGCTTCGTCAGAAAGCAAAAACGCGGCCAAAGCGGCGATTTCCTCCGGCGTGCCCAGCCGGCCCAGCGGTACGCTGTTCATTGTGCGGGCCTTCGCTTTTTTTGATTCAAAAAGCTTATCCGCACCGCCTGTTCGTTCAATTGGGCCGGGTGCGATCGCGTTTGTTCGGATGCCGTATTTGCTCCCCCACTCAACGGCCAGTGTTCTTGTCAGTGACAATACCCCTGCTTTGGCTGCAGCGGAATGAACGACCCCCGCTCCCGCTCCCCAAGCGTATGTAGCAGCCATATTTACAATGACGCCCTTCTGCTGCTGGTCGATCCAATGCCTTGCCGCGGCTTGACTGCAAAAGAATGTACCGTTTAAAACAATCTCAATGACGGCTTTCCATCCATTGGGCGTCAGCTTTTCTGCCGGACAAATAAAGTTTCCGGCCGCATTGTTAATCAGCGCGTCAAGCCGGCCAAACGCTTTTATCGCTTCTTGAATCATTTCTGAAGCGGCGGAATCAGAACGGACATCCATTTGAAAACAGATAACCTGCCCCTCAAAGGTCTCAATTTCTCTTTTCGTTTCCTCAAGTGCTTCCTGTTTCCTCCCTGTCACCATAACGTACCAGCCCAATTCAGCCTGTTTTTTCGCCATTGCTTTTCCCATGCCGCTTGACCCGCCAGTAATGATAACTGCCTTTTTTTCCATGTTTCTCCCTCCTGTTGTGAATGAGTATTCATTCAATATTATTCTATCATTATATGCCTGCCTCTGTCAGTACATGCTGACATGAGATTTTTTAAAGCTACAGATGATATAATAGAAAAACTCTATTAAAGGTTGGTTTGAAATGAAAAAGATGTCCAGAAGGCAATTTCTGAAAGGTATGTTCGGCGCTCTTGCTGCCGGAGCTATAACGGCCGGCGGAGGATACGGCTATGCCAGATATCTGGAGCCGCACATGATTGAGACAACCGAACACACCATAAAAAGCTCTCTCATCCCGCACGGATTTGACGGTTTTAAAATCGTGCAGTTCAGTGATACACACTTGAGTGATTATTTTACTCTGGAAGATTTAAAAACTGTCATCCTGACAATCAATGAATGTAAACCTGATCTCATTGTGTTTACCGGTGATATTATCGATAATCCTGATACGTATCAGCAACACCAGGCAGTGATTCCGTTATTAAGAAAACTGAATGCGCCCTTCGGCAAGCTTTGTATTTATGGCAATCATGATCACGGAGGCTATGGAACTGCCGTATACAAAAGTCTGATGACAGCCGGGGGTTTTACGGTATACCGCAATGGCTATCAAACATTGACGCTCGCGGATGGCAGTGAAATTGAGATTGCATCACTTGATGACTTAATGCTAGGAAAACCCGATTATGTAGGCATCCTTTCAAGGCTAAGCGACAGTCTTTTTTCCATTCTGCTCGTTCATGAACCTGATGCAGCCTTGAATACAACAGAGTATCCAGTGAATCTTCAGCTGTCCGGCCACACACACGGCGGCCAGATTCAGCTGCCTTTTTACGGTCCGATTATTACGCCTCCATATGGAAATGTCTACACAGAGGGAATGTATCATACGGGCAGCACTCATATTTACGTAAACCGCGGCCTCGGGATGACCAGGCTGCCTTTGCGGTTTCTGGCAAAGCCTGAAATTGCTGTTTTTACCTTAAAAAGCACAAATTAATGTAGCAGGATGGGCTCCTCGTCAATACTTATAAGTAAAAAGGAGAGGATGAGGAAACTGCTTACGTACCAGGTGAAGCAAGGTGATACACTGAACAGTATCGCGGCTGATTTCAGAATCAGCACGGCTGCATTACTCCAAGCTAATCCGTCACTGCAGGCAGGGCTCACTGCGGGGCAGTCCATTGTCATCCCCGGACTGCCTGACCCTAATACAATCCCATATCATATCGCAGTCTCAATCGGAGCGAAGACCCTTACGCTGTTTCAAAATAATCGGTTAATGAAAACCTATCCCATCGCCGTTGGCAAAATCCTAACGCAAACGCCTACTGGCGAGTTTTACATTATTAACCGCCAGCGCAATCCCGGCGGCCCATTTGGCGCTTATTGGTTAAGCCTTTCAAAGCAGCACTACGGAATACACGGGACGAATAATCCATCTTCGATTGGTAAGGCTGTTTCTAAAGGGTGCATTCGCATGCATAACAAAGACGTAATCGAGCTCGCTTCCATTGTGCCAAACGGAACAAGAGTCTTAATTAACCGGTAATGTTTTCTTATTTGTTTCAAAAACAGGCGGTTTATAATATGATAAAGTGGGACCTTTAGGGTAAGGAGCGTTTTTATGGATATATTTAAAAATCGTAATTTTGTTCGACTATTTTTCGCAGCACTCGCTTCTCAAATGGGCACGACAGTAGGCAACATGGCCTTTGCTTTTTTCTTGCTGGACCGCTTCAGCAGCCAGCCTTCATATACGACCTTGGCGGAGCTGATGTATTCCCTTCCGACCGTATTTGTATTTCTGATCGTGGGAGTCGTGGCAGACCGGTTTGACAGAAAAAAGGTAGCTGAAAACTGTGATTGGATCAGAGCCGGCCTGACTGTCGTTCTTTTTTTCACTTTATTTACCGGCAATATTCCTCTTGTTTTTTGTATTTTATTTGTCAGAAGCGCTGTCACGAAGTTTTTCTTTCCGGCAGAAAACAGTTTGGTACAAGCCATCCTGCCAAAGGAGCATTATGCGAAAGCGGCAGGGCTTAACCAGATGCTTTTTAGTATTTTTATGGTGTTCGGGGTCGGAATCGGCGCTGTTATGTACAACACAATTGGAATTGAAGGCGCCATTATTCTTGATTTTGTCAGCTTTATCATTTCCGGGCTGCTGATCCGCAGCTGCCGGATTCCGAAAGAAGCCCGACAGCCAAACGGTGCATTCAGCTGGAGAAAAGCTTCTGTTAAAGATTCATTCAATGATTTTAAGGAAGGCATTCTCTATATTTTAAAAAACAAACTGCTGGCATCTCTTATATTCGGTTTCTTCATTTTTGGATTTGTCAACGGAGGATTCGCCGTATTGCCGATGTTTACAATGAAATATGGATTGGCGCCTGACCGTTATGAGTGGCATACGTCTGTATTTACGATCGCACTCGGGTTTGGGCTGCTGGCTGGAAGTGTAATCGGTACAGTCATCTCTAAAAAAGTGAAGCCGCACTTTTTAATGTCAATACCGATTTTCATTGCAGGCTTGCTGATTTTCGTCCTTGGCTATACGAACGTTTTATGGGTGTTTTACGCGGCAGCTTTTACCCTGGGAATGTGCATCGGACCGATCAACATTGCAATTGGAGGATGGATGCCAAAGATTGTTCATCCGAAGCTGATGGGACGTGTCAGCGGCTTGCAGGACCCTTTTATGATGTTTGCACAGTCTTTGACACTCGGCTTAGTTGCGCTGTTATTTCCTAAGTTCGTTTCAAACATTGATTATCTTTATTACGGCATGGGCGTTATCATCCTGCTTGTTTTTATTTTTTATTTTGTTGCACTGCCAAAATACAGTGCGCAGGCTGTAGAAGTAAATGTTCAGGAAGCATTTCAAGAGCAGCCGAAAAAGAAAGCAAGATCTGTATAATATACGTAAAAAATGCGCTTTTTTTCTTAGAAAAAAGCGCATTTTTACATTCAATATTTGCATTTCAACTTTAAAAAAGTATAATCTAATCATATAGAATTTGATTAGAGCAAAGGAGAGAAATAATGGACGACCATGCATATACGAAAGATCTGCAGCCAACCGTAGAAAATCTTTCAAAAGCAGTTTACACTGTGAATCGCCATGCAAAAACCGCCCCCAACCCTAAATACCTATATCTGCTGAAAAAACGGGCTTTGCAAAAGCTTGTCAAAGAAGGTAAAGGAAAGAAAATAGGGCTTCATTTTTCAAAAAATCCAAGGTTCAGCCAACAGCAATCGGACGTGCTTATCTCAATCGGAGACTACTATTTTCACATGCCTCCAACTAAAGAAGACTTCGAACATCTTCCGCATTTAGGTACACTTAATCAATCGTACCGAAATCCTAAAGCTCAAATGTCTTTAACAAAAGCGAAACACCTATTGCAAGAATATGTCGGCATGAAAGAAAAGCCGCTTGTGCCAAATCGCCAGCAGCCGGCTTACCATAAACCGGTCTTTAAAAAACTTGGCGAAAGTTACTTTTAAAATAAAAATAGCCGTGCCCCTTTAGGCAACGGCTGTTTTTATTTATTCGATAACATACGTATCCACTTTTTTAATCAAATCACTGATCTCAGGCTTGCTGATTTGCTCATCTGCGCCAACAACCTCTCCGCGGTGACGCAGATCATCTGTAATTAACGATGAGAAAATCATAACCGGCACATCTGAGCTTTTCGGATTTTCCTTCAGCAGCTTTGTGAGCCTGTGTCCGTCCATTTTTGGCATTTCAATATCAGTGATAATCATATCAATCTGTTTTGATAAATCAGTTTCGTTTTCAGCAAGGTTCATAATGTAGTCATATGCCTCTTTTCCGTTTTCAAACGAAGCGATATTGTTGTACCCTGCTTCTTTTAATTCATCCTGCAAGAGGCGCATTAAGAGCGGTGAGTCCTCTACAATGATAAGCTTTTTATCAGTTCTTCTTTCATCGAAGCCCTCGGTATGCATATTGTACGTATCCACACCTGAATCTGATTCGATGTCATAAATAATCTTCTCATAGTCAGGCAAAAAGATCATCAGGTCTTCGAGCTTAATAATCCCGGTAAGGTGCCGCTCCATCCCTTGATTTAACGATGTCGGTTTTTCAATAGCTTCCCAGGACACTCGGTGAATTTGCGAAACAGAGCCGACATGAAAAACGATTTTCCGTTTATTAAATTCAGTCACGATATATTTCTCGTCTTTTGATCCGTCAGGCTCAACTCCAAAAAATGAGAAGAGGCTGATCACAGGAAGAATCTCTCCTCTGAGCTTAATCATGCCTTCAACATGCTGATGAGAGTGAGGCACTGATGTCACCTCGACTGGCTGAATAATCTCTCTTACCTTCATGACGTTAATTCCGAAAGCATTATCGCCCACGCCAAACTTCACAATTTCTAATTCATTTGTACCAGAATCCAATAAAATTTCGTATTGTTGTAACGACAATTCAATCCCTCGCTATTCGCATTCAGTATTGTACTGTATATATCGGCGTAATTTGTAAAAAGTGAATGGCATGGCACTTCAAAATCGGATACTGGGAGCCACATGCTGTGATTCACAAAAAAAGAAACTTTTTTCCTAATAACCATTGACTTTCCAAGTAACAGTGATAAAATAGTCAAGGATTTTTCCAAAGAAGGGTGTAAATAATGGGTACCTTAGTAATATTTAAAGAAAATGAAATGACTGTTTTAGAAGATATCAGTGAAGAGACTTATCTGCATATGAAGAAAGAATCAGCTGACCTTCAAGAAGAGCATCCCCCGTATATGATTTGGCACCAAGACCTTCATTTTGATTATGGTTATTAATGAAATTGGCACATATAAACAATAATAGAACATGATACAATAAAGACAATCAAATCGCTGGTTGTCTTCTTTTTTTCTGTTAAAAAAGGTATGTTTAGAAAAAAGGCGCATACAATCGAAATATATCGGCTAAACAGGTGACAAATGATCAGCTAGTGGTAAAATAGGATAAACTCATTATATTTGTTAAGGTGATGAATTATGGA
Source organism: Bacillus sp. N12A5 (assembly GCF_026790125.1). Taxonomy (NCBI): domain Bacteria; kingdom Bacillati; phylum Bacillota; class Bacilli; order Caryophanales; family Bacillaceae; genus Bacillus; species Bacillus sp. N12A5. The sequence goes on along the minus strand of NZ_JALAMR010000002.1, from coordinate 434,355 downwards.
ACATTTGCTGAATCCGAAAGCAAGAGAAATTGAAATTTCAGGAATACGCAAATTCTCAAATCTTGTAGCACAACACGAAGATGTTATTTCACTTACAATCGGCCAGCCTGATTTTTTCACGCCGCATCACGTGAAAGCTGCCGCCAAAAAAGCCATTGATGAAAACGTGACGTCATATACGCCGAACGCCGGCTACCTCGAGCTGAGACAAGCTGTGCAGCTTTATATGAAGAAAAAAGCGGATTTCAACTATGATGCTGAATCTGAAATCATCATTACAACAGGTGCAAGCCAAGCCATTGACGCTGCATTCCGGACGATTTTATCTCCTGGTGATGAAGTGATTATGCCAGGTCCGATTTATCCGGGCTATGAACCTATTATCAATTTGTGCGGTGCCGAACCTGTCATTGTTGATACGACGTCACACGGCTTTAAGCTTACTGCCCGGCTGATTGAAGACGCTCTGACCCCTAACACCAAATGTGTAGTGCTTCCTTACCCGTCAAATCCTACCGGCGTGACTTTATCTGAAGAAGAGCTGAAAAGCATCGCCGCCCTTTTAAAAGGAAGAAATGTCTTCGTATTGTCTGATGAAATATACAGTGAATTAACGTATGACAGACCGCATTACTCCATCGCAACCTATCTGCGGGATCAAACGATTGTCATTAACGGCTTGTCAAAATCACACAGTATGACCGGTTGGAGAATTGGATTTTTATTCGCACCGAAAGACATTGCAAAGCACATTTTGAAGGTTCATCAATACAATGTGTCGTGCGCATCATCCATATCGCAACAAGCCGCGCTTGAAGCTGTGACAAACGGCTTTGACGACGCCCTGATTATGAGGGAACAGTACAAAAAACGTCTGGACTATGTGTATGACCGCCTAGTTTCAATGGGTATTGACGTTGTAAAACCGTCTGGTGCGTTTTATATCTTTCCTTCTATTAAATCATTTGGAATGTCTTCATTTGATTTTAGTATGGCTCTTTTGGAGGATGCTGGTGTGGCACTTGTGCCGGGCAGCTCGTTCTCAAAGTATGGTGAAGGATATGTGAGGTTGTCTTTCGCATACTCGCTGGACACGCTAAGAGAAGGCCTGGATCGTTTAGAGTTATTTGTATTAAAAAAACGGGAATCAATGCAGACGATAAACAACGGCGTTTAAGCCGTTGTTTTATTTTTTTGGAAATGAAATTTTAAACGCTGTGCCTTTTTCGGGATGGCTGTCCACATGGATGACTCCCTGATGATTTTCAATAATATTAAATGTCACCATCAGTCCGAGTCCCGTTCCCTTTTCTTTTGTCGTTAAAAATGGTTCTCCAATCCGGTTCAGCACTTTTTCAGGTATGCCTTCTCCTTCATCTTTGACAGTGACATGAACAGAATGCTCATCCTCAGTGATGATAATGTCTACTGTTCCCCCATTAGGCATAGACTCCACTGCATTTTTAATTAAATTAATGAACACCTGCTTCAATTGGTTTTGATCCCCGTTTATATAAATGCTGTCTTTTTCATAGCTGGTTCTGATAAAAATACCATTCAAATTTGCCTGTGTTTCTAACAGTGCCGAGACCTCACCAATTAATTTTTTCAGGTTTAAATATTCTTTTACGGCATTTTGCTGGGGTTTCGCCAGCATTAGCAGCTCACTAAGGATTAATTCAATACGGCTGAGTTCAGAAAATACAATATCAAAGTAATGTTCATTTCCTTCCATCGTCGGTTTCATCAGCTGTAAAAATCCTTTAATCGCTGTTAGAGGGTTCCGGATCTCATGGGCAATTCCCGCCGCAAGCTGCCCAGCGATTGATAATTTTTCCGATTTGAGCATCAATTCTTCTGTTTGTTTTCTCTCAGAAATGTCACGAAGAATGACTTGGACAGCCGCTTCACCAAAAAAGGTCGTCGGAATGCAGACCATCTCCGTATAGATGACCCTGTTCTGGAAGGTAAACCAGGATTGCTTGACGATTTCTGATTCTGTTTTTTGCTCGGCAATGTTTTGGATTCGCTCTTTTACGTCCTCATGATCGCATGGATGCAGCTGATCGTATATGTTTTTGCCAATTAAATCTTCGTAGGTAGCCGCTTCAAACAGTGAAATTCCCGACTCATTCATAAATACCCATTTGCCATTATGAATCACTGCAATGGTATCAATCGAATTTTGAATCAGCAGCTGATATCGTTCGCGGCTTTTTTGCAGGATGGTTTGGAATTTTTTCCTTGAAGAGATGTCGATCAGCAGCAGCAGCTCAGCCTGCTGGTTTTTGTAGACGGTCGGGGACGCTTTCACTTCTAAATGAACAGGTGTGCCATCAAGCCTTTTCCACGTCTGTTCTATCATTCCGACTTCCATTCCTTTTTGCATTCGTATAATCCTGTTTTTCACGATATCATGATATTCTTCTTCAATAAATTCATAGGACCATTTGCCAATAATAGCGTCCTTGCTATTCGCTCCCAGCATTGAAAGCATCGCGCTGTTTACATAGACGATTTTGCCTTTGACACTGATGCATAGCGGACTCGGGAGATTTTCAACTAACCGTTCATAATCATCCGTTATATATGTAGTCGATTCCGGGCTTGCAGGCTTGATTTCATGTTTCTCGCAGTTTAGGGATTGATGGCCTGTTTCTTCTTCAAGAACCTTCATTTTCAAAATGATTTCCCGTTCTGTCCGCTCAGCTCTTGTCGTAACGATTTCTACCGCAGCCTCCACCCACACAATCGTATGATCTTTTTTAATGAAACGAAAGGTGCACGGCATCAGATGATGTTCATTATAAAAATAGCTTTCGACTAAAAATTGGTCTTCCTCATGAAGAAACGTTTTGAGGAATGATCCGATCATCTCTCCTTGGAGATAGCCTAAATGCAGTTTGGAGTTGGCAGATATATAAATGATGCGTCCATTAGAGGCCAAGACTGCATGAATATCGGTTTTTGTTTGAAATGGTTTAACATGCTGCGTATCCTGTTCCACAGAATCCCTCCTTTGCATGATCATCGTGTTTCGACATATACAGATTGACTTTTACCTAGTATGATTCGCTAGAAAATGAGTATTCTCCTTCTATTCTTATGGTGAACGTCAATTTTTGAATAAAAGAAAGGGCACACAATCTTTTCGTTGTGCACCCTGTTTTTTATTTTTTGCTGTGTTTTTTTTCGAGCTCTGCGTAGGCGTGGATAGCTCTTTTGGCAATGAGTTTATTGATCGGGTCGTGGTCGTTCGCTACAGAAGGAACAACAACACTAAATGCCACTTTTGGATTTTTCGACGGATAATAGCCGACAAAAGTTAGATTGTATGTGCTTTGCCCCCACCAATTACGGTTTGTTCCGTAATAAAATGTTTGAGCAGTTCCCGTTTTCCCTGATACATCTTCTGTAAACGTATTTTTAGCTGTCCCTGAAGAGGTGACTAATTTCATACCTGTTTGCACTTGCTGTATGTCACTTTCTGAGTTGTTAATTTTATTGAGAATGTTTGGCTTTCTTTGTTCAATGGTCTTCCCAAGGCCCTCTTTATTGCTGGGCTCATGGATACTTGTAACAATTCTTGGCTGAACACGGTAGCCCCCATTGGCAATGGATGAGATGTACTGCGCCATTTGAAGCGGTGTATATGTATCGTATTGTCCAATGGCCAAGTCTAATATTAATCCCCCTACCGCATCAGGTGTAGTTTGCATGCCGGCTGATTCCTGAGGCAGATCAATACCTGTCTTTACTCCCAGGCCAAACTGGCTGTAGTAATTTCTCATTTTGTTCAAATCCTTCTGATCAGCGGGAAGAGGTCCATGCGGCTTATACGTGACACCGGCAATGTGCATGGCAACATTAAACATGTATACGTTTGAGCTTTTTTGCAATGCGGTTAATTCGTTAATAGTTCCCATATTCATATAGGACTTCTTAGGCTTGTTACCGTTTCCTGCAAAATAAAGAGGTGTATCAACAAAATATTTATAATGCGGAATCCCGTCCTGATAGCCGGCAAGTACGGTGGCACCCTTCACTGCCGAACCCATTTCATATTGGGTCGTAAATGCGCCTATCGCATAATCTTGAATTTTGTTTGTTTCTAAATCTATCTTTTTTCCCGCCATCGACAAAATATCGCCGTTATTCGGATCCATCATCACGACAAAGGCTCTGTCAAGCATATAGTTCCCACGTGCACGGCTGTTTCTCACTTCTTCTTCAACGATCTTTTCCACTTTTGCTTGGAGCTCCATGTCGAAAGAAAGCTGAAGATCGTATCCCCTGCTGCCTTTGTCAATGGTTTTTTGGCTGACGACATTTCCTTTATTGTCTACTACGTATTGCACTTTTTCTTTATGAGAATTTAAATAGTCTTCATATTGATACTCTAAATAACTTTTTCCCACCCTGTCATTATTCGCATAGCCTCTAGTTAAGTAGAAATCTTTCCGGTCGCTCAGCAGGCCCTGATCAGGTGTCGTGACGCCCCCGAACACGGAATAGAGGGTTTTGTCATAAGGATATTTTCGTGTCCAATCGTTGACGATGTCGATTCCAGGAAGCTCCTCTAAATGCTCAGAAACAATTGAAATCTCATCATATGTTAAGTCATTTTTTGGCCGTTGCGTAGAGCTTTTCTTCTCATCAAGCAGCGTCCCGTTTTTTCCATTGCTATTGCTTTCATTTGGATTCATCGCTTTTACAATTTGAGGTTCGTAAGCATTTCCGCTTGAAAACCTTGTATATATCGCAGCGGTTTCCATTTCTTCGTCATCTTGCTGAATAGCCTTCAATTCTTCATCTGGAACACGCTCAACCTGGAGCTTGTAAGCCTGGTCCCCTTTCAGGTTGCTTTCCGATTCCTTTAGCAGAGCGGCAGCTTTTTTCGGATGAGATGCAATCCAGTAATCACGCAAATCTCTTTCCTTCAAAAATTCAGTATCAATATGAATGAAAGCAGCAAGCCGCTTCGCTGTTTTGATTTTATCTTCTGTTTTTGTGCTCGATGTTGAAACATACACAATTTCAGGCACGCTCTGGTTATCGACAGCCACTTTCTGGTTTCTGTCGTACATCTTCCCTCGCGGCGCCGGATAGTACGCTGTTTTTGCATTTGCTTTCTCAGCGTCTTCTTCATGCTGTTCGCCTTCAACAATTTGAACGACGCCAAGCTTAAAGATTAATGCAGTGAATAGAACAAAGACAGCAAGGAAAAAAAGGTTCATTCTGATTGCTCTGTTTCCTTTGCTCTTTTTCTTTGGTTCACGTCCTATTTCAGTCACTTCTGGTTACCCCTCTCAAATCATTCAATATATTTACATATACTGAGATTAATTGTAACACCTTTGTAACAGTTGTTACAGCAAAAAGGGATAAAAAAAACTGTCAACATAAAAACACATTAAAATTTAACTAACGATTCAAGAAAAAGGAAGCAATGTAACTGTACGATAAAATCATGATATCCAGCTAATTCCCTTCTCCTTAGCGATTTAGCGCATATACGTTACGAAAATGACAATCTCTATTTGTCAAAGGAAAGTGTTGGATTCTTTATGACAAAAAAGCTATGTTATGATTTTTCTGTAGAAACAAACAACTCTAGGAGGTTATGAACTAATGAAGAAAGCATTTATTTTATCTGCTGCCGCTGCGGTTGGATTATTCACATTCGGGGGCGTACAGCAAGCATCAGCGAAAGAACTCTCCTGCCAGCATGTGGTAACGGTAAAAACGGGGAACACTGTGCAAAACATGTCCCTTAACGATGCAGTGAAAAAACTGCATATGAAAACAAATATCAAAACATTAGACGCTGCAAACGAAAAAGAGATCAAGCAGCTTCTTCAAAAATATGCGAAGCAATCTAACATGAACATTCAGGATGTTCAAAAGACTGAAACTGCAAAACCTGCACAAAAAACTGCTGAAAAAGCAGCTGCTGAAAAAAACACTGCTTCTAAAGCACCAGCTGCTACTGAACACAACACCGCTTCTAAAGCACCTGAAGCTGAAAAAACAAACACAACTACATCTGCGCCTTCATCTGTAAGCGCCTATGAGAAAAAAGTTGTTGAGCTTACAAATGCAGAAAGACAAAAACAAGGGTTAAAACCTCTTCAAATTGATGAAACGTTGAGCAAATCTGCTCGCGCAAAATCTCAGGATATGAAAGACAAAAACTACTTTGACCACCAAAGCCCAACTTACGGCTCACCGTTTGATATGATGAAATCTTTCGGAATCAGCTACAAAACAGCAGGTGAAAACATCGCTAAGGGCCAAAAGACACCAGAGGAAGTTGTAAAAGCTTGGATGAACAGTGAAGGACACAGAAAAAACATTCTAAATCCTAACTTTACTCACATCGGTGTAGGCTACGTTGAGTCTGGAAGCATCTGGACACAGCAATTCATCGGAAAATAATAAATATCCTGTACGAGACAAGTAATCTTCAGCTTGTAGAGAAAACCATGTTTTCTCTACAAGCTTTTTTGTTTTTTATTTCTACTCTGTTTCCATAACAAGAAAAAGTTCCCGTATACCCAGCCCTGCTCGGATAGGTGTGTGATAATTTTCTTCATGTTTTGGCACACGGCTGCGAGGAAAACTCGTTCGGTCACTTCCGTTTTCCTTGAAACAGACAAACGATTTTGTCTTCCATACATGCGGGGTGATTTATATGATCGATGGCTTTTACAGTATGTGCAATTAACACCAAGTGATGGCGAAATAGAGGCTGCCGAGGTTTTCTCGACTGCCAGAGGAGCCAAAGAGTGGCTCCTCATTCTTTGATTAAGTTTAGTTTTCCTATTTTGTTACATTCTAATGCAAACCACACTGTTCCCTCATTATCACATCCAATTCCATGAGGTTCAGCATAAGGTGTATTGATTGTATATTCTTCAATTGTGTGATCAATTGTCAGCCTTCCTATTTTATTTGCCCCCCATTCGGTAAACCATAAATCAGATTTCACGCCTGCCACGATTGCATGGGGACGTGCATTTGGTGTAGGGATGTCATATTCAGTTATTTCACCGGAAACCGTAATCTTACCTACCTTATTACCCATTATTTCTACAAACCAAAGTGCATCATCATGCCCGTTTGTAATCCCTACTGGTCCTGCTGCTGGTGTAAGAATTGGAAATTCCGTTAACTCTCCTGACTCGGTTATTTTGCCTATAGCATTGTTCTGGTTTTCAGTGAACCAAATTGACTGATCTGAACCTACTGTAATAAAAGTAGGGTATGATCCTTGATTAGGTAGTTCATATTCATGAATCTTGCCCTCTGCCGTCAATTTACTTATTCGATTTCCATTCATCTCAGTAAACCAAATATCGCCGTTTGGACCTTCCGTAATTCCATATGGGGCGGAATTTGGATGCGGCAAAGGATATTCTATAAATTGCCCATTTGTTGTCAGTTTTCCTATCTTATTAGCTTCATTTTCGGTAAACTAAATATCTCCTTTTGAAGACACCGTTAAACACTTTACTCTAGCATCAGGTGTCGGAACAGTGTACTCTTGAACTTGTCCCTTCTTATCAATACAACTAATCTTGTTTGCTTTATGTTGAGTAAACCATACCTTTCCCTCGGGTGAAACTGCTATTCCATATGGACCTGAATCAGAGCCTAGAATATTTATTTCCTGCTGTTCAAACTTCATATACACTCCCCCATAAAATATGGTGTGCAAAAAAATGCCTCCTATTCTCATTTTTCTGAGATAGGAGGCAATGCATAGTTCATACCTAAGTAGGCTTGATCTTTAAAGCCACTTAGTCTGTACAAATAAAGAACATTACTTCATAATCCTATCTCAGAAAATCAATCAATAAACAAACCAAATAAGCATTCAGATCAACGAAAGAATTGTACTGAAACTGAATGAATATGTTAAGCTATTGATTCTTTCTCAAGTTAGGATTATTGAATCATGTTCTTATTTTCACCCTCCCGTTTTTAGTTAAAGCAACAGTAAAATACCCGTTCAATTTTGTCAAATGAAAAAATGGGTATAGAAAAGGGTGATTTTTTAAGAAACAAGAATATAAAATAAATGCAGATCAGTGGCAACAGCATTGTAAACCGTATGCCTCATGTTTTAATTAGAAAAGCTGTCAAGATTTTCTCGACAGCCTAATGGATCACTGTATGATTCAGATATCTTTTTTATTTCACCCAAAGCTTATATATACTTTGGGTTCCGCTGTTTTCTTCACCTTGTGCAGCGAGCTTGTCATATAAAGATTTTGCAAGTGACAAGCCTGGCATTTCTTCTCCCATTAATTCCGCTTCCTCTAGTGCAATTCCCATATCTTTTATAAAATGTTTCACATAAAAACCTGGCTCGAAGTCACCTTGCAGCATACGGGGAGCGAGATTTGACAGTGACCAGCTTCCGGCTGCCCCCGTTGTAATGCTTTTCAGGACATTTTCCGGCTGCAGGCCTGATTTTTGGGCATATGCCATCGCTTCAGCTACACCGATCATACCCGCCGCAATTGCAATTTGATTACACATCTTCGTGTGCTGGCCGCTTCCAGCCGGTCCTTGATACTGAATGTTTTCTCCCATTAAAGAGAAAATCGGCATACAGGCTTCAAATGCTTCTTTTTCCCCTCCAACCATTATCGCGAGTGTTCCGTTTTGTGCACCGATATCTCCGCCGGAAACAGGGGCATCTAAAGCGAACAATGCTTTTTCTTTGGCCGCTTCCGCAATCTTCTTCGCAAGCGAAGGTTTAGATGTCGTCATATCAATGAGATATGCGCCTTCTTTTGCATTTTCAATAATTCCGCCGCTTCCGAAATACACTTCTTCCACATCACTGGGATAGCCGACCATTGTAATGATAACGTCCGCTTCTTTAGAAAGATCTTTGACCGTTTCTTTCCATACCGCGCCTTTTTGCAGTATGCTTTCTGCTTTTTCTTTTGTCCGGGTGTACACCAAAACAGGATGGCCGTCATTGAGAATATGTGATGCCATGCTTTTCCCCATCACCCCAAGACCGATAAAACCAATTGTTTTTTTCAAGGTCATTCCTCCCAGATGTTTCGTTTTGATTTTAGCTAAAATTTATCATTTTCACTTCATTTTCTAGACTACCATATTCATTCTTTATATAGTAGAGTCTTAAAATAAAAAACTCCCCAAAACAAATCATGTTTTGGGGCTGTATTTGAATTACAATGTGAATTTTGCAATTGTGTTCATAAGCTCTTGGCTTGCATGTTTTAACGTTTCCGTTGAGTGTTTGACTTTATCAAGCGTGATTAGCTGTTCATCAGTTGATGCGTTCACTTCTTCTGCTGCAGCTGCCGATTCCTGTGATATGGCGGAAATGCTTTGAATGGCTTCAGAAATCGCAAGCTGTTCTTCACTCATCCTTTGAATTTCTTCGTAAATGTGATCAATGCCTTGTACCAGCGACTGCATTTCCGCAGTGATCGTGTTTAATACCTCTCCTGTCTCATGAATGGCACTGTTTTGTTCATCATTCATTCTGCTTGCCTCAACCATTGCGTGAGAGGCTTCTTTTGTCTCAAGCTGGATCAGCTTCACAGTCTCGCTGATATGCTTTGTAGAAAGGGCTGATTGCTCAGCCAGCTTCCGCACTTCATCGGCTACGACGGCAAAACCGCGTCCGCTTTCTCCGGCTCTGGCTGCCTCAATGCTGGCATTTAAGGCCAGCAGGTTAGTCTGATCAGATATATTCGAAATCGCTGTAACGACTTCTTCAATATTTTTTGTTTGATTTTCCAAATCCAGCAGCATCGTTTCAACCTTTTTCGTTTCCATGTTGGCTTCGTTTGACTTCATCAGCAGCTGGCCGAGCGCGTCAAGTCCTTTATAGCTTGCATCCTCAGATGATTTTGAGCGTTCTTTCATTCCGCCTGCCTCCTGAGCGATTTGTCTGATTTTCGTTGACAGGCTTTCTGATTTTTCGTTAATGGTTTCAACTTCAGAAGCCTGTTCTGATGCCCCTGCAGCTACTTCTTCAATCGCTTTTGCAATTTGTCCGCTTGTTTCATTTGTTTCCGCAGAGACAGCCGTTAATTGCTCAGAGGTATCAGATACTTTCCCTGAAGAAAGTCTCACTTGTTCAACCATTTCCCTCATATTTTCAACCATCTGGTTAAAGTCATTTGTTAAAATCCCGACTTCATCCTTGGATTTTGATTCAGCGTGCACTGTTAAATCGCCTGCGGAAACTGCCTTCGTTTTTGCAATCAGCTGCTGTATCGGACCGGTTATCGTTTTGGCCAGGAAGTAGCTGAGAATAATTGTGATGATAAGCGCAATCAATGATATCCAAAGATTCGCCCGATTCATTTTATCTGAAATCCACATTAATTGATCGGTATCAAATTGTGTGCCGACTTTCCATCCCGTTTCCCCAATCGTTTGGTACACAACCATTTTCCCATCCACATCCTGTATCCCTTTTTTCTCAGATGCAATGGTTTGCAGTGTTTGATCCTTTGATATATTTTTTCCTTGGTTTGACGGATGGGCCAAAAGATTGCCGCTTGCATCAGCTAAAAAGGCAAATCCATTGTAAGGCACCTGTTGCTTATTGACCATGCTCTGGATAGCAGAGAGCTTCAAATCGTAGCTGGCAACCCCTATCACTTTTTGCTCGTCAAGGATCGCTTTCGATGCAGTCACAATCATATCTCCCGTCACGACATCTTTATAGGGCTCTGTCCAAACAACTTGATCAGGGGTTTGAGCTGCAAGCTTATACCACGATCTTGAGGTCGGATCATAATCATCAGCAAAATCGGCTTTCGGATATGTAAACATTTCTTTTTTCGCGGTGCCTATGTAAGCCAACGCAACATAATCATCGTTATCTTTGATTTGTTTAATGTCATCGTTAAACAGCTGAGAAGCTTCTTTACTTGGTTTTGTTACAAATGTATGAGTTAATTCCCCATTAGCCAATCTTGATAACGAAATAGCATAACTCTTTAATTGCAATTCAATATTTTGTTCAAGTGACTGCGTCACGTTTTGAGTTGTATTTTTCCCATCCTCTGTAATCAGCGGTTTTAGCGTCAGATAAGAAGACAGCATTAAAAGAACAACTGTGACGATTAACATAATCGAAACAAAAACAGCAATCTTCATGTGAAGTTTTTTAAACAAACCAATCCCCCCCTAATTTTTATATCGGTCCTTTTGTTTAAAAAATGAATAATGAAGTAATAAATTATATGAACACCGGAATATATTTACTGAAAATTCAATCCTCATTATCATGGAACGACAACACAAGGAGGGGTGATGATCATACTAAAACAAATGTACGTGCACAACGGCAGAAAATTTGAGGTTCTGACCATCCGTAACTATTCAGAGACTGACATAAAGGGGCTGATGTCACTTCAAAGAGAATGTTTCCCCCCTCCGTTTCCTCAGGAATTGCTGTGGTCAGGGGAACAGCTTGACAGCCATATCAAAACCTTTCCGGAAGGCGCTTTGTGTGCGCTGGTCAATGGCAAAATTGTCGGTTCTATGACTGCTCTTATCGTACATTTTGAGCCTGAGTCACCTGACCATACATGGGCGCAGGCGACAGACAACGGATCTATTAAAAATCATGATCCTCATGGGAATACTTTATATGTAGTGGATATTTCAGTTTCTCCTCAGTATCGAAAGCTTGGAATTGGAAAATGGCTGATGAACACGATGTATGAGCTGACTGTTGACAAACGGCTGGAGCGTCTTCTCGGCGGCGGGCGCATTCCTTTTTATCATAAATGCGCAGGTGAGATCAGCGCTGTACAATACGTTGAAGATGTAATAGAGGGCAGAAAAAAAGACCCTGTGCTGTCCTTTCTCCTGCACTGCGGCCGTTCTCCGATTCGAGTAGTCAGCAATTATTTAGAGGATGAAGAATCATTGAATTTCGGTGTTTTAATGGAATGGAAAAATCCTTTTTATAAAAAAACGAGCTGTTCATCAAAACAGCCCTTTTAAGTGAAATATTCGATTTTCGCATTAGGGAAGTAGGTATCGATATAGGATTCAAGCGCTTCCCGCAGTGCGTGCTCTTCATCTTTCTGATAAATATACTTGCCGATTCCGTATCGGCCCCATTTATAACGCCGTTTTTCTTCATCTAGCTCAAGCTTTGTCTTCGGATAATTCTTCTCGATAACCCGTTTGGCCGGTTTTGTAAAACGGTGCTGAATTAATTCAAACGTAATATCATGCCTGACATCCTCCGGCAAAGCGGCATCAAGTTTTTCAAACAAATGTCTGTACCCTTCTTCCCAGCCTTCATGAATATAAATCGGTGCAACAATAAAGCCTAGCGGATACCCTGCTTTTGCAACCTTTACGGCCGCTTCTATCCGCTTATCAAGAGGTGAGGTTCCCGGCTCAAAGTTTTTAATCACATAGTCAGCATTAATACTGAATCTGAATCTCGTTTTCCCGTTATGCTTTGCATCTAATAGGTGATCGACATGATGGAATTTCGTTACAAACCTGAGCTTTCCGAGCTCGCTTTGTCCAAAATGTTCAATGGCGCGCTTCAGCGTGTGTGTGAGATGATCGATTCCTACAATGTCTGACGTACATGAAGCCTCAAACCTGGTGAACTCTGGTGCGCGCTCCTTCATATACTTATCTGCCTGATCCAAAATCTCTTCGACGTTTACATAAGTTCTGATATACGGCTTTGACCCCATCGTTGTTTGCAGATAGCAGTAATGGCAATGCCCCATGCAGCCTGTTGCAAACGGTATGGCATATTCAGCCGAAGGTTTGGAAGAATCAAATTTTAATGTTTTCCTGACTCCGATGACTAAGGTTGACTTCGCATTGCGATATTGCTGAAGGTGGTTTTTTCCGGGAATATTACGCACCTGATTGTGGGATGTCGTTTCTCTGATTTCAATGCCCATTTTCTCAAATTTATCATGTAATTCCTGGGCCAGCGGATATTCCAGCGCTCTCGGTTCAATATACACAAGCTGCGGAACAAATGGGTTCTGCATAATGCCACATCCTTTTCCTTTACTACCGTTACTTTTCACATAAGACGGAAAGGATATGAGTTGTAATGATTTCCTTGTTACTCATACGGATCAATATCAAATAGTTCTTTGTAGAGTGATTTGGCTTCTTCATAGCTTGCAAACACAGCATCGTCCTCAGCAAACGGATGATAGGTTTCATAAATAAACAGGGAAAGCTCACCTTCATGGTATGGATGGTGCACAATTTCAGCTTCCTTTATGTGGGCAACATTGGCGGCGTGCGGATTTCTGTAAATAACGTAAACTGTATCTCCTGCGTTAAATTGGTTTGACATACTATCCCTCCTAGCCATGTTATTGTGCCCTTCTATACCCTTACTTATGAAAAAAACCAGACAGGCCGGAGGCCGTCTGGTTTTTGTATATTACTTGAATGTTTCTTTTACGAACGCGACAACTTCTTCTGTCGTGCTCATAGATAAGATTTTCTCTTTGAATGACTCAGCTTCTTGTTTAGACAATTTGCTGATTTGTGTTCTTGCCGGAAGGATAGACGTTGCGCTCATTGAGAACTCATCTAAGCCTAGGCCGAGAAGGATCGGAATCGCAATCTCGTCTCCTGCCATTTCTCCGCACATGCCAACCCATTTACCTTCTTTATGTGCCGCTTCAATTACAAGTGTAATTAGGCGAAGGATCGCCGGATTGTATGGCTGATACAGGTAAGATACACGTTCATTCATACGGTCAGCTGCCATTGTGTATTGGATCAAATCGTTTGTTCCAATACTGAAGAAATCAACTTCTTTAGCAAACTGATCAGCGATGACTGCAGTTGACGGAATTTCAACCATCATACCGACTTCAATATCGTCAGATACAGCCTGTCCCGCTTTTACAAGCTTTTCTTTCTCTTCAAGAAGGATCGCTTTTGCTTCTTTGAATTCGTTAACTGTCGCAATCATAGGGAACATGATTTTCAAGTTTCCGTATGTACTTGCACGAAGCAGCGCGCGAAGCTGTGTTCTGAAGATTTCTTGCTCTTCAAGGCAAAGACGAATCGCTCTGTATCCCAAGAACGGGTTCATTTCTTTAGGAAGCTGCAGGTAAGGAAGCTCTTTGTCTCCGCCGATATCAAGTGTCCGCACGACAACTGATTTTCCTTCCATACGCTCAAGAACCGTTTTATAAGCATCAAACTGCTCATCTTCTGTAGGCAGCTGATCTCTTCCCATGTAAAGGAATTCTGTACGGTAAAGGCCAACTGCTTCTCCGCCGTTTTCAAGAACGCCTTTCACATCATCAGGAGTACCGATGTTCGCTGCAAGCTCTACATGATGTCCGTCTTTTGAGACAGTCGGTTCATTGACTAGCTTCGCCCACTCAGCTTTTTGGGCCAAATAAGCATTATGTTTTTCTTCATACTCTTTTACAGTTTCCGCAGATGGGTCAATAATGACATCGCCATTGATGCCGTCAACGATAACAGTCACGCCGTTTTGGATCGTGCCTGTAGCCGCTTTCGTTCCGACAACTGCAGGAATCTCAAGAGAACGCGCCATGATGGCAGAGTGAGAAGTGCGTCCGCCGATATCAGTTGTGAATCCTTTTACGAACTCACGGTTTAATTGAGCTGTGTCAGACGGTGTTAAGTCTTCAGCTACAATAATAACCTCTTCTGAAATCATGCTTGGGTTTGGAATTTCAACGCCAAGCAGGTGGCCGGTTACGCGTTTTGTTACGTCGCGGATATCTGCCGCACGCTCTTTCATATATTCGTTGTCCATTGATTCAAACATGGTAACGAACATAGAAGACGTTTCTTTTAAAGCGAATTCAGCATTCACTGAATCAGTGCTGATTTTTTCTTTCACAGGGTTCAGAAGCTCAGGGTCACTGAGAACTAAAAGGTGAGCAGAAAAAATATCAGCTTTATCCTGACCCAGTTCTTTCAAAGCGTGCTCTTTGATTTTTTCGAGCTCTTCTTTTGAACGTGCAATCGCTTCATCAAAACGGCTTACTTCCGCTTCAGAATCAGAGATGTTTTTCTTTTCAACCGTTAAATCTGGCTCTTCAAGCCGGTACGCTTTTGCAATCGCGATGCCGGCTGAAGCACCAATCCCTTTTAATTCTTGCATTACTCGCCGAGTCCTTCGCTTTTCATTGTTTCTTCTAAAGCGTTAAGAGCATCGTTTTCGTCAGCGCCAGTAGCAGAGATTGTGATCTCAGCACCTTTAGCGATACCTAGAGACATAACGCCCATGATAGATTTAAGGTTAACTGTTTTGCCGTTATATTCTAAATTAACGTCAGCGTCGTATTTGCTTGCAGTTTGTACTAGAACTGTCGCAGGACGAGCGTGGATTCCAGAATCTGCAGTTACTTTAAATGTTTTTTGTGCCATTTTTATCATTCTCCTTTTAACTTAAAGCTTTATTACTTCACAATATTATATCATACAGCCGTACTTGTCATCTGACAAGCACAGCGTACTAACACCTTATTTTTCAATCTTCACAATATCTTCTTGTTCTCTGTTGACTGAGCCGCTTGCTTTAATGCTGACTGTTTCTCCTTCAGCAAGGTTCGTAAATACAATCGGTGTCATGAGAGATGGTACATTCGGTTTGACTGCGTCCAGATCAACTTCAAGAAGTTTTTGTCCAGGCTCAACGCGGTCTCCCTCTGATACGAAAGACGTAAATCCTTCGCCCTTCAGGCTGACAGTATCAATACCAAAGTGGATCAAAATTTCTCTTCCGCCGTCAGATTGCAAGCCGATCGCATGTTTCGTCGGGAATACATTTAGAATTTTTCCTCGCACCGGTGATACGACAATTCCTTCAGAAGGAAGAATCGCAAAACCGTCACCCATCATTTTTCCTGAGAAGACTTGGTCAGGAACATCAGTAATCGGGTGAATTTCCCCGGCAATCGGAGAAACGAAAACTTCCTCGCCGATTTCATTTTGCAGCGGTTCTGCAATCACTTCTTCAACCTGCTGTCCTACTTCTTCTTGAGCAGATGTTTTCGGTTCAGATCTAGGCTTGCGGCCCGCAATAATGTCCTGCATTTGTGTTTTCAAACCGTCAGAACGCGGTCCGAAAATAGCCTGAATGTTGTTGCCGACTTCCAGCACCCCGGAAGCACCAAGCTGTTTCAGACGGTCTTTATCAACCTTTTTCTGATCGTTTACAGTCACACGCAGACGAGTGATACAAGCATCAAGGTGTTTGATGTTTTCCTGGTCACCCATTGCCTGCAGGATCTCATAAGGAAGATCTCCCGCTTCACCTGTTTTCCCAGCTGCTGCTGTTTCTTCCGCAGCATCCTCGCGTCCCGGTGTTTTCAGATTAAATTTGCGGATGGCAAATCGGAATCCGAAGTAGTAAATGAGCGCAAGTCCTAAGCCGACAGGGATGACAAGCCACCATGCCGTCCGGTTCGGCAAAATGCCGAATAGGAAGTAGTCAATTAAACCGCCGGAGAATGTCATACCAATCTTCACATTCAACAGCTGCATGACCATGAATGAAAGTCCCGCGAATACACAGTGAATCGCAAACAGGACAGGGGCAACGAATAAGAATGAGAATTCCAATGGCTCTGTGATCCCTGTTAAGAAGGATGTCAAGGCCGCTGAACCCATAATACCTGCAACGAGTTTTTTGTTTTGCGGTTTTGCTTCATGATAAATCGCAAGCGCCGCAGCAGGCAGACCAAACATCATAAATGGATATTTACCAGTCATGAACGTACCTGCTGTTAACTGTACGCCGTCTTTAATCTGCGCCATAAAGATACGCTGATCCCCGCGGATGATTTCTCCTGCTGCACTCTTGTAGCTGAAGAATTCATACCAGAACGGAGAATAGAAAATGTGATGCAAACCGAATGGAATAAGCGAACGTTCAATCACCCCGAAGATGAATGCAGCAAGGGTTGGATTCGCTTCCACTAATCCTGTTGAAAAGGCATTCAATCCATGCTGGATCGGAGGCCAGATCACTAACATAATAAGACCCAGAATCAGTGCAGAAATTGACGTCACAATCGGAACGAAACGTTTACCCGCAAAGAAACCAAGATATTGCGGCAGTTCAATTGTGTAAAATTTGTTGAACAATAATGCAGCTAATACACCGACGATAATACCGCCGAACACGCCTGTCGCCAATGTAGGTATCCCCAGCATGTTTACATATGCAGGATGGTTTTCCGTGAAGAACTTGGCTCTTTCAATTGAATCAGAAGGAATGGTTCCGTTTGCAAGAAGAACCGCACTCATGGATACGTTCATCACCAGATAACCGATAATCGCTGCAATCCCTGCAACTCCATCACCGTTGGCAAGCCCGATGGCTACACCCACTGCGAAAAGAAGCGGAAGGTTATCGAAAACAATTTGCCCAGCGCTTTCCATAACACCTGCTACGAGCTGTACATTGTCATTGCTCAAGAAATGAAGGACTTGAATCATGTCCTTATTTTGCATCGCATTTCCGATCGCAAGCAAAATACCCGCAGCCGGCAGGATTGCAACTGGAAGCATAAGCGCACGCCCAATTTTTTGAAGAACGCCGAATAATGCTTTAAACATAAGAATTGACCTCCTCTTTTTACTAGTCTGACCTTACAGCTAAAAATCATGACAACGAATTCACAGGCGTAAGTCTTCCAGTTTAACCGTTTACATTTGCCCTTTTACACAACAAAAAGGGCATGAGCAAAATTGGGTGCACAAAAGAACGAGAATGAACTTCCCGTTTTTTCCCCTCAATCACTCATGCCTGATCGGATCAGTAACACGTTATAAGGTTAAACTGAATTTATGAAATTTTATTGGTTAATCGGTACAGATGAAGCGTCAGATAAACCGCTTCCGCCTCATGAACTGGTTTCTTCAATGTTTGCTGCAAGATTTTAATCAATTTCCAAGCTGTATTGTAGCATAGCGGATATTCATTTTTCAATAACAACATTAATTTTTCTGGTTCTTTAGTCGGTTCTTCTTTTTTAATTCTTTCTATTGTAAATCTGATATGCCGGATCAGCCGCAAATAGTTGACACTTTCCTTGTTTACTTTCATTTGAAACGAGTCTTCAATCACCTCAACAAGCTGCGCCATCAGCTGCGAGTGCTGATTGACTTCGGACAACGGACGGTTTGTCAGGGCTGAATGGATATGCAGGGCGATAAAGCCGATTTCTCCTTCCGGTAAGCAGATTCCCGCTTTTTCATTGATTATATCTATGACTTCTTTAGCAATTTGGTATTCGTCAGGATATAGTGACTGAGTCTCCATTAAAAATGGATTTTTCATATCAAAGCCCTGCTGCTGTCTTTTAATCGCAAATGCGATATGGTCTGTCAGCGCAATGTGAATATGTTCATTTAATGAGTGGTTAGTCCTATTGCTGATGTGATAAATGACATCGTTTGAAATATCAACGAGCTTTTCATCAACATAGTCAAGGAGCTTTTTAAACTGCTTTTGTTCCTTCTCGTCCTTTAAAATGAACATTTTATCGTAGCCTTTATCTTCAATGACATCATCTTGTTTTTTTCCGAAACCAATACCTTTTCCGATTAAAACGACTTCGCTGTATTTATGATGAGAAGCAATTAATACGTTATTATTCAGTACCTTTTTCACTGTGAAGGACCCATTCACGATCCTCAGCTCCTTTTGTCATTCAATACATCATATCGTACATAACGAACGGAATGCACGTCAAACCTTTTTTCGATGCTTTCACTAAACAGTCGATCTTTTGATGAGACGGTAATCCAGAACCTTCCTTCCGATTGACTGCCCTTGAATTCTTTTTTGCAGCATGGCAAATGCCTGCTTTCCCATTTCCCTTGTCTGAATATCGATCGTTGTAATACCAAGCGCTTGGCTGATTTCATGGTTATCAACGCTTAGGATTGCAAGTTCATCCGGTACCGATACCCGCTGGTTCTTTGCTTCAAGAAAAAGCCCTGCTGAAACCTGGTCATTGGCAACAAAAATAGCCGTCGGCTTTTCCTTCCACTTTTTCCATTTATGAAAAAGCGCCTTGCCATCATTGATTGTAATCGCTTTCTCAACTACCCATTCTTCACGAAATACTTCTCCGATCTCTTCCAATGCTTCTTTATACGCTTTAATTCGAAAATGGCTGTTCATGCCCTTTTTCCTTGCCAAGCAGATCGCTATTTTTGTGTGCCCTTTGGCAATTAAATAGTCTAAGCCATTCCGGAATGCTTCCCGGTGAGGAATGCTGATGGTTGGAAAACGGCTGATATCTGAATTCTGGCAAAGCAGTATCGGTCCCTCCCATTCCATGAGTTTCTCATCAGCAAGCGCCTTTGAGCAAAAAATCAACCCGTCAACCTGGCGTTGCTTTAATTGGGACAACGCAAAGATTTCTTTCTGTACATCATAGTTTGTTTGGAATAAAGAGAGGTGAATTCCTGATTCTGCGGCTGCGTCAGCTATTCCTGCAATCAGCTCGGCAAAATAAGGCAGGTTAATCGTCGGCAAGACAACACCAATCATGTTTGAAAATCCTTTTGACAGGTGCACAGCGTGGATATTTCTCGTGTACTCCAATGCCTCCATGGCCTCAAGCACTCTATTTCTTTTGTCTTCGCTGACGTAAGGGTGATTGTTTATGACTCTGGAAACCGTTGTAACGGAGACACCGGCTTTTTCTGCAATGTCCTTAATATTCGCCATAGATTCCCTTCTTTCTAAATTCCCTTGATCTGGAATGCGTTTCATACAATATGATAGGGACGTACCAGACATATTTTGTGTTTTTAGCTGAAAGGAGAAGATCACATGGGTTTCTTCATTTTAATTGGATTATGTCTGACTGTTCTCGGCGGCAGTTGTCTTGCTGTAAAACCTCTCAACCAAAAACATGAAATTAAACCCTTTCGAACATTTGATGATTTTTTTATTTAATGCAGATAAAAAAGGACGATGTCGAGAACAAAGTCCTTTTTTATTTCTATTACGGCAGTATGATTAATTCCTTCGGATATTGGGTCAGGGCAACCGCTCCGTCCTTTGTTACGTGAACGTCATCCTCAATGCGCACGCCGCCAACTTCAGGCACATAAATCCCCGGTTCGATCGTGTAGACCATGCCTTCCTGCAACAGTGTATCGTTGGCTTGGCTCATAGATGGGTACTCATGGACAGAAATTCCGAGCCCGTGTCCAAGCCGGTGAGGAAAATAATCTCCGTATCCCGCTTTTTCAATGATGCCGCGCGCAGTTAAATCAAGGTCACCGATTCTGACACCGGGCTTGCTTGCCTCCATCGCGGCTTTTTCTGCTTGAAGCACGGTCTCGTAGATCTCCTCTTGCTTCGGATTGATGGACTTGTATGCAAACGTTCTTGTAATATCAGAGCAATAGCCATCAAGAATAACACCCAGATCAAATAAAACAAAATCACCTTTTTTCAATGTGGCTGTACCCGGATTTCCATGAGGCTGGCCTGATTTTTCTCCGAATAAAACCATTGTAGAGAAAGACATGCCCTGAATTCCTTTTTTCTTCAGCTCATACTCAATTTGAGCGAGCACTTCCACTTCACTGATGCCCTCTCGCAAAGCGGCTGTGCCGACTTCAACACCGTAATCAGCAAGCTTTGCCGCCTCTTTGAGCAAACGAATTTCATTGTCGTCTTTAGTCAGGCGAAATTGATTAAGTGTTTCTTCTGCTGAAACGAATTGAGCCCCGCCGGCCGAATGCTTCAGCTGTTCTGCGCGTGCTAGTGAGATTGAATCCTTTTCTACCGCAAGTGTATGTATGCTGACATTCCGCTTTTTCAAGGCTTTCTCTATCAGTTCCCACGGATTTTCGTGATCTGCATAGCCAATAATCTCATGATCCCAGCCTGCGCTGCGGGCCTGGTCTGCTTCCATTCCCGGGCAAACGAAGAAAGGCTCCTCTTCTTGAAAAATAAATAAGCCCATTAATCGTTCATGCGGCTCTGTGTAAAAACCAGTTAAGTAAAAAACATTTTCTTTCGTATGAATAAATGCGGCCGTATGCCCCGCTTCCTTCAGCCATGAAGAGACGCGCTCTATTCTATTCACTTTTTGTTCCTCCCTGCCATTTGCAATGCTTTGTTCTGTCTTTCATTGTAACAGGTTTTGCAGGTCTTTGCCTTTCGCGGCGCCTTCATTTTCACCCCTTTTATTTTCCGCCTCTCATCCTGTATACTGGGAGTAGAGTTCAATCGCAGGGAGTTGTTCCGTTTGCTGATGAATTTTTTCAGACGAAAAATAGTTATGCTCTTAACGGTTTTGGGAATTTCCGCTCCTTTTATCGGTATGAAGTTGGTCGGCTTTTATTATTACAGCTCTATCCTAGGCTGTGCTGCGGGTTTTCTCTGCTGCATTCTCGCGCTCATTATTATCACGAAAAGATCTGATAAAGACAAAAAAGAAGGCAAAGCTTGATACATAAAAAAACCAGCAGCCCGATTGGACTGCTGGTTTTATTTTAAAAGTCTTAACCCGTTTAAGATCACCAAAATCGTGCTTCCTTCATGACCGATCACCCCAAATGGCAATTCCATCACCTGCAAAAAGTTCGCGCAAATCAGCAGGCAGATCACGCCTAGAGAAAACACAATATTCTGTTTAACAATCCTGTTCATTTTCCGTGACAGGCTGCACATGTTTACGAGCTTTTTCAAATCGTTTTGCATAAGCACCATATCAGCGGTCTCAAGAGCGACATCTGTTCCGCCGCCCATCGCAATGCCGACATCCGCCGCCTTAAGTGCCGGTGCATCGTTTATTCCGTCACCGACCATTGCAATCGTTCCGAATTCTTCCTTTAACCGTTTGATTTCATTTACTTTTTGGTCAGGCAGGCATTCTGCCGCAACAGTTGTCATGCCGGCTTCCTTCGCTATCGCTTGGGCCGTGTCCTTATGATCTCCTGTCAGCATGGCTGTTTTAATCCCAAGCCGGTTCAGTTCCTCCATGACCTCTTTTGCTTCAGGCCTGATTTGATCTTTCAGTGCGATACAGCCCGCTATTTGATCATCCTTTTTCACAAATACAATCGTGTGCCCGCTTTGAGTGACATCTGATGCTGCTTGTTTTATAAATTGCCCTGCCATTTCCGCGCCGATAAAATCTGCTTTGCCGATCTTCCATTTTGCTCCCGACACTTCAGCCATAACGCCAAACCCTGATGTTTCTTCTATCGATATGTAGCCGGACTGATTCACGCCGCGGCTTTCAGCGTACGCTGTTATCGCTTGCGCGAGCGGATGGCTTGATTGCGTTTCGATGGCATAGACAGCCTCAAGAACCTCTGATTCACTGAATCCTTCTGCGATTCTGACAGTCTCAACAGCAGGCTGTCCTTTTGTCACAGTGCCTGTTTTGTCAAAGGCGATCATTTGCACAGAGCCGAGCTGCTCAAGAAAGACGCTCCCTTTAACAAGCATACCGTTGCGTGCGCCATTTGAAATCAAGGAAAGCGCCGCCGGCATAATAGAGGCAACAAGCGCACAAGGTGACGCGACAACCATAAACACCATTGCGCGGTAGAAGGTTTCACTCCAGCTCCAGCCAAGCGCAAAGTGCGGAACGAATAATAAGAGCCCTACTGCGATCAGCACACCTTTTACATAGGCATTTTCAAATCGCTCGATGAAAGCCTGTGCGGGTGACACACTGCTTTGCGCAGATTCAACCAATCTGATAATTTTTCTGAATAACGAATCTTCATTGGCTTTCGTGACACGGACCGTCAAGGAGCCGTTGCGATTCACAGTTCCCGTAAACACAGCATCGCCGGTGCTTTTTTCTACAGGCATTGATTCGCCTGTTAATGCTGACTCGTCAAGGCTTGTTGAGCCCGTTTCAATGACTCCGTCGGCCGCTACACGTTCTCCAGGTTTGATCACAATCATATCTCCGGCCTCTAAGTCCGAAACCGGAACTCTTTTGGTTTCGCCATTGACCATCAGTGTTGCTTCTTCAGGCTCAAGCTGCATTAAAGAAGTTAAATCTCTGCTGCTTTTATTCATCGTGTATGTTTCTAAAGCTCCGCTTAAGGAAAAAATAAATATTAAAATAGCACCCTCTGCCCAGTATCCGATCAAGGCGGAACCAATGGCAGCGAAAATCATTAAAAGCTCTACATTCAGTGTTTTGGATTCGAGCGTTTCTTCGATTCCTTCCTTTGCTTTAGCGAATCCGCCGATCACAAAAGCCAGCAAGTAAAGCGTTACTGATAATACTTGATGTCCGGATAAGAGCCAGCCTGCCAAAATAAGAGCGCCTGACACAAGTGCTGCGATAAGCTCAGCATGCTGCACCCAGTTTTTCTCTCTCTGTCCTGTATTTAATGGCTCGTGCGGATCTTGTTGAACGATAACTTGTTCATTCATATCAAAATCTCCTCTCTAATTGAGAACGCAAATCATCTTCATTTCTCTTATAAAAAC
Organism: Bacillus sp. N12A5; assembly: GCF_026790125.1. Classification (NCBI taxonomy): domain Bacteria; kingdom Bacillati; phylum Bacillota; class Bacilli; order Caryophanales; family Bacillaceae; genus Bacillus; species Bacillus sp. N12A5. The sequence continues at coordinate 410,855 of NZ_JALAMR010000002.1, read as the reverse complement.
AAAATCGCCGCCCAAAAGGCAGCTATATCGTCAGTATCTCTTGATGTCTATCTTTATTATAGCATGCGTGAAGAGAATTTCAATTATAATTATTTTAATTCCTTCTTGATAATAATTATCATTAATATTTATCCAATTCTTCATTATATGAAAAAAGCTGAGAGGCTATGCTCTCAGCTATTCTTCCGTCCATTCTTTCAGTTGTTCCGCCGTCATCGGGCCTATTTTTGTTTTTTCAATTTCTCCCTTTTCATTCAATAAAAACGAGGTTGGGATCGTGATGATGCGATATTCTTTCATCAATTCCCCTTTTGCATCAAGAACAATCGGAAATGTCAGCTTGTTTGCTTTTATAAAGTCTTCAACGGCTTGCTGATTTTGTTCCGAATTCACTAAATTTACCGTTACCAGCTTCACGCTGCCGGATTGATGGGCATCATAAAATGATTGAAACTGGGGGAGCTCTTTTTTGCAGGGCGGACACCAAGATGTCCAAAAATGCAGGATCGTTTTTTGCCCTTTATTCGGAATCGAGATATCCTCCCCTTCTATTGTTTTCATGAGAAAAACAGCGGGAACGGCAGGCTGTTTATCGTCAGCGGCTGACACAGCAGGAGACCATGCAATCATCCCCAATAACATAAGGCATACAGTAAGCAAGCGCTTTGTCAACATGGAATCTTCCTTTCATGCTTTACAATTAGCTTGCCCCTGCTTTTTCTTTATCATCCTTCAATTCGCGGCGTTCTGCTTCCACCCGTAAGAAAAACTGATACCCGCAGCGCTTTGCAAATCTGTGTATAGTGAAGGCTCGTCAGTAAAATCATGCCTGTGTTCATCCCCAGGATAATCCCGAGCATTTGCAGATTCTCCATTGATCCCAGTACATACATCATACTTAAAGCAACGATATGGCTCCACACATTGTGATAAAACGCTTCTTTCACAAAGCCCATCCCGATTAAGCATGCCTGGAGCGGCATGACAAAAAGATGAAAGAGAAAGTAAGGCCACAACAGCTGCAGGTAATACTGAGCTTCAGGGGAGTGAAAAAACAGATGCGTGAGAGGTCCCGCAAACTGAAACATGATCCAGACAGCCGGGATACCGTAACCAAATGTAATGAAAATTGACTGTTTCAGCCTTTTTAGGACAACGTCATACTGCGAAAGCGCGTAAGCTTCAGAAATACTCGGTATCATAACGACCATTAACGAATGGGCAATAAAAGCGGGGAACGAGCCTATTGTCACAGCCACTCCTGCCAGCATTCCATACTGATCGATCGCCGCTGTCCCGGCAACACCTGCTCCCAAAAGCGCCCCTTTTATTAAAAAGGGTTCAATGGCATTGACAATGGCATGAAAAATGCGCAGCCCTGTTGTGGGAATGGAAACAGCAAGCAGTCTTTTTCTTACATCCTTTCCGCGCAAATGAATGTGCTGCTGGCCGGTTACCGCCCGCCTCGCCATGATGAATTGTGAGTATAAATAAACAAGCACGACCACATCACTCACGACCAAAACAAACAAGGAAATCAGCACCGCCATATCCAATTCGAATGAGTACCATTGAAAAAAGAGGAACAAGCACAAGAGCTGGATGATTTTTTTCAGCACATTGGCGACTGCGATCTTCCCCATTTTTTGCACACCCATAAAGTAGCCCCTGGCGATTGAAGTAAAGGCAACAACAGGAATTAAGCCGATGACAATCCCTTTAATAAACGGGTGGTATGTATCAAATACCGGAATAAACGGAAGCGCAATACTGGCGGCGGCCGTAGAAAACGCTGTAAAAACGGCTGTCATTCTGAAAGCGTGCCTCAGCATGCTTTCATGAAGCTTAGGGTTTGATTCGGCAATAAATTTAGAAATTGAAATCGGCAGTTCCAAGCTTGCGATGACAATAATTAAAAAGATTGTAGGCAAAATACTCATGTAAAGCCCCATCCCGTGCTCGCCAAGCTCCCGCGCCAAAATCATATTCACGACAAATTCAAGGCATTCAGCGAAAAAGGCGGCAATGGATAAAAGAATGATCCCTTTCACAAATCGATTCATGATGTCTCCCCTTGTCTCTTGTACTACCAACATCATATGAGACAAGTTCAAAAATTATTTTATTTTTACTCTTTATATGAAAAAAAGCATAGCTGAGACACATTGTCTCTTCTATGCTTAAATGGCAAAAACGTGCCTGCCGATTCTTTCTACGATCTTTCTTGAGCGAATCCAATCATCCGACGCTGTTTTCGGATTATAAAAGAATATGGCATCTGTTTCTCTATTTTTAGAAGACAGCGCTTCTTCAGCTGCTGCAATCGATTCTTGATCAGGCTCTTGATTAATGCTTCCGTTTGAGACTGGTTCAAAGGCGTTTTTCTGATAAATAACCCCTCTTATGGTATCAGGAAAACCTTTTTTCTCCGTTCTGTTCAGCACAACGCTCGCTACAGCAACCTTGCCTTTATATGATTCTCCCTTAGCCTCTGCGTGAACGAGGCGGGACAGCAAATCTTTTTCAGACTGTGTATATGTGTCTTTCTTTTCATTTGTTTCGGCTGGTTTGTCTTCCTCTTTCTTTTCAGTGTGTGCTGACAGCTTGATTGGCTTTATTTTTTTCTGGTCCTTATCAGCAGACAGTGAAGGGAAAGATTCGTTTGTGTCTAGATCTATATGTTCAAGCCATTTCGCTTCTTCATGTTTTGTCTTCTTTGTGCTCAGTAGTGAAGCTTGTGTATGTTCAATTTTTGCTGCAGGCATGAAACAAAGAAGAAAAACAGCCAGAGCAGTGAATTTCGACGTCATACAGTTTCCTCCTTAAAGTGCTCAAAAAACACTTCATAACCTTAACAAGAGATCCATTCATTTTCACGGAAAAAGATTTTCCAACTCTCCCAAAGTGGTATCAGGATGGAATATACCGGATGACGCGTTAGTTAACGGAAGAAAAACAGGATGAAATTCTATAAATCTTGTCATTTTAAAACATGTTTATCCATTTTTGGCGATTTACATTTTGTTTACGTATGTTACAAACGAATGTAATAAAGGGTCTTGATTCTGTCATATATGATAAAAAGGCTTCCCACGAGTGAGAAACCTTCAGCTTCTTGGCTGTTCTAAGTATTGAAATATAACATCTCCGCCTTGCTGGGCAATGCCTCGGAAATGTTTAAAATCATCTTGTTTAGATAACACGGCCCTGAAATCCAGGAAATGCTCTTTCTGGACTCTCAGTTCGTTTATTGCACCAGTGCGCAGCTGTTCAATCAGTTCAGTTATCTCTTCGGGATGCAACGAAAATTCCCCCTTTTTCTTTCTTTTGACGAAAATCAATATATCATCTTTATAACGTCAGGACAATTCCTTAGGGAGATAAAACTCCTTATCGCTTTACTTCTCAATGAAAATACTGCAAAATACTTTCAAAAGGCATTATTATGTTTAAAGGAGAGGAAGCTTGTGAAAATCGCTAAGGTTGGAAACGTCATTGAATTTAAGAACGGATTAACCGGTGTTGTTGAAAAAGTAAATGAGAATTCTGTTATTGTTGATGTGACGATCATGGATAACTATCGGGATCTTGAGTTAGATTCATTGACAGTTGTTAATCATAAAAATTACAAGATCATCAGAGACTCCTATTAAAACCTCCTTATTTCCACATTCATACGCAACTGCAAGACGATCAATTAAACACCTTACATATGAAATTCGCTTTCTCAAAAGCTGCCGCCGGCAGCTTTTTTACATAAAAACACCGATTATGAATCGGCGTTTTTGTCTGTTTCCGTTATTTCTATATAAAATTCGCTGGCGGATCCTGGTTCGTACAGGTTGACCAATGACGTTGAATAATTTGTGATTTCCCCGTTGAAGACAAGGTTTCGCTCCGGAACCTCGACGTTAAACGTTTTTTCATACAACAGGACAGCGATATCATGGTAAGTCTCACTCGTCACGTTAAGGGTAAATAAAATTTTACGCTTCGGCTCGTTTTCTTCTTGATATGCAGCCATTTCTAACGTAACACCGTTTAATCGCAATGTCTTCACTTTTCATCACTCCTTTATAGTCCATGCATCTTAGCATATCTTAGCGGACGTTTACAATGAATCTGTTCCGATCGTTATGTTACCCAATTCGTAAGAAAAGACACCTTTACAAACATACGTTCGATATTTTATAATAAAACAGACGAGCTGCCATCCAGCATCCCGTCTTTTCATTAGAAAGCGGCGAGTGACATTCCCCCGGATTCACTCGTCTTTTTTATGTAAAAACCTCCTCATTTCTCAGGAGAAACTATATGATCGATTATCAACAAATTACGGTTCACCATGCGGCACTGTGTCAGGCTTTGTACGAATCACGGATCATAACAGAAATGCTGTATCTTGGCATCCATTAATGAGAGCGGTCAATCAAGCCGTTCATGTGAAGTTCATACAATCACATTCATTATATTTTTAAAAAAGCATCCATTTTGCAAAAAATTACATGTGTGTATGTTTCGTGCTTCTCCATATCAATCCTGAACACTTCTGAATGAAATGTAATCATCCTGCTCACAAGGTAGCGTGTGTATGGTTTCCATCATGGAAGCAGATTCTACATGAAATGCGCTCTATAACAGAGTTTGAATCTGTATTTCAAGCACAATATACTGCCTCTTAGAACATTTCCGGACAAGAATCTATGGAATGCAAACCCTTGTCCTCACTATTTACCTGTTCTCATAATAAGGATGTCCAAGATTTAGAGATTCAATGCAATTATCTTCGATTTTTACTCTGACCTATACATCCTTATATATTGTTAAATACTGTGTCCCAGACTGACGTATTCTCTTGTCCAAGACTCCAGCTGCCAAGACCCTTCAGATGATATTTTTGAACGAGTTTTATTTTTGCTATGAGTGATTGTTCATTTTTAAACCATAATGTATATGTTCCCTGTGGCCATGGGCCCTTGCAGTGTTTGACAGTAAAAACAGCTTTTAGAGATTGACTCTTCGTATCAAAAATAATTGTCCCGTTATGTCTTTTTATGATTGAGTTAACAAGGGAAAGGGAAATGGCTTGTGAGGCAGAGTGGCCTTGCATCCAGCAACAGCCATAGAAAGGCAATCCTAAAACTAGTTTTTGGGGAGAGATTTTTTGAATGAGAGCATACTGAATGGACTTTTCCACCCAGCCTACACTTGCAGTAGGCCCAGCAGAGCGGCTTTCATCATAGGCCATAACCATAAGATAGTCTGCATACTTAGCTAAATGCTCATAATCATATGATCCGTGCCAGCCCTTCGTCCAGCCAAAAGGATTTGCCGCCACTGCAACTGATACCTCTTTACGCTTAGGAATACCTTTTCTCACCAGTCTAACAAAATCCGTAAATGCCTGCCGATCTTTCTCTGTAAGATTTTCTATATCGATATTGACTCCGTCTAGGTTCAGTTCTTCTATTGCATTAGAAATTTGTTTAGCCAAAAGCACTCGGTTCTTTAATGCAGATCGTCCCAAACCCTGATCCCAATGATTGCTCAGAAAAGGAACTACTTTTAATTTTCTTCTATGAAGGGCCTTAATTACATCGGGATTAGCTGAACGGAGAAGCAATGATCCATCTTTCCTGATATAGAAAAAGTCAGGAGACACGACATTTAATACTCCATTCGTTTGATCAACGTGATGAATATAATCGCAACCTAATCCAGAATAGAAATAGCTCATTTGAAACATCTCATAACCCCTTATCCCCAAAAATATCAAGTTCCCAACAAATAAAAAAATGATTGATCATTTTTCAATTTGTTTCGTTTCCGAAACTTCATAGATTACCTCTCTCTTATCTTTATCATTTGTCCAGGATAAATGATATCTGAAGAAAGCTTATTAAGATTCATAAGTTGTTGTACCGGAATATTAAAGGATTTGGAAATCGTCCATAGTGTATCACCAGATTCCACATGATACACTTCGTATGTCACGGGAAATTCCATATAACGAGGCGTTCTTTTTACTTTATTCAGTTGGTTTTTTGTTTTAGGTATTTTCCCATTCATTCTTATTACTCTCCTTTAGAAAAATTTATTTTTCACATCTCTAGACCGTTTCTGTCTTATTTTAATAATTTGTCCAGCATATATTTGATCTGATTTGAAATGATTAAGCTCCATGATTTGCTGCAGAGAAACTTTATACTTCATGGCAATTTTCAATAATGTTTCACCGGGAGTAACATGATGAATCTCGTATTTTTCTTTGAGAACATCTACGTAATGTATGGTTTCCCCTACGTTCCTTATGATTCCTCTTCTTTTTAGCACCTCAATCATTCTCTCAGCTCTATGCCGATAGGAGTCATTCTTCACTGCCTTTTTACCGTTTATCTGAATCTTTTTTCTCTCGCTATCGTGATTCAAATAGTATTTCACCTTTTCAAATGTTTCTTTTGGCGAGGAAGAGACGATGAGATCGCGGCCAGGTTTGAATTTACCTCGAACTGCCGGTGTATCCGATGTTAATAAAACCCCGCCGGAACCAAGAATCTCATAGGTGCGCTGCGTAAGCTGGCTTTCACAGTTTTGCAAACCGATAATGATTTTTGCTGAACTGTAAACTTTATATGCTTCAGTATAATCGAGGTATCCATGAATCCAATTACGGGGAATTTCTTTTCCTATATGTTTACTCATTTTTTCCCAATTTTTCCCCCAGAAATCTATGCGAATCCCTTTTCGTATAAGAGGGCGAATAAGCGTTTTTAAAGAGGACGAACGGAACACTTCCGGATGTTCTTCAAGATAATTAGGGTAAGCATTAGCCACCACTGCTATATCACAACTGTATTTCTCCAATGGTTTAATCTGATGATGTATACTTTCGTGATATGCAAAGTCTAAGTGAGCTGCTTTAATCCCCATGCTTTCATAAATTTTACACAGAGAAGGTGTAACGGTGAAAACAAAATCCGGTTTCATCTTTTTAATTAACGGGATGGTAAAGTTTTGAGTGTGCAGCGGGTCTTCAGTTGCCCAATAAACGAGAGGGATATTCACCTTTTTAGTTGCGTTGCGTATCCAAGCTTGCTTTTCCCTTGAATGCTCTGGTGTCCATCCCATAGATACGATTAGATCCGGTTTAAATTCGTCTATCATTTCAGTAATATTTTCCCGGCTTACAGGACCTGAAATCATTACGGTATGGCCTGCTTCCCTAAACCCATTTGGTAAACCATAGAGCCACATGGGATGACTCTCGAGAAAAAGAATTTTCACACAGTTTCGTCCTCTCTTTCACTTTTTGATGTCTACTTTATTGGTATGTAGACGTAATATAACTTGTCGCGGTACTAGTCTAAAAAAGACGTTCAAGCTTCCTGCAAAATAAATTTAAGAGAACGTAAACTTCACCACTGAAAAATGCAGAGGATAACTGGGATATACTTAAGGTGCTTCCGGATTGCGCTACCCATATACAGTGTAAATAATAGCTTGTGCGGATGTCCTACAGAAAAAGCAGGCGATTTTCAACATATTTCCCTCTGATTTTGCCAGCCTCTCTGTCAAAGAACTTACGTAAGTATTTTTGCACAAAAAAAGACGTACATATTTGTACGTCTTACATTACTTCCGCGACCGTAATTCACTGCATAAGAGTCCACTTTTATGTGGCTTCTCTTATTACCGATTATCAATCGTCTCCGGATATAAGTCATGATTCATCATACGGTATTCGGCCATTTTCTCATACTTCGTGCCAGGCTTTCCGTAGTTTGTGTATGGGTCAATGGAAATTCCGCCTCTTGGCGTGAATTTGCCCCATACTTCAATGTAGCGCGGGTCCATTAATTCGATCAAGTCATTCATGATGATGTTCATGCAGTCTTCGTGGAAGTCACCATGATTTCTGAAGCTGAACAAGTATAGCTTTAATGATTTGCTTTCAACCATTTTTTCATCAGGAATGTAGCTGATATAGATTGTTGCAAAGTCAGGCTGTCCTGTTTTCGGGCATAAAGATGTGAATTCAGGACAGTTGAATTTTACAAAGTAATCACGGTTTACATGTTTATTTGGGAAGGATTCAAGCACGTCCGGCGCATATTCAAACAAATAATTTGTTCCTTGGTTGCCAAGCAGTGTTACACCTTCTAATTCTGATTCTTTTCTTGTCGTCATATTTATCTTCCTTTCTATTATACTCCGCGTTTGTTTCCCCATAACAGGGTGTGCAGCTGCGGGAGCACTCTGACCAGATTCAGCTCCGCATCAACAGCTACCTTATCAACAAGGGCTTCATATTTTCCAAGCAAATGGGCAATCAATGTCTGATCATCCGTCGTATGCACGTCATCATTACCGACTTGTAAATAAAACGGGATTCCCGGGTAACGCTTGTGCACTGTTTTGGCAAACTCCAAATCTTCATCATTAAAAATGACTACCTTCAAGCTGACAGCATGCTGTCTATTATTCTCTTTAAGCGAAGTTAAAATGTGATCAAGCTTTTGGAAGTTCGTCACCATTTTTGAGCTTGGCGGTTTTGGGGAAATCGTCAGATCATCGATCAGCGTAAACCAATCCTGATAAACGGTTCCCTGGGTTTCAAGCGCTGCACGGATGTTATTTTCCTTCAGCAGTTCAATAAAAGCATCCAGCTGCTTTAACAGGGCCGGGTTGCCGCCCGAGATCGTCACGTGGGAGAACGCGTCTCCCCCAATATCCTTAAGCTCTGCAAAAATCTCCTCAGCCGTCATCCAGCGAATATCTTTTTTAGCAGAACCGTCCCAGGTGAAGGCGGAGTCACACCAGCTGCAGGAATAATCACAGCCCGCTGTCCGGACGAACATTGTTTTCTGTCCGATCACCATGCCTTCCCCTTGAATCGTCGGGCCGAAAATTTCTAACACAGGAATTCCTTTAGCCATTCGAACCACCCTTTTTCGGACGGTAAACACAATAACTTGTCGGTGTTTCACGGACAAACACCTGTACACAGCTTGGCTTATTCTCCAATGTGTCTAAGTAAGCCTGCACCTTGTCATAAATCGTTTTCGCCACGACTTCAGTTGTCGGCAGTGAATACCGGTCGTCCTTAGAAAATTCTTCATGATCATTTAAAAGCGTATGATCATAGTTTCCGTGCACCAATTTTTTTAGCACGCTGAAATTGACAAGAAAGCCTGAATCGTCAAGTTCGTCGCCGGCAATGGTTACATTTACGGTATACGTATGGCCGTGAACCCTGCTGCACGCGCCTGCACTTTCCCGAGGGATAAAATGAGCAGCAGAGATGTGCATGTCCTTATTCAATTCAAATGAATATGGGTGCTGGGCCTGCGGATAAATTTGAGATAACAATTTATGCACGCTCTCCTTTCATTGCCATATATTCTTCATACCCTTTTGAACGAAGGTGGCATGCCGGACATTCGCCGCAGCCGTCTGCGATGATGCCGTTATAGCATGTCAGCGTGTTGTTTTTTACAAAGTCAAGGGCACCAAGCTCATCTGCAAGCTTCCACGTTTCCGCCTTATTGAGCCACATAAGAGGCGTATGAATCACAAACGGCTTCTCCATCGCCAGGTTCACCGTTACATTGCAAGATTTTACGAATTCATCACGGCAATCAGGATAGCCGCTGAAGTCTGTCTCGCAAACTCCCGTAATAATGTGGCGTGCGCCAATTTGGTATGCCAGGATAGACGCAAAGGATAAGAATACCAAGTTGCGGCCTGGAACGAATGTAGATGGCAATTCACCATCTTTTGCTTCTATTTCAATATCATTTCTTGTCAGAGCATTCGGTGCAAGCTGATTTAAAAGTGACATATCAAGCAAATGGTTTTTCACACCAAGCTTTTCTGCAATAGATTTTGCCACTTCAATTTCCTGCGAATGACGCTGATTATAATGAAAAGTCACCGTTTCGACTTCTTCGAATTCCTTTAGGGCCCACAGTAAGCATGTGGTGCTGTCTTGACCGCCGCTGAATACGACAATTGCTTTTTCTTTTTTCATGATTCCTCTCCTTCTCCGCAATAAAAACGTCGGCGAGAGACATCGCTACAGCTGATTCACGCAAAAAAACACCTTTTCGGAAGGTGCTCTAGAAAAACATAAAAAAGGCCGTATCCAAGGATACAGCTCGTCCTTAGTTTTTTATAGAGGGTGTAGCTAGAACCTCTCCCGCATATCGCACGGATTTTCTTCAATTTTTTTCACTTCTGCTATCTTACCATAATGTTGTTTTTCTTGACAATAAAAAAAGTAAGCTCCAGCGTCCCGGTCAAACGCTGTTCTGCAATGACGGCCCGCTTCATTATATATGTGATTATAAACTGTGCCGCCGCGGAGCCTTTTTGCAAATCAGGGCGCCAATAAAGGCCAGACTTACATAACCAAACAATGGATAAATCGTTGAAATGAGCTTGCCGTACCCGATTTGGCTCGTGATATAAGCCGTGATCATAATGGCTGCAAAGATATATTTGCTTTTGATTGGAAGAAAGCTTTGCACTTGTTTTTCTAATCCGTATAGATTGCCGATAACCGATGTGAACACTTCACCGAAAATAATGAGCAAATAAATCAAATGGACAGATCGTGCAAAGAGATAAACCACTTGAGCCATCGGTATATCATACAAAAATACATCCGGGAGCATCGATAAAGACAGAAAACTCGCGGACAGCACAATCGTCAGCATCGTGCCTCCGATTAAAGCGCCTTTTTTGATCACTTTTTCGGATGACATTTCATTCGCCAGCGGAACCAAAACCGCTTGGGCAAGCGATAAATTCAAAGCGCCGTAAGAAAACGCTGATAAGAGCCAGTCCCAGCGATGGGGCCATATCCACTGAGCTGCGTTTCTCGACTCGCTGAAAATAAAAGAATCGGCCACCACAATCATAGAAAAGATGATCAAAAGAGGAACAACAAACACGTTGACACCGAAAATGCCTTTTACACCTCTAGTCATCACAATTAAGCTCAACCCAATTGTAATCAGCATCCCAATTTGAGCGGACATCCCCAGCTGCTCCTCAAAAAGCGCCCCTGCGCCTGAGAGCATAACAGATGTGACGCCGAGGAGAACAAACAGCATAAACACATTAATAATCCGGCCAGCCGTTGCCCCGAACAAGAATATGTTCATTTCTTGATATGACTTGGCATTGATTCGCTTTGAAATGATCATCAGCTTGGCTCCCAGTAACGTAAACATCCCGCCGCTGACGATAATGCCGAATAAACCGAACCAGCCGAACTTCAGAAAAAACTCAACAATTTCCCTGCCAGTCGCAAATCCAGCTCCAACCACTGTGCCGATATACACGAAAGCAAGCTGACTTGCTGATCCTTTTGATTGTTCCATTTCTCCCCTCCGAACGAACCGCAGTTTGATCCATCTATGCCTTTTTATAACCTATGAGACAAGTTCCTTGAAAAGACGAAGAAAACATGTTTTACTGTGTAAACAAATTCAAAAATTTTTTACGCAAAAGACTTGAAAGTCAAAGATAGTCAGAGTATACTATTAATCAAAGTTGGTCAAACGAACCGGCCTTTTTTAAAACTCAATTGGTCAAAGTTAGTCAAATAGTCAGACTGCTTTGAGCATATTGTTTTGAAAGCCGTTAAGTTTGCCGTATACTATTAGTCAAAGAAGGTCAAATCCAAACGGCCTTTTTCTTCACATTCATTGGTCAAAGAAGATCAAACTTTTAAGGAGGTTTTGGCAAATGCGTTGTCAACATTGTCATAAAAACGAGGCGACGATTCGCCTTAACATGCAAATAAATTCTGTTCATAAACATATGGTTCTATGCGAAACTTGCTATAACGAACTGACCCGTAAACCTTCAATGAGCATGGGTCCTCAATCTTTCGGTTTTCCGTTTGAACAAGCATTCCAGCCGAGAGAACAAAGCGCAGCAAAACAAAGCGAGAAAAAAGGATTGCTTGATGAGCTGGCCCAAAATATTACAAACGGTGCAAAAGCGGGCCTCATTGACCCTGTCATCGGCCGTGATGAAGAAGTGGCACGCGTGATCGAAATTCTGAACCGCCGCAACAAAAACAATCCAGTCCTCATTGGTGAGCCGGGTGTAGGGAAGACCGCCATCGCCGAAGGACTTGCTTTAAAAATCGCTGAAGGTGATGTTCCAAACAAACTGAAAAACAAAGAGCTTTACTTGCTTGATGTTGCATCCCTTGTTGCAAACACAGGAATCAGAGGCCAATTTGAGGAGAGAATGAAACAGCTGATCACTGAGCTGAAAGAACGAAAAAATGTCATTCTGTTCATTGATGAAATTCACCTTCTCGTCGGCGCAGGCTCTGCAGAAGGATCAATGGACGCAGGCAACATTCTCAAACCCGCCCTTGCCAGAGGCGAACTGCAAGTTATCGGTGCGACTACATTGAAAGAATATCGTCAAATCGAAAAAGATGCCGCGCTGGAAAGACGTTTTCAGCCTGTCATGGTGCAGGAGCCTTCAATTGAACAGGCCATCCACATTCTGCAAGGAATTAAAGACAAATATGAAGCCTACCATGGCGTGACATTCAGTGATGAAGCAATCAAAGCTTGTGTGACTTTATCATCCCGTTACATTCAAGACAGACACCTGCCGGATAAAGCAATTGACCTATTGGATGAAGCAGGGTCAAAGGCCAACCTGTTAATTGATGAACTGAATGATGAGGATGCGGCTGAACGTTTAACTGCGATTGAAGCTGAAAAAACAAAAGCCCTGGAAGAAGAAAATTATGAACTGGCTGCAAAGCTTCGTGATGAAGAAATCGCATTAGAGAAAAAACTGAACAGCTCTTCCGCTCATTCCGATGTCACTGTGGAGGCTGAGCACATTCAGGAAATTGTTGAACAAAAAACAGGCATCCCTGTCGGCAAACTGCAGGCAGATGAACAAACAAAAATGAAAGAGCTTGAGGCAAAACTTCATGAACGTGTCATTGGACAAGAAGCCGCTGTTCAAAAAGTGGCAAAAGCGGTAAGACGAAGCCGCGCAGGATTAAAATCCAAAAACAGACCAGTCGGCTCCTTCCTCTTTGTCGGCCCTACCGGGGTAGGGAAAACAGAGCTTTCTAAAACACTGGCAGATGAATTATTCGGCACGAAAGATGCCATTATCCGCCTCGATATGAGCGAATACATGGAGAAGCATGCCGTATCTAAAATCATCGGTTCACCGCCTGGATATGTCGGCCATGAGGAAGCTGGTCAATTAACAGAAAAAGTGCGCCGCAATCCATACAGCATCGTGTTGCTGGATGAGATTGAAAAAGCACACCCTGACGTTCAGCATATGTTCCTCCAAATTATGGAGGATGGCCGTCTGACAGACAGCCAAGGCAGAACCGTAAGCTTTAAAGACACTGTGATTATCATGACAAGCAACGCGGGTGCTGGCGAAAAACAAATAAAAGTCGGTTTCCAATCAGATGACAGTGTAATCGAAGAACAAACATTGATTGATTCACTGAGCATGTTCTTTAAACCTGAGTTTCTCAACCGTTTTGACAGCATTATTGAGTTCCGCTCACTGGAAAAAGAACACCTGGTCAAAATCGTCGGCCTGCTGCTTGGTGAACTTGAAGAAACATTGGCAGAACGCGGCATCAGCTTGAGTGTGACAGACGAAGCGAAAGAAAAAATTGCTGAGCTGGGCTACCACCCGGCATTCGGTGCACGTCCGCTCAGAAGAACCATCCAAGAATGGGTGGAGGATGAAATGACTGATCTGCTGCTTGACAATAGTGAAATCACACGTTTTCACGTTACTGTAGAAGACCATACAATCAAAGTGCAAGCGAAATAACGATCAGCGGTTTCCTATTTAGGAAGCCGCTTTTTTTGTGCATTCATACTCTTGGCTGAGAAAATACCATTCCTTCCCCTGAAGCCTTCCTCTCCTTCATCTCTTACACTTTTCTTAAGGAGGGATGGAGCGTGTTCATATACAGTGAGTTGATATTTCTATTATTATATGAAGACAGTCTGAAGAACAGCTTGCAATCAAGCTGCCAGGTTCACTATCGCTAAACTGCGGGCTTTTCAATTTTGAAAGGCCCGTTTTTGTTTATTTCTCCCTTCTATGCCTCTTCCTTGAATATTTCATGAACAAATTCACAATGTCCCTAAAGTTCCGGGCACCGAAACCGATATTAACCATAGACAAGCTAGTAAAAAAGGATTTGGTGAAAACTATGGATAAAACTTCGTTAATCGGTATTATTCTTGCTTTTGTGGCATTGAGCGTCGGGATGGTTCTAAAAGGCGTCAGTTTCAGCGCGCTTGCAAACCCCGCTGCCATTTTAATTATTATCGCAGGGACGATCTCAGCAGTAGTTATCGCATTCCCAACAAAAGAAATTAAAAAAGTGCCTGCGCTGTTCCGAGTGTTGTTTAAGGAAAACAAACAGCTGACAATAGAAGAGCTTATTCCTATGTTCTCTGAATGGGCCCAGCTTGCACGCCGCGAAGGTTTGCTTGCTTTAGAAGCAAGCATTGAGGATGTAGATGACGCTTTCCTGAAAAACGGACTCAGCATGGCTGTTGACGGGCAAAGCGCAGAATTTATCAGAGATATCATGACAGAGGAAGTTGAAGCGATGGAGGACAGACACCAAGCCGGAGCCGCTATTTTTACACAAGCGGGAACTTATGCGCCGACACTCGGAGTACTCGGCGCTGTAATCGGACTGATTGCCGCCCTCTCTCATATGGACAATACAGATGAGCTTGGACACGCCATCAGTGCAGCCTTTGTTGCCACCCTTCTCGGTATCTTTACGGGATATGTGCTATGGCATCCTTTCGCAAATAAATTAAAACGAAAATCAAAACAAGAAGTAAAACTGCGTGAAGTGATGATTGAAGGCGTCCTGTCCGTATTAGAAGGACAAGCACCGAAAGTCATCGAACAAAAGCTTTTAATGTACCTTCCTGCGAAGGACCGCTTGAAATTTGCAGAACAAGGAGAGGCGCAAAATGGCGAGAAAAAAGAAGAAGAAGCATGAGGACGAGCACGTTGATGAATCGTGGCTGGTTCCTTACGCCGATATCCTTACTCTTCTCCTGGCATTATTTATTGTGCTGTACGCGAGCAGCTCGATTGACGCAGCTAAATTTCAAATGCTTTCAAAATCATTTAATGAAGTCTTTACAGGCGGCACCGGCGTACTGGACTATTCCAGTGTCACCCCTCCTGAAAACGAGTCAGACGGCATCGATGAAGTGAAAAAAGAAAAAGAAGAGAAAGAGAAAAGCAAGAAAGAAAGAGAAAAAGCAGCTGATCAAGAAGAACTTAAAAATGTGAGAAGCCAAGTGGAAAAGTTCATCAAAGATAAAAAGCTGGAACATCAGCTGGAAACAAAGATGACAAGTGAAGGCCTGCTCATTACGATTAAAGACAGTATTTTCTTTGATTCTGGAAAAGCGACCATCCGCAAAGAAGATGTTCCGCTTGCAAAAGAGATTTCAAATCTTCTTGTGATTAACCCGCCGAGAAATATTATTATCAGCGGACATACTGATAATATGCCAATTAAAAATTCTGAATTCCAATCAAACTGGCATTTAAGTGTCATGAGAGCCGTAAACTTTATGGGGCTCCTGATTGAAAACCCCAAACTTGACGCAAAAGTGTTCAGTGCCAAGGGCTATGGTGAGTATAAGCCGGTGGCTTCCAACAAAACAGCGGAAGGCCGAAGCAAAAACCGGCGCGTTGAAGTTCTCATCTTGCCGAGAGGCGCAGCAGAAACAAATGAAAAATAGTAAAAAAGGAAGCCTTGTGACATATCAGGCTTCCTTTTTTTACTTATTATGAAATTGTTTTGCGTTTAATCCTACTCTTTTTAACATTTCCGTGCACATCTCTACCTCTTCTTCGCTTAATACGCTGATCATTTCATCAATTTCAGCAGCGTGACCAGGAAAAATATCGTTCAAAAGACCGATGCCTTTTTCAGTAATTTGTGCAAACGTCACTCGTCTGTCTGTAGGAGACGCTTTTCGAATAAGGAGTTCTTTTTGCTCCAGCTTATCTACTACGTATGTGATGCTCCCGCTGGCCAAGAGAATTTTATCCCCTATCTGCTGCAGCGGCTGATCGCCTTTATGATACAAGAGCTCAAGCACAGCAAATTCAGTCGGATTCAGCCCATGCTTATGAATATGCTTATTCATATGATCGTTAATAGAACGATACGCGCGCGACAGCACGATAAATAACTTCAGTGATTTTTCTGTCATGTCTCAATCATCCTTTTAGAAACCGTTACAGAGAAACATTAATAAACAAAGACCGAAATGTCAATAAAAATCTTTCCAATATTTCTCTTCTTTTTTATGTTGTAAGCTGTTCAACATCTTTTTCTAATTTTTTTGGTTATTTTTTCTTATTAAAGATGAAGAAACAATGATATAATACCTCTAATCAGGTGTATGTTGGAGCGATGCAAATTGAAAATACTAAAAGGCGCCTGCGGGAGAGTCAAACTTTATATTATACTGGTCGTGATTCCGGCAATCGTCATCAGCTTTTTTGTATATGAAAAAGAAAAAGATACAATAGCTGCAGAACATAAGCAAGAAGCGAGTGTCCTGCTGAACCTTCACCGCAACAAAATCAATTATTTAATCGGAGAAACAAAGGCGAGGATGACCTCCTTGTCCATCGCCATTGACAGACCGGTTGATATAAAGAAAATGCAGTCAGTTTTGGAAAAAACCTTTGATTCAGAGCCAAGATTTTCGGGCCTCTATTTTCTAAATGCCAAAGGAGACGTCACCGCAAGCACAACGGAATTAAAAACGAAAGTAAACCTGGCCGACAGATCTTTTTTTACAAAAGCAAAGGAAACAAAAAAGACAGTCATTTCAGATAGTTATTCGAGCAGAATTACAGGTCAGCCGATTTTTACCATTTGTGTCCCTGTTTTGAACTCGGAAGAAAATGTGACTGATTATCTTGTCGCAGCTATTCAAATTGATTATTTGAAAAACCTTATTAACTTGCTGAGCCCTGATGTTTATATCGAAGTTGTGAACCAAGACGGGAAAATGATTTTTACGAGCGGACAGGCCTCTCATGCAGAAGATCAAAAACCCGTCAGCGGATATCTGGATGATATCAGCTGGAATATGAAAGTATATCCGAACCCGGTTACAATAGAAGAACTGACGAAAAGCCTTGTGCTCCCACTTTCATGTATTATTGTTCTACTGAATATCCTTTTTATTCTCGTGCTGTATTATTTGCTGAAGCGGCAGACCCAGCTGGAGCGCTCGGAAAATGAGGCACAAAAATTAGAGCTGATCGGAACGCTTGCAGCCAGCACGGCCCATGAAATCCGTAACCCGCTCACCGGCATAAGCGGCTTTATTCAGCTGTTGCAAAAGAAATATAAAGGCGAAGAAGATCAGCTTTACTTCTCTATCATTGAACAGGAGATAAAGCGCATTAATCAAATTGTGAGTGAGTTCCTCGTTCTCGGCAAGCCGACAGCTGAAAAATGGGAGCTGAACTCGCTTCAAGATATTATCGGCGAAATTATGCCGATCATCTATTCAGAAGGCAACCTATACAACGTTGAAGTCGAATTACAGTATTTAACTGAGCAGCCCTTACTAGTAAAATGTACAAAAGATCATATTAAACAAGTGATTTTAAATGTAGCAAAAAATGGCCTCGAGTCAATGCCTGAAGGAGGCAAACTGACGATCTCCTTGGGAGCTTCGGATAAAAAGGCCATCATCAAAGTTGTGGATCACGGTCAAGGGATTTCTCAGGAAATGCTGGATCATATCTTCCTTCCCTTTGTGACTTCTAAAGAAAAAGGAACGGGTCTCGGCCTTGTCGTATGTAAACGGATCGTGCTGATGTACGGAGGCTCCATTCATATCGAAAGTGAAGTGCGAAGAGGAACAGAAGTGACGATCACTCTCCCAGTATCCGCTTCATAGCCCCCTGACTGTGTCAGGAGGGTTTTTTACCGTCGTGACCGGGCATTGCCGTTCGATTTGTTTGCTGTTCTGCCAGAAAAGAGCATTTTGATCAAGCGCAACAACATTTTCAAAAGCAAAAACAACATAAAGAATACCAAAAAACCCTTTAAGCCTTCAGTAGCATCTAAAAACTCCATATTCCCTCTCCCCGTCACTTTTTGCTGAATTTCAATCGCAAATACGATGACGATAATGACTGTAACGGTATAGATAAAGGATAGGGCTGTCATGCTCCACTTAGAAAGCCATGTAAACACAGCGTGAGTGACGCCGAAAAAGAAAATGCCAAACATGCCGATCACCCAAAAATGCATTTCTTTGTCGGTTAAATGAATGCCAAACATGCCGCATAATGAAATAAAAGCATCGTGAAATTGATTAACCATTTCAGTAATGATAATCGCCAGTTCTTTCATCAGTTCCCTCTTTCATATGAATTTTTCCAGAAAAAAAGAGCGCTCCTGAAAAGCTCTCTCTCTTTATATATGCATCTGATAACGCCGCTATTTATTTGCATCATATGCAGGCATAACATCTCTGCGGGGCCACAAGCCTAATTTCTTAACAAGGCCTTGAATACCTTGAGAATGTTCGTTTTCTTGCATGAGCTGGTGATATTCATTTATTAAACAATCCAGCTCCTGACTGTGTTTGATCGTGTCATGCCCTGTAAATCCCTGCTTTCTAGCGGCATCTATCATTAACTTTCTTTTTTCATCAATAGACACCAACAATCTTTCTTGTTCTGAAGAACCGCCCATTCACTTCACCCCTCGCCGCTAAGAAATAGGAAACAAGTTTGATTGGGTTATTGTGCATTATTACAGATTATACTTTATTTGTAAACATATTTTCATTAAATAAGTTAATTTTTCAGGTATAATAGATATATTGATAGGATTAGAAGAATAATACCCAGGTGATGAATATCTTAAACACCCGCCAGGCAGGAGGTATGCTTTATGAAGAAAAAGAAAGCAATAATGCTCGGAGCGGCAGGCGGAAAAGCAATTTTAAAAAGGAAAAACCGAAAAAAATGCATGCAGCACATCAGCGTTTTTTTTCAAATGCTTCGCGATTGGAGAAACGGCAACTACCCTCGTTCACAGGTTAAAACGCTTTTGCTTCTGATTGCTGCCATCTTGTATATCGTCATGCCGCTCGATATCATTCCAGACGTTATCCTCGGTCTTGGGATCATTGACGATGCAGCTGTTTTAGGTTTAATTTGGACGCTAATTAAAAAAGAAATGTCACAATATGAAAAGTGGCGTTTGCAATAAATATAAAAAGCCCCGTTTTGATAAACGGGGCTTTTCCTGCTTATTGATTCACGCTGTCTTTTTCATAAATCGGAACCCAGCCTTCAATTGTGACAAAGATCCTCACCGCAACCACTTTGCGGTCCTCCTGAAGTGTGAAATAATGGCGGATATTCTCAGGCACTGAGATTAAATCTCCGGGGTTTAAACGGACATCAAAAAACGTGCCGTCTTTGCCTTGAATGACAAAAATGCCGTGTCCGCTTACGATAAAACGGACCTCATCGTCTGTATGGTGATGCTCTCTTTTAAAGTTCTCAAGCAGTTCATCAAGTTTTGGATTGCTGTCTGACAATGAAATAACATCCTGTGCTTTATAGCCGCGGCGGGCTGAGATATCTTTAATTTCAGTTTCAAAGGTATCAAGAATTTGCTGTTTTTCTTCTTCGGTCAGATCATATTTCTCAGAGAGCTGTTCCGGAAGCTTCGCAATATCCCACTGCTCATAAATAACCTCTTGACTATCTAGAAAGCTTGCTACTTCCTCTTGATTTTCAATCGTTGTATTCGCCTCATCATGAATTCGAATAGTTGCCATTTAAGTTCCTCCTTTTATTTAACCAGCTGATGCTGGAGTGTTTTCAATTTCAAATGGTAGCTGAACAAAAATTCATATGCTTCAAGCACTCTTTTTGCTTCAAATGCCGTTCTCCCCCAAGCGGTAATACCGTGATTTCGGATCAGAACAGCTCCTGAATCTTCTGAAACCTCTTCGGCAAACAGTGCCGCGAGCGTCGGAATATGAGCCGGATTTTCAATGATCGGAATGGTCACTTCTGCATTCTCTTCCCACAGGCCGAGCGCTTTTATAATTTCCTGGCCTCTGAAGGTGATTTTCTTTCGGTCTCCATATAGCTCTGAGATCACATTATTGTTTACCGTGTGGACGTGCAGGCAGCATCCGGCATTTGTTTTATTGTACAAGTGTGTATGTAAGAGCGTTTCCGCTGACGGTTTCAAAGAATGTCCGTTTTCGGCAGGCTCTCCATTTTGATCCACCAGCAGAAAATCTTCATCCGTTTCTTTTCGTTTATCTTTTCCGCTTGCAGTTACGAGAAATGTTAAAGGCTCATCAGAAACCTTAATAGACAGATTGCCGCTAGTCGCCGGAAACCAATCTCGTTCAGCCAATTCCCGTTTTACTTTAGCGAGCTCTTGCCAGCGCTTTTGTTTTGCAGCCATTTCTGTACCTCCGTGACGTTCTCAATATCTTTTCTAATCTCATTAAAATCCTGATACGGGAGATGATTCAGGTGATGCTCCCGGCATTCGTTTAATAAATAATCCCTTGCAAAACAAAGATCCGACAGCTTTGCCGCCTCTACATCCGTAACCGAATCACCGATCATGATGATATATTGGTTCGGTTCAGAAAGCTCTTGTATCACCGACGGCTTGCAGCACCCGCATTGATTGCTGCACGTCCCCTTGCATGAATGAGGCCAGTCAATATGAATATAGTCTTTGTCAAAGGAAGCATGGTTGCAATAAATGCGGTCTTTCTCCACAATGCCTTCAAGCAATGGATATACAAAAAAGTCCATGCCTCCGCTTACGACATAAAACGGAATCTCATTCTCCTTGACAAACGCTACGAATTCCCGAAAGCCTTCCCTGATTTTTGCATCTTGCAATACAAATCTTGTAATCTCGTCTTTTAAACGGCTTGGCAAAAGGCCGAACATCTGTCCGACACCTTCCTTAATGGACAGCGTTTTGGACAGCACGCCGTCTTTTAATGCCGTCCACTCCGGCGGAGCGAATGTTTTCATGATGCTTATAATGTTGTCATTCATCGTAATGGTTCCGTCAAAATCGCAAATAATTAAAGGCTTTCGAGTCATCATACCGCTTCAACCTTTCCCCATTTCTCTAGCGCAAGCTTCAGATCCTTGCAATGTTCGGCTTTTTCATCAATCGGCTGGGCTTCTAAGACTGCATCAATAATGGCTCTGAACGCTTTGCCTCCGCCTTGGGCGCCGTTCGGATGACCGTGTATGCCTCCCCCGGCGTTAATAATATGATCTATGCCGAAGTCCCGCATGAGAAGCGGAACCATACCGGGATGAATGCCTGCGGACGGAACAGCAAATGTTTGGTTAAAAGCATCCTCTCTTACACATTCTTCATGAATCGCCAGCGCATCCTCTTTTGGAAGCGCAACCGAACCGTACGGAGACGGAAAGAGACTGAAGTCAGCACCGCAATACCGGTTTAATTTTCCTAGCAATAGAGCGTGAGAAAAGCCGTAAAACGGCGAGGATGTAAATGCCCCGCTGACCGCTGGGTGCGCCATAATCGGGATTGAGATCTGAGGATCTTCCGCAAGGCTCTGCATGACGTCCAAGCCGTAAGCGAAGACATTAAACAAAAGCGCATCCGCTCCCAATTCGGCGGCGCGTCTCGCTTTATCTTTCAGATCAGCCGTACGTCCAGTCAAATTCACAGCATACAGCGTTTTATGTCCGGTTTGCTCATACGTTTCTCTCAATATTTGCTTTCCCTCTGTAATTCTTGTTTCAAAAGGCGCCAGACCTGTCTCAAAGAAAATTTCATCATCCTTAATCAAGTCAACTCCGCCAAGGGCCTGCTGTCTGAGCTGTTCTTTAATATCACTCAGGTCTCTTCCGATAACCCCTTTAAAAATGCTCATTAACAGCGGCCTCTCAAACTCCCCAAGCAGCTTCCGAATGCCGTATATGCCAAACTTCGGCCCTGGCAGCGTGCGTTTAAACGCTTCAGAGAAGTGAAGATCGATTAATTTAATTTTTCCGTCCAGCGACAGCTTGCCAAACACTGTTGTCAGCAAAGCCGGGATATCCTGAGAGAAATTGATTTCAGGATAGGCAATTGTGATCACTGCTTGATTTGTTCCCTCTCTCTCCTCAACCTTTATTACCCGCCCCTTGTGCTTTTGCAATTGCTCCTGTTTTACCAGAGGCAGATCAGTCCAGGAGCCTACTGTCAATCCTGTTGCGATCTGTTCTGCTTTTTTCTCTGTATCGGATCCCGGTTCTGTCAGGAGATATGTTGCTAATAACTCACTCATGCCAGAGCTCCTTTCATTTTCGTCCATATAAAAAACCTCTTCAAACTGCAATCGCGTCTAAAGAGGTTTCGTTTCACGTCCGAATCTTATCTCTCAGCCGCTAGCTGCAAGAATTAGCACCGTGCTTTATAAGTCGGTTGCCGGGCTTCATCGGGCTCGTCCCTCTGCCTGCTCTTGATAAGAAAATATAGATTTTATAAATTATTTTGAATTATCCCACCGTTATAAGATCTTGTCAATGCTTTTTTGGGTAAACAGGTTCAGTTTCCCAATTCGATAAGCCGCTTCCTTGAGTCTTTCTTCACTTGTCAGCAGTCCGACTCTGACGTAGCCCTCGCCATATTCACCGAAGCCGTTTCCAGCGGCAACCGCTACATTCGCTTTTTCCAGCAAAAGATCTGAGAACTGCTCAGAAGTATAGCCTTCAGGCACAGGCAGCCATGCAAAAAATGAACCCGCCGGAGCTGTTACATCCCAGCCGATTTCCCGGCATGCTGCAATCCAAGCGCTTCGCCTGCTCTCATAACGGGCATTTTGCTCCGCCACACACGTTTGATCAGCTAACAGTGCCGCCGCTGCAGCCTCCTGAGTCGCTCTGAAAAGACTGACAAACATATGGTCTTGATAAAGATTGATCGCTTCAATGACAGAAGCGTTTCCGACAGCAAAGCCGACCCGCCACCCTGCCATATTATATGTTTTTGACAGCGTATATATTTCAATTCCGATATCCTTCGCACCTTCAGCCTGCAAAAAACTTAAAGGCTTGCAGCCGTCAAATCCTACAGCGCCATAAGCAAAATCGTGAACGACACAGATCCTGTTTTCTTTCGCAAAACGCACGGTTTCTTCAAAAAAATCAGAAGTAGCAACTGCTCCAGTCGGATTATTCGGATAATTTAAATACATCAGTTTCGCCTGATCCCTCACTTCAGCGCCGATGCTGCTGTAATCAGGAAGAAACGCCCTGTCCTCTACGAGCGGCATCCTCTCCATCTTCGCTTTCGCGAGTGTGACACCTGACCAGTAATCAGGATAGCCGGGATCCGGCACTAAAATCGTATCACCGGGATTCAATAAGCATTGCGGGAGCTCGACAAGACCGGCTTTACCGCCGAATAAAACAGCGACTTCAGTTTCAGGGTCAAGATCAATGCCGTATTCTCTTTTATAAAATGCTGCCGCTGCTGACTTCAGTCTGTATGAGCCGCGAAAAGACGAATATTTATGATTTTCAGGATCAGCAACGGCTCGTTTCATTTCCTCGACGATATGTCCCGGAGTCGGCTGATCCGGATTTCCCTGTCCGAGATTGATGACGTCGTGTCCTTCTGCGAGCTTTCGGTTCACTTTCTGCACCAGAGAAGCGAAGAATTGTTTAGGCAATTCCTTCAATATCTGAGACTGTTCAAATTTCATCTATTCTCACCTTCTAAAAAAATCTTGAAATGATAGTCCATCATCATATATGGTTAAATGAAAAAAGTAAAGAAAAATTTGGGGTGTTAAAAGATGAAATGGACGATATCTTGTCTTCAGTTTGATATTTCATATGGTAAACCTTCGGAAAATATAAAAAAGGCTGAATCTTTCATCGAAAAGGAAAGCAAACATGCTGATGTTCTTGTTCTGCCTGAATTATGGACGACCGGATATGACCTGTCTAACCTTGATGAGCTTGCTGATGAAGATGGGCGTTCTGCTAAGAGCTGGCTGAAGAAAACGGCAAAAAAACATCGCGTTCATATTGTTGCAGGATCGGTCGCTGTCAGGAAGGGTTCTGATGTTTATAATACAATGTACATTGCGGATAAGGAAGGACAAATCATTAAAGAATACAGAAAAGCCCATCTCTTTCAGCTGATGGATGAGCATGTGTATTTATCAGCCGGCTCCGAAGACGGATATTTTGAGCTTGATGGCGTCAAAAGCTCAGGACTGATCTGTTACGATATCCGTTTTCCAGAGTGGATCAGAAAACATACGACAAAGGGCGCCAACGTGCTGTTTATTTCCGCGGAATGGCCTCTTCCCCGCCTTGATCATTGGAAAAGCCTGCTTATTGCGCGGGCCATTGAAAATCAATGCTTTATCGCAGCCTGCAATTGCACCGGTTCAAATCCGGATAATGAATTCGCCGGACACAGCCTGATTATTGATCCATGGGGGCGTGTACTAGCTGAAGGCGGCCGGGAAGAAGGCATTGTCAGAGCGGAAATTGACCTTCAGGAAAGCGCCGAGGTGCGGGAAAGCATCCCTGTTTTTGATGATATCAGAAAAGATTTATATTAAAAAATATATTGACAACTTATTAAAACACCTGTTAGTATGTTCATCAACTGATAAATTAGAATTGTTTAACAAGTGAATATATTCTCTTATCGAGAGTTGGGCGAGGGATTTGGCCTTTTGACCCCAACAGCAACCGACCGTAATTCCATTGTGAAATGGGGCGCATCTTTTTCGCGCCGAGACGCTGGTCTCTTAAGGCACGGTGCTAATTCCATTCAGATCTGATCTGAGAGATAAGAGAGGCGGACATAGATGTTAGCCTCCTTCTCTCTGAGAAGGAGGCTTTTTTACGGCCATTCAGCTGCAAACATATTTACAGATTACATAATTGGAGGTTATGACGATGGCAGTCACGAAAACACCTTTATACGAAACGTTAAATGAAAGCTCCGCTGTGGCACTGGCGGTGAAGCTTGGCTTATTCCAAAGCAAGAGCACGCTGACCTGCCGGGAGATCGGCGACGGCAACCTAAATTACGTGTTTCATATTCATGACCAAGAACATGACAGAGCGCTGATCATTAAACAGGCGGTTCCTTATGCAAAAGTGGTCGGAGAAAGCTGGCCGCTGACAATCGATCGTGCAAGAATCGAAAGCAGCGCTCTCATCCGCCAGGGCGAGCATGTCCCTCATCTGGTTCCAAGAGTGTTTTATTCTGATACGGAAATGGCGGTTACCGTCATGGAGGATCTTTCTCACCTGAAAATCGCAAGAAAAGGACTTATTGAGGGTGAAACCTATCCGCACCTTTCACAGCACATCGGTGAATTTTTAGGAAAAACACTTTTCTATTCATCAGACTACGCGCTTGAACCCAAGGTGAAAAAACAGCTTGTTAAACAGTTTACAAATCTGGAGCTGTGCGACATAACGGAAAGGCTCGTCTTTACAGACCCTTTCTTTGACCATGACACAAATGATTTTGAAGAAGAGCTTCGTCCCTTTGTCGAAAAGCTTTGGAATAATGACACCCTCAAAATCGAAGCCGCAAAGCTGAAAAAGTCATTTTTAACGTCTGCAGAAACGCTGATTCATGGTGATTTGCATACAGGAAGCATTTTCGCCAGCGAACATGAAACAAAGGTGATTGATCCTGAATTTGCTTTTTACGGACCGATCGGCTTCGATGTAGGCCAATTTATCGCCAACTTATTTTTGAACGCTCTCAGCCGTGACGGCGATGACAGAGAGCCGTTATATGAACATGTCAGCCGGGTTTGGGAAACGTTTAAAGAGACGTTCAGTGAAGCCTGGGAGAAGGACAGCCTGGATGTTTACGCCAAAATCGACGGGTACCTTGCGGATACGCTCACTCATATTTTCGAAGAAGCGATCGGGTTTGCCGGCTGCGAACTGATACGCCGCACGATCGGTCTGGCACATGTGGCTGATCTGGATGCGATCGTGCCGTTTGATAAACGAATCAGCAGAAAACGGCTGGCGCTGGACACAGGCACAGCTTTTATCGAAAAACGTTCGGAATTCAAAACGATAACGGAAGTTATTGAATTATTTAAGTTACTTGTAAAGGAATGATCCATTCATGACCCATTCATTTGCTGTTCCGCGTTCTGTTGAATGGAAAGAAACAGCGATTACCATTTTAAATCAGCAAAAGCTTCCCGATGTGACGGAATATTTAGAGCTTACGACGAAAGAGGATGTATATGACGCCATTGTCACGCTAAAAGTAAGAGGCGCTCCGGCCATCGGCATTACGGCTGCCTTCGGGCTTGCGCTCGCTGCAAAAGAAATCGAAACAGATGATGTCACGGAATTCCGCGAGAAACTGGATGACATCAAACAGTATTTAAACAGCTCACGGCCTACGGCCATTAATTTATCATGGGCGCTTGAGAGATTGAGTCACTCGATCAAAAACGCCATTTCCGTAAATGAAGCAAAAACAAATCTTGTCCATGAAGCGATTCAGATACAGGTCGAGGATGAGGAAACGTGCCGGATGATCGGCCAAAATGCCCTGCAGCTTTTCAAAAAAGGCGACCGGATTATGACGATCTGCAATGCCGGCTCTATCGCGACAAGCCGCTACGGTACGGCACTCGCTCCATTTTACTTGGCCAAACAAAAGGATTTGGGACTGCATATTTATGCTTGTGAAACAAGGCCTGTCCTTCAAGGTTCACGCCTTACTGCGTGGGAGCTGATGCAGGGAGGCATTGATGTCACTCTGATCACAGACAGCATGGCCGCCCATACGATGAAGGAAAAACAAATTTCCGCTGTCATCGTTGGAGCCGATCGAATTGCAAAGAACGGTGATACGGCAAATAAAATCGGAACATACGGTCTCGCGATTTTAGCAAACGCCTTTGATATTCCGTTTTTTGTCGCCGCACCATTATCTACATTTGATACGAAAGTGAAAAGCGGCGATGATATCCCGATAGAGGAACGGGATCCCGAGGAAGTAAGGCAGATTTCCGGAGTCCGCACCGCTCCAACCGATGTGCCTGTCTTTAATCCCGCTTTTGACATTACACCGCATCATCTCATTTCAGGAATTATCACAGAAAAAGGGATTATGACCGGTTCCTATGAAGAAGAAATTGAACAGCTGTTCAAAGGCGAAAAGGTTCACTAAAAAACCGCTGGACTTTGCTCATTTTGGGCCGAGTCAGCGGTTTTTTTGTTTGTTTTTATTAATATTGATGATTTCATCTTTTTGAGCGCTTGATAAGATATGCAGTTTCACAAACAGTTTGGCAAAAACAGCAATTTTTTCAGAGCGGCTCGGCTTCAATTGCTTTGTCCTCCTTTTTCATCAGACCAACTTTTTTCACTTAATAAAATGATATGTCGGCCGTGAAAAAAGGGAACGTGCCATATGTTTTATTTTTCTTTGTAGGAAATTTGCTCGATGTTCAGCAAAAATGCTTTGATATCAGTTTTGCTCCCGGCGTATCCTGTTAACGCGCTGTTTTTGCCAATCACTCTGTGGCATGGGACAAAAATCGGCAGGTCATTCCTTTTGTTAGCCTGTCCGACTGCGCGCACCGCTTTCGGGCTGCCGACCGCAGCGGCAATGTCACCATAGCTTCGGGATTCTCCGTATGGTATCATCGCCAGCGCCTCCCACACTTTTTGCTGAAAAGGAGTGCCCTTTTGACTCAGCGGCAGTGAGAATGTCTTCCTTTCGCCGGCAAAATATTCATGAAGCTGTTTTTTCGCTTCTGCCAAACAAGGCGTTTCTTTGTGCTCTGTGTTCTGAACAGCTTCTTTCCAGTCTATCCAATCTTCATGACTGAGAAATAGACGGGTGATTTTGCCGCCTTCTTCAGCAATAATGAGTTTCCCGACCGGCGTTTCCGCTGTCGTATAGTAGTTCATTCATCAATCCTTCTTTCTTCAGCATTCTGTCTGACGGGAAGCGTAAGGTGGAAAACGGTGCCCTTCCCTTCTTCACTTTCGACCATGATTTCGCCTTGATGTTCTTCAATAATTTTATAGCTTACCATAAGCCCAAGTCCAGTGCCCCGTTCCTTTGTCGTATAAAACGGTTCACCAAGGCGCTTTAATTTATCTTCTGTCATTCCGATTCCCTCGTCTTTTAAGGAAATGAGAACATGATCTTGATCCAGTGTCCTTATCGTCACAAAAATGTTTCCGCCGTCAGGCATCACTTCGATGGCATTTTTTAATATATTGATAAATACCTGTTTCAGCTGATTCGGTTCACAATAGATCGGGGGAATGTCGTCCATTAAATCAAGATAAATTTGTACGTTGCTTAAATTGGCTTGCGCGTTTAGAAGGTCTATGGTGTCTCTCATGATTTGGGTCACATGTTTTTCTTCATACATAATGGCCTGGGGCTTGGCTAAAATCAAGAATTCGGTGATGATGGATTCGATGCGCTTAAGTTCTGAGGTGATCACGTTGAAGTAAAGGGCGTAGTCTCCCTCCACACTTCCTTTCAGGAGCTGAATGAAGCCTTTAAGAGCAGTCATCGGATTTCTGATTTCATGAGCGATGCCGGCAGCGAGTTCGCCGACAACATGAAGGGTATCCGACTTGCGCAGGCGCTCTTCCAGTTCTTTTCGCTCGGTTACGTCTTTAAAGATAGCCAGGTTCATATTTTGTATGATATTTCGTTTAAATGAGAATTCCAGTTTTCTGTTGTCATTGCTGCTCAGCAAGAACGGAATTTCATTGTCCATTTCATCAAAATTAATCTGTCTCGCCGGTGATGCAAGGTTTTCTATTTCATATGATGAGATAATATCCAGCAGGCTGTGCTTTTTAATCTCTTCGTGTGATAGGCCTAATATATTGCTTGCTAACGGGTTGGCGTCGATGATTCGGTATTGATTGTCGAACAATACATTGCCGTCCATTGAGCCATTGAACACCTTTCTGAATTTCAGCTCGCTTTCCCGAAGCTCCTTTTCCATCCGCTTTCTGTCGCTGACATTTCTTAAAATCGTCAAGTGCTGGTTTTCAAGGATTGTCCGCTTTGAAGTAAATTCGAGTTCCTTGAACTGCCCGTTCCCCATTTGAAACAGCAGCTCTTCCCTGATCTCTCCGTATTTTGCGTATTTCCTTTTCGTTATGCTGTATTTCTGCTGTGAGTCAACGAGAAAATCACACAGTCTTCTTTTTAACAGCAAATTCATCGGCAGCTCAAAGATTTTACAGGCTGACTGATTGGCCTTCACGATTCTTCCATCATTCGACCAAATGATAATGGCGTCCATCGCATTTTCAAATATTTCTCTGAAGCGCTCCTCACTTTTAAAGAGCTGCAGTTCCATAGACCGCTTCTCTGTGATATCCCTCATAATGGACATGTAAAAACCGCTGATGATGTTTGATGTAATCGTGAATTCAAATAGCTTTTGGACTCCTGAACGAAGCTTGACGGGCAGCTCTCCTTTCGCTTTTCCTTTGCGGTTGAGCGTCCTCCAGACATTATCGAAATCTTTGCGTGAGCCGCTGTCTATGAATTCATACAATGACAAATGAGACAGCTCATTTTGATTGATTTCAAAACTTTTACAAAAAGACAAATTAGCATCAATAAAACCGCCATCTTTATCAAACAGGACGATACCATCAACAGCTCTGTCAAACAAGTCCTTAAAAAGCTGTTCATTCATAGAAAATTCCCGTTCTAAAATCTTCTTGGAAGATATGTCTCTCATGACAACAAAAAAGTAATCCTCGCCAATCCCTCGTTTGGCCAGAAACTCTATGTATTTTGTTGCTCCGCTATCAAGCCTGATTGGAACCTCCTTCCATAAGAACCCTTTCTTAAAAAACTTCTTTACGGCTAAATTCAACTCATCCTTTGGGATAGAAAACAAAAAATCCAAAACGGAACGCTTTTTCAAATCTTCCGAATCAACTTGAAGCATCCTCTCTGTCGCTTCATTCGCCTGAACGATCCGCATTTCATTATCACATATAAAAATAGCATCGAGCGTATTGTTAACAATCACTTGATGCTGATTCAATTCCTTTTTCAGCCGGGCATTTTCTTCTTTAAGACGCTTCAATTCTTCCCGCAGCTCTGAGTTTGTCTGGACATCAAGAGTTTCCATGCGTGTACACTCCTTCTTCAAAACCTATCCCTCAATATTTCTACAAAATGCGGGAACTTCCTTCATTTGCCCTATAAATTTCAGAAAATGTCAGCGTGATTACATTATGAAGACAATTTCTACGATCCTTACCGCCACTTTACATCGTCCTAACAATCAGTGATTTTTTAGATTCCTTTTTCATCTTTTATTTTAAAATATGTACCAGCAGGGAATAATCTTTTAGTGACTGATTAAAGAGAAGGTGATGCTATGAGTAAATCGCGGGACAGTTATTTTGATAATGCAAAATTCTTATTGATATTCCTTGTTGTATTCGGTCATATTCTTCGTTCTTTTATTAATGATAACAACTTTATGCTCTACCTCTACAAGTTCATTTACACATTCCACATGCCTGCCTTTATTCTCGTATCCGGTTATTTCTCGAAAGGCTTTAAACGCCCGGGGTATGTAAAAAAGCTGGCGGTCAAGCTGATTATTCCGTATTTGATTTTCCAAATCATCTATTCCGTCTTTTATTACATTATGCAAGACGAAAGCATGGCAAATGTGAATCCGATTGATCCGCAATGGTCGTTATGGTTTCTCGTCAGTTTATTTTTTTGGAACCTGCTGCTATATCCTTTTTCAAAGCTGCCTAAGCTATGGGCGCTGTTTGTCAGCTGCGGAATTGCCGTGCTGATCGGTTATCTTGACTTTGTCAGCAACACTCTGAGTTTATCGCGAACGTTTGTATTCTTGCCGATGTTCCTTGTCGGATTTTATTTGAATAAACATCATTTTGATTTATTGAGATCGAAACGAGGCAAACAAATTGCCCCCGGAGTGCTTGCCGCCGTATTTGTCATCTGCTGGGGCATCGATTTTGACTATTCATTTTTGTTCGGTTCTAAACCATATTCTTCATTCGGAGACGTGACCGTGGCAAGCGGCCTGATCAGAATCGGCTGGTATGTACTCGCCTTTGCGGCCACTTTCAGCTTTTTAGCACTTGTTCCGCAAAAACGCTATTTCTTCACTAAATGGGGCACGCGGACATTTTACGTCTATCTGCTCCATGGGTTTATCATAAAAACGCTGCGGCAGATTGGCCTTGAGGATCAGCTCACTGACTATCAGAACCTCGTCATTCTATTGCTTTTAACCGCTGCCCTTACGTCTATTCTCTCCAGCAATTTTGTGAAGACAGTTGCTCAGCCCTTCATTGAGCTGAGAATGACCAGCTTTATGCAATTCGTCAGGGGAAGCAGCAAAAATGCTTATTTAAAATAGAAAAGCACCTCTTAAGCGGGACACCGCCTAAGAGGTCTTTTTTATTTTTGCTTTTTCTCTTTTTTCTTTTTAGGCTTTGTGATTTCCAGTGTTTCGATGATCTTCCCGGCATTGTAATCCCCTAATTCACTTGAGAATTCTTCTTCAAGCACCTTCTTATTCATCGGCTTTTTATGATTTTGCATATCTCTGCTGTGACGGTTTTTCTTCAAAATCACATGCCTCCTTGCTGACCCTGTTTGGAATTGCGGTTTGCACCCCTAAAATTCGGATCGTCATGGTACTGTGTCTTATATGAATTTGGGTCCATGCTCTCGGTAGGTGTATTGTTATTTTTTATGGCTTCATTCACTTCAGCTTTGCGCTTCATACGAATCCCCCTCGCCCGTTTTTCAGACATTTTACTTCATTAAAAGGTGCAAAATCGTTAACTGCACCTGTTGATGTTAGGTTCTCCAACTGAAACAGCATCACACATCTTTTTTTTGGCAATCAAAAAAACACCGCAAAACATGCGGTGCCGTTTTATCCGATAATCACTCTTTCCTTCGGATAATGATAATTCGCTTCGATCTCTTTTCTTCCAATCAGATACAAGAAGGTCAGAATACCGATTCGCCCGATAAACATGACAATCATAATAACGCATTTTCCAACGTCACTCAAATCAGCAGTAATTCCAAGTGACAGGCCGGTTGTACCGAATGCCGAACACACTTCAAACAAGAGCTCCGGCAGAGAATGCTTTTCTGTAATGGTCAGGATAAGTGTCGCGCCAAAAACGAGCAGGATGGCCATCATTGTGACAACGAGCGACTTCATGAGATCAGCAGGATGAAGCTCCCGCTTGAATACCTTTACCGCTTTATTGCCGCGGGCAAAATGAAACAGCGCAAGAAGGTTCAGGGCGAAAGTCGTTGTCCGTATCCCTCCTCCCACTGAGCTTGGCGACGCTCCGATAAACATCAGCGCGCAAATAAAAAAGATTGTAGCATCGGACAATTGGCTGATATCAATAGTAGCCAGCCCCCCGCTTCGGGTTGCCGTTGATTGAAAAAGGGACAGAAACAAAATGTCATGCCATGATTTTCCGGCAAACGCGTGGTTTGCTTCCAGGATATAAATGCCGATAGCCCCAAACACGACAAGTGAGCCAAACGTAATCGTTGTGATTTTCGTAAAGAGTGTAAACGGGTATCTTCGATGCTTTGAAAACAAGAAATCCTTTACTTCCACAAGAACGGGAAATCCAATTGCGCCAAATACAATTAAAAGCATAGTAATAAATTGCACAAAATAATCGTGGCGGAAAGGGATCATCGAATTACCGGTAATATCAAATCCGCCATTTGTGGTTGCGCTGATACTGGCAAAAAATCCGTGTAAATAAGCCTCCTGATAGGAATCATAGTAGGTTAAGAAATAAGTGCCGAGTATGAGCCCGCCAAAAAATTCAATCCACAAGATCAGAAAAAGAACCTGCTTCATGAGATTGACAATCCCTGAAAACTGGGATTGGTTTTGGTCAACCATAATCAGTTTCCGTTCTTTCAGCCCGATTCGTTTTCCCATGATCAGCCAAATGAACGTTCCGAGCGTCATAATCCCGATTCCGCCAAATTGCAGAACAAATGCCAATATAAAAATGCCTATTGTGCTGAATGTATCAGCTGTATCCACTACTGTCAGCCCCGTTACGCTGACTGAGCTGACAGCCGTAAACAGCGCATCAATAAACGTCCAGTCCGCCCCCGGTTTATGCGCCGCCGGCAGACTCAGCAATATAACCGCCACAGTAACTGCAAGAAAATAATATAATGCAATCAGCTGGGCTGGAGATAATGCCTGTATCAATTTTCCAAGCTTAAATTTCATGTAAAATCCTTCTGCCTCTCTTTTTAAGTACGGTAATTATTCTAAAGATATTAGGCCCATTTTTAAAGGCTTTTACGAAACATTTTCTTAACTTGCTTCATTTTTTATTGTTTTAGTCAAAGGAATAAAAAAACCTCTGAGGATGGTCTCAGAGGAATGTTGTTATTTAGCTTCTAACCGTCTGATTCGCTCATCTAAATCAGGGTGAGTAGAGAAAAGCGAAGATCGCTTCCTGCCGTTAATCTTTAATGTTTGAACAGCTGTCTGATCGTCTTCCATAATGCGGGAAGAATAGCTCTTAAGCGTACGGAGCGCATGAATCATCTTATCCTTGCCGGCTAGATCCGCTCCGCCCCTGTCAGCATGAAATTCACGATGGCGTGAGTACGCAAACACAACCAGGCTGCCAAGAATTGAGAAGACGATATCAAACACAATCATTGCGATAAAATGAACGATCGGCGCAAGATCTTCCTTGACAAAACGGCTCGCAATCCACGCTGCAATACGGGATAAAAAGACGACAAAGGTATTAACGATACCTTGCAATAGCGTCATTGTCACCATATCACCATTAGCGATATGGGCGACCTCGTGGGCAAGCACACCTTCAACCGCGGCGTCATCCATTTGCTCCAGCAGTCCCGACGAAACTGCCACAAGGGAACGCCGTTTTGACGGTCCAGTCGCAAACGCGTTCACTTCAGGTGAACGGTAAATTCCGACCTCCGGCATTTTCGTTAACCCGGCAGAGCGGCTTAATCGGTGAACACGATCAACCAATTGCTGTTCCTCGTAACTGAGCGTGTGCTTGTTCGGATTCAGCACTCTTACGCCCATCATCGTTTTTGCCATCCATCTGGACATCGCAAGAGACGTAAACGAGCCGACGAAACCAACAACTAAGCTGAATACAAGGAGCGCAACTGGGTTGATACCGCCATCAGCTGTAAAGTACGTTCCGACGCCAGTAACAGAGCTTAAAACCGACAATACGATCCCGATTGTTGTTAGCACCAAAATATTCGTTAAAAGAAACAGAAAAATTCTTTTCGCCATAATAACCTCCGTTATTTTAAGTTCAAAAGAACCTGTATATTTAAATTATAAAACATCAGTTTGAAAATGCAAGTAATTAGACGTATGATGTTATTGTATTGCTGACGCTTTAATTTTGAATTCATACATAGCCTTATATCTGCGTCAAATTGTATTGAAGAGGTGAACAATGAACACTTTTAAACTCACTCGAATCGATATGGTACGGCTGCTCTATTCTCTAAAAGGACTGGGAGAAACAAGCCCGCTTGACATTCTCGTCCAATCAGCGAACATGTCAGCAGAAAAAGCAGCCAATCACCTTGAAATTCCTGAATTTCTTTTAAGATACGAACGAAAAAAACAGAAAAAAGAATACGGTCTCTCAACAAACGAGATCGTAGAACTTGGCAACTTATGCGAGCTGACTTCGTTAAAGTCGACCGCGATCCAAAACTGGGTAAAGCGTGATATTAAAGATCTGATTGGACACCCAGAACTGGGCAAGAAGTATTCAGTTGAACAGGCAGTCATTCTTTTAATTGTACGTGATTTAAAATCCATTTATGACTTTGAACATATACGCGCAATTTTAAAAGTGGCCTTTAACACCATCTCAGACAGATCAGATGATGTTATCAGCCCGATTGCTTATTATGAAAGCTGTGCATATGTGCTTGATGCCATTTATCACCAAGATACGCCTTCTATGAAAGAATCAAATCTGCAGGAGATCGTCGAACAGGAGACAGATCGACTTCGCCGCCGTTTTGAAGAACTGAATGACAGCCAATGGCTTAAAATCAGACAGATTATCGTCATTACAGTCCTCTCCATTTTGACCTTTCATATTCAGGCGACCGCCTATAAAATGACAGCAGATATTCTATAGTCTGCGTCTCCCCCCGGCTCAAAACCGGGGGTTTTCTTATCTTCCACAACAATTGCCAGCATAAATAAACCCCGTACATTTCAAACTAAATACGCGTTAAGAATTTCTTTATAGAAAAAGGAGATGAAAAAGATGGCGAGCAGAAATAAACTCGTTGTTCCAGGGGTGGAGCAGGCACTTGACCAATTTAAACTCGAAGTGGCTCAAGAATTCGGTGTAAACCTTGGTTCTGATACAGTCGCACGCGCTAACGGCTCTGTAGGCGGGGAAATGACAAAGCGGCTGGTACAGCAAGCACAATCACAATTAAATGGCACAACTAAATAAATTCAGGTCTTTATTCGCCGGGGTCACTCGGCGAATCTTCAGTTTGAGCTGAATGATTATTACTGCTGTAGCCGTTTGGATTACGGCGGTCAGAATCGTTATCCCCGCTTGACGAAGAACGGTTCTTACCTTGTTCACCGTTATTCCAGTTCCTATGATACTGGCCTTGGCCTCTTTCACCGTTATTCCAGTTTCTGTGATATTCGCTTTGGCCCTTTTCACCGCTGCTGTCTTCATTTCCTTTATCTTGAGGATCTTGTGTTGGGGTTTGCTCATGATCCCCATCTTTTTCAGCATTCGTGTTTTCATCTGATTCCTTTACATTTTTATCTTCATGATCATCAGTTTGTGTATCCGTTGCATCTTCTGTCTGTTCTCCGGAATCCGGGTCATCCAGCTGTTCCTTATCTCCTTGCTTATTGTCCTGGCCGTCTGTTTGGTCAGTGTTTTCATCCTCATTTCCGGCATTCTTTTGATCCTCTTCTCCGGATGGTTTGCTGGAGTCTTCTTTTGAATCTTTATTTTTCTTTTTATTTGATTTAATGTAGCTGCCTGTTGAAACGCCTTCCTTCTGTGCTTTTTCTCTCGTTTGCATATCTGACTCGAG
Source organism: Bacillus sp. N12A5 (assembly GCF_026790125.1). Lineage (NCBI taxonomy): Bacteria > Bacillati > Bacillota > Bacilli > Caryophanales > Bacillaceae > Bacillus > Bacillus sp. N12A5. The sequence goes on along the minus strand of NZ_JALAMR010000002.1, from coordinate 374,569 downwards.
AGATTCCATGCGGTATGTCGATTTATATTTTTCCGTCACATCATTGAGCTGCTTTTTCACAGCAGTTTTATATGTATTGTCGTCCGAATTTTCATAAACAGTGGAAATCAATATTTCTTTCGATTCCTTCACATATCCGTGCTCACTGCAGTCAGTTATAATATCATCAATCACCTTTTTAAAATCAGTCTTCTCCCAGTCATCTATATCATTTACGACCTTTTTTCCTTCATCGTTTAAAGGAGTCAGTTCAATCACTTCGTAATCGCTGTTTAATGCCATTTCAACGCTTGGATTGATATCAATTGTCATATACGCATAGGCCTTATTATTAGAAAAAATGGGGAGAACTATAAAAATAAAGAGCATAATAGCAGTCATCGTAAAAATCCCCATTTTGAAAGGGCGCAGTTTAAAAAAATCAAAAAAGCTGGCCCTTCTGCCCATGCGTGTTTCACTCGGAATCATGATTTCTTCTCCAATTTCATAGCTGCGGCGATCATTTTTGGCTTTTAAAAATTGTCCGTCAGGGGTCAGCAACGTGACGAATTTTTTATTTTTCTCTACTATGATCCCTCTTCTCATGAGTGCAGCACCCCTTTAAGATAATCTTTTAAATAAATATAATCACCCGTAATGATAATACACATCGCAATAATATATTTTCTGTTTCTCTCAATTGTTTTCCGGCTTACAGATACAAGCTGTTCAAGCTGTTTCACCGGAAGCTGTTTTTTTGTATACAGGATAGCGGCCAATTCTTCATGTTCCACAAGGGTCATCGCCACCTTTATGGCGTTTTGTCTTGCATCCGCATGCTTTGGAGAGTTTTCAAGCAGCTCTTGAAACGATAAACCATAATCTTTAAGCTGTTTTTGAAAATAGAGGATTTCCTCCCGCCTTTGCTCTTGTTCAATTTGACGGCGGTATTCATCAATGGAAAGCTCGGCTTCAATCAGGCTTTGTGATGACTCCTGATCGTCTCCTTCCTGTAAATCGATATTTATGTTTTGTGCGCTTCTAGCTTCTTTTCTGATGTAATCAATGACTTTTCTTTTTATAATAAGCTCGGCAAATGCGAGCAATGAATTGCCTTTTTCGGGTGAGTATTTTTCAATTGCTTCATTAAATGCGATCAGCCCGATGCTGAACTCATCGTCTTTTTCATCTATATATCGTTTACAAACGGATGAAACCGTCTTTGCGATAAATGGCTTATATTGCTGTATTAATTCGTTTTGCAGATCTTTATTGCCTTTTTGTATACTTTCAACAGCTTTTTCAAGCGTTTGCTTCTTTTTTCCCAATTTAAACAAAAGGCTAAGCACTGGTTTCACCTCAGTTCCTCCCTATAACTACTCATTAATGATAGCTAATTTGATAGGGAATCGCAAAGGCGAAAAAGAAATATTGATTTCCAATGTCTCAATTATGACAAACCATTCTGACGTACTATACATGATTTCGTGCCTTTATCGAGAATTAAGGGGGTTTTATACGTGTTTTTTGTAACAAAGCTGTTATAAAAATGTTATTTTATTTCGCCATTGAAAACGCTTTAAACACGAAAAGACTCTGCTTTACAAGCAGAGTCTTTCAGATTACGCCCTTTCCCGGCTGCTGTTCTTTTGTTCGTTTTGTGCGCTCTCCGGCTGTTTTTTTGCACCTGACATAAACCAGCCGCAAACCGCGATTGCCGCTAAGACACCCCAGAATATCAGCTTCCATGTTCCAGAATGGATAAAGTGCTCAGAAACAACCGCTATATCGTGATGGGCAAGTGTATATAAAGCAAGCTTCACTCCGACCCAGCCGACAATGACAAAGGCTGCTGTTTCTAGGCTTGGACGTTCCTTTAATAATTTAACAAACATTGAAGCTGCAAATCGCATGATCACCAGGCCGATGATACCTCCGGCCAAAATGACGATAAATTGTCCTCCGTCAAGTCCGCCGATCTTCGGAAGCGATGTTGCAGGAAGTGTCACCGCGAGAGCTACTGCCGCTAAGATGGAATCAACCGCAAACGCGATATCTGCCAGTTCAACTTTTAAAACAGTCGGCCAAAAACCGCTTTGCTTCGTCTCTTTATGCGTGTCTTCCTTCTTAAATACATATCTTTTTAATAAATGGCTTGCTGAGATATACAGCAAATAGAGCGCGCCAATTGCTTGAACCTGCCATACGTTGACCAAAAATGAAATGGCGAATAAAGAGCCAAACCGCAGAACAAAAGCCCCTGCCAATCCATAAAATAACGCTTTTTTCCTTTTTTCCTCCGGCAAATGTTTTACCATTACCGCCATAACTAACGCGTTATCAGCGGCTAAAATACCTTCCAGCCCGATCAAGACGAGAAGAACCCAACCATACTCTAATAATAGTGCTGCATCCATAAAAGATACCCTCCCCAAAAAGTTGTATTCTTTCTCTTCATCCGATCTTATGCCGGCCGGACCATGCAAAAAAGACCTTTGCCGACATAAGGCAAAGGTCTTGCTAGACATGAATAAAGCATGCCAACAAAGCCGATGGATATGGCAATCCATGAAATGACGACTTTGTTTCCGGAAAACATTCCGGACGCTACTCCCCTTTGGGATTTCAAGAAATATAATATTATACGTCAATGATATGCGGAGCTCGATTATTTGTCAACGTTTATTTTTCAAAAATACAGATAAATGTTCAGACTGCGTTCGTTTTTTCCTCTTTTTTATCAGCAAATAGAGCGCGAAAAGAGCTAAAATTGCTATCCCGATCGGAAGCATATATTGATCGAGAATAGCGCCGACCTCCTTCCAGTTTTCACCGAGCTTCACACCGAGATAGACATATACAAATGTTATCGGCACCATGGCGATGAACGTATAGAGCGAAAACACCCAAACGTTCATTTTTGCAATTCCGCATGGAATGGAGATTAATGTACGTATGCCTGGCAAGAAACGACCGCTGAAGGCTACAAATCCCCCGTGCTTTTTAAAAAATTCATCCGACTTATCGAGAGCTTCAGGCTTAATAAAGAGGTACTTCCCGAAACGCTCAAGAAACGGCCTTCCTCCGTATCGTCCTATCCAATACAGCGTGAGCGGGCCGGCAACACCCCCAAGCGATCCCGCCAAAACAGCGCCGAAAAGCGTCATATCTCCTCTAGATACCCAATAACCTGCAAGCGGCAGGACGATCTCAGCAGGGATAAACTCAATACAGAGCGCTAGAAATATTCCAAAATAAGATAAACTTTTAAATGCTTCTATCCATGACATAACCAGCTCTTCGATAGCCATCACTTCCCTTTTTTCGATATTTATGTATAACGCATTTTGTTTTTCGGAAAACATCAACATGATTTTAACACATTTTTCACGGTCAGCCGAACTAAAAAATAGATCTCACATGTATTTCTATGGACTTACAGGCTGAAACTCTGCGGTTAAGCAGCCGATAATATAGAGAGCCAACAAGACTTACACAGGGGGAATCTCCATTTGGAAATACACGCAACGTATAATACGACGCTTATATGTTTATCTATTCTTATTGCCTGTGCCGCATCGTACACTTCCCTTGAAGTCTCAAGGAAAGTCACCATCAATACAGGCTTAAAAAGCAAAGTTTGGCTGATCAGCGGCTCACTTATTATGGGATTCGGAATTTGGTCAATGCATTTTGTCGGGATGATGGCCGTCCATACGGAGATGCCGCTGCAATATGAATTCTTTCCTTTAATAGCATCCATAGGCGCATCTGTTTCCGGATCATTTGTCTCATTATATTTTGTCAGCCGGCACATTCTTACATATTACAGACTGCTTACTGGATCAGTTGTGCTTGGCGTATCTATTGCATCTATGCACTATATCGGAATGGCTGCCATTTCCCGGGTAATGATTATATACGAACCGATTCTTTTTACAGTTTCCATTATCATTGCGATTGCAGCATCTTTCGTCTCGTTAAAAATATTCTTTGACTTGGCCATGAAAAAACATTCTGACCATCTTATGTTCTATAAAGTCATCAGCTCGCTCGTGATGGGAGCAGGTATTTCTGGCATGCACTATACGGGAATGCTTGCGGCAACTTTCCACATGGACATGGCACCGCCCCGAAGCCATATGGAGGTCCATACGTTTCATTGGTCTATTTTTGTTGCGTTAATCATTTTCAGTATTCAGACACTGTTATTATTCAGTTCCCATGCCGATCGAAAGTTCGTTAAACAAAGCGAACGCATAAAAGATAACGAACAGAGATTTCAGTCTTTAATCGTCCACAATATTGACGCAATTTTTATTTTGTCGTTAGAAGGAAACATTATATCTTCCAATCATGCTGGTGAGGATATGATCAGAACATTTGGCTTTAGCATGCACGATTTGAGAAATTATACATCGCAGAAGATTAAGCGCCTCTTTGAGCAAGTCAAAACAGAAAAACAAGCCATTAACAGTGACAGCGATCTTATCACAGAAAAAGGGCAGTTTCACTTAAATATTACGCTTATACCTGTTGAAGTCAATCAAGAGCTTGACAGCATTTATGTCATTTGCAAAGACGTGACAAAGCAGTACAGGGCAGAAAAAGAAATCCATAGAATGGCTCATTATGACTCACTCACAGATTTACCCAACAGACGGCATGCCATTTCGCACTTAACAGAGGTAATGAATCGTGAGCATACCTTAAACAATAGCACCGTTGTATTCTTTCTGGACTTAAACCGTTTTAAAGTGATTAACGATGCATTAGGGCATAATGTTGGCGATCAGCTGCTTCAGCTGGCGGCTAAACGTCTGTCATCAGTTGTGCCTGATAATGGATTTATCGCCCGTCTTGGCGGAGATGAATTTATTATTATATTGAAGGATGCCAATACCGGAACAGGCGAAGCAGATGTTTTAGCAAGAAAAATTATCCAAAAATTCAAAAAACCATTTAAGATTCAGGATCACACGCTTGTTACATCTGTCAGTATCGGAATTGCGATATCGCCAAAAGACGGGACGGACGGTCTTGAATTGATGAAAAAGGCTGATATGGCAATGTATGCCGCTAAAGAACGAAACAAAAGCAAATACAGATACTATTCTTTTTCAATCGGCAACAAGGAAACCGTCAAGCTTAACCAAGAGATGGTACTCAGAGAGGCCATAGAAAACAATAGATTTGTCTTGCATTATCAGCCGCAATTCAGTGCAAAAAATCAAAAAATGACAGGTGCAGAAGCGCTGATACGCCTTGTTACACCCGATGGGCGGCTTCGTCCGCCCGGAGAATTTATCGGTGTTGCCGAAGAGACGGGTCTCATTATTGATATCGGAAAGTGGATAATTGATGAAGCATGCAAGCAGGCAAGGGCTTGGTATGACAAAGGATTTGACCTCTCTGTCGCCATTAATATTTCTGCAAGACAGTTTCAATCTGAAGATCTGATTCCCCTGATCAAGGATACGCTAATGAAATATCAGCTTCCTCCGCAACTTCTGGAAGTTGAAGTGACAGAAAGCATGACAATGGACAATCTCGATCACTCCAAGAAGGTTTTGTCTTCTTTAACGGAATTAGGAATCAGAATCAGCATTGACGATTTCGGAACGGGACACAGCTCCCTTAGCTATTTGAAGGACTTTCCGATTCACAGGCTGAAAATCGACAAATCGTTTATCGACGATATTCAGACCCATCCGAAATCAGAGCAAATTACCGGAGCGATAATCGCGATGGGCCATCAGCTGTCTTTGCAGGTGATTGCTGAAGGTGTAGAAAATTCCGCTCAAAAACAGCTTCTTTATGAAAAAGGCTGTGATCATTTACAGGGCTACTTGTTCAGCAGGCCGATACCGCCGGAACAACTCGAACAATTACTTCTCGAACAGCCGCCGCAATAAGGCGACGGCTGTTTTTTTACCCATAAGTTGCTACACATGAATCACCCTTCCCCACTTCACACTAAAGAAAAAAAGGGGTTTATCGATATGCATACAATGTGGAAGGGATCGATCAGTTTCGGATTAGTAAACATCCCCATCAAGCTATATGCGGCCACTGAAGATAAAGACATTAAGCTGCGCAGCCTTCATAAGGAGGATCATGCGCCAATCAAATACGAAAAAATTTGCACAAATTGTGAAAAAACACTCGGTCCTGATGAAATTGTAAAAGGATATGAATATGTAAAAGGCAAATATGTAGTGCTGACAGACGAAGATTTAAAAAGCTTAAAGCAGGAGCATGAAGAGAAGGCGGTTGAGATTGTTGATTTTGTTCAGCTACAGGAAATTGACCCGATTTATTTTAACCGCTCCTACTTTGTCGGACCCGGGGATAACGGCACGAAAGCCTATACCCTGCTGCGCGAGGCGCTGCGCTCAACCGGAAAGATCGGCATCGCCAATATGACAATCAGGTCGAAGCAGCAGCTGGCCATTCTCCGCGTTTATGAAAATTGTATCGTCATGGAGTCTATCCATTATCCGGATGAGGTCAGAAGCGCTGCTCATGTCCCGGGTGTACCGGATCAATCGAATGTAAACGATAAGGAACTGCAAACTGCTATCACATTAATAAATGAGCTGACGACTGAGTTTGAGCCTGAAAAATATGAAGACACGTACCGGCACGCCCTGCTGCAAAGAGTCAACGACAAGCTTGAGAACAAAGAAACAGCGGTCACTCCTGATAAAGCGCCTCCTCGTGAAGATGTCATTGACCTGGTCAGCGCCCTGCAAGCCAGCATCGACCGGACCAGAAGGCCGAATCGGGAAGCACCGGCAGCAGCACCAGCACAACCCGCTGAACCGAAAGGAGCCGGAGATAAAAAACGAAAAACGACAAGAAAAAAAGCCTCCGGCACATCATAACCCATGGCATTTACGATGCAGCCCGTCCTTACTTCGACACCGCCAATAGGAGCAGAATGGCGCTACGAAGTGAAATATGACGGGTACCGCTGTATTCTCCGCATCCATTCGGCATGTGTAACCTTAACCAGCAGAAACGGCTTGGAGCTTAACAGCACCTTCCCTGAAATCACACAATTCGCCAAAACCGCCTTTCAGCACATGGAAAAAGATCTTCCGCTGACACTTGATGGCGAAATCGTATGGCTGGTGAACCCTTGTCGTGCAGATTTTGAACACCTTCAAGTGCGGGGGCGTTTAAAAAGGCCGGAAAAGATTCAGGAATCTGCAAACGCGCGCCCTTGCTGCTTTCTCGCCTTTGATCTGTTAGAGCGAAGCGGAGAAGCTGTATCCTCTCTTTCGTATCTGGATCGAAAAAAGTCGCTGTTTGATCTCGTGTCTGCGGCAAAGCTTCCTGCATCTCCAGACCCTTATGCTAAGGAAACCATTCAGTATATCCCCTGCTATGATCAATTTGATCCGATTTGGGAGAAGGTGATCAAGTATGACGGAGAAGGAATTGTAGCGAAGAAAACAAACAGCAAATGGCTTGAAAAGAAGCGGTCGTCCGATTGGCTCAAATATAAAAATTTTAAACAAGCTTATGTTTGTATAACAGGGTTCAACCCCAATAATGGATTTCTGACGGTCTCTGTGTTAAAAAACGGCGTAATGACACCGATTGCCTCTGTCTCACACGGAATGCGCGATGAAGAAAAAAACGCCATACGCGAGATAATGGAACAGCACGGACATAAAACACCGTCGGGCGAATTTACGCTTGAACCATCGATTTGTGCAACCGTTCAATACTTAACGATTCACCAAGGCACATTAAGAGAGGTATCGTTTGTCGGTTTTGAATTCCATATGGACTGGACTGAATGCACGTATGCGCAAGTCATACGCCGCTCAAAACCGGTCCATCCAAAGCTTCAGTTCACAAGCCTGGATAAAATCGTATTTGAAAAGAATAAAAAAACAAAAGAAGATTTTATCCAGTACATGATTGAAGTCAGTGACTACCTGTTCCCATTTCTGAAAAGCCGTGCTGTCACCGTCATTCGGTATCCGCATGGATCAAGAAGCGAATCATTTTTCCAAAAAAATAAGCCGGACTATGCGCCGGATTTTGTTCAATCGTTCTTTGACGGAAGCCATGAACATATCGTCTGTGAGGATATGTCTACATTATTATGGCTTGCCAATCAGCTTGCTTTAGAGTTTCATGTTCCTTTTCAAACCATAAAAAGCAGACGTCCGGCTGAGATTGTCATTGACTTGGACCCGCCTTCACGCGATGATTTTCTCATGGCCGTGCAGGCCGCAAATGAACTGAAGCGGCTGTTTGATTCCTTTGGCATCACATCGTACCCGAAGCTGTCCGGCAACAAGGGCATCCAGCTTTATATTCCCTTGTCCCCAGAGGCGTTTACGTATGAAGAAACACGGCAATTTACACAGCTGATCGCAGCGTACTGCACCAATGCGTTTCCCGAGCTCTTTACTACAGAACGCTTGATTAAAAACAGGCATGGTAAATTGTATCTCGATTATCTGCAGCATGCAGAGGGAAAAACGATTATCTGCCCTTATTCGACAAGAGGAAACGAGCTCGGCACTGTCGCGGCACCGCTCTATTGGCACGAGGTACAAACATCCTTAACACCCGCTCTGTTTACGATTGATACTGTCGTTGATCGGATTAAGAAGCAGGGCTGCCCATTTTATGATTTTTACCGCAACCCGCAAGATGAACCACTTAGCGCCATTTTACATCAGTTGAAGAAAAAGAACTGACTTTCACAGAATGTGACGGGCGTGATGATCAATCGACACACAGAAAGAGCTGACTGATTAAGTCAGCTCTTTCTGTTTAACTATACTTTTTTTCTAACCGCTCTTTTTCCTGGCGCTGGAGCGGGCTCATCGGCTCATTATACAAATCAACATCAATTGCATATTTCGGCCGTCTTTTCACTTCAGAAAAAATCGTTCCGATATACTCTCCGATAATCCCGATTCCCATTAATTGCAGCCCGCCCAAAAACCATATGGAAATGATGAGCGACGCCCAGCCTGCATTTGTATGGCCGAGCAGCTTTTGAACGAAAGCGCCGATTCCTGCCACAGCACTGACGAAAAGTAAAACAAAACCTAAAAGCGTAAAGAATCGAATCGGGGCGACACTGAATGATGTTATCCCGTTAAAAGCGAATGATAGCATTTTTTTAAGCGGATATTTCGTTTTACCGGCAAAGCGTTCCTTGCGGTCATATAAGACTTCAGCTGATCTAAAGCCGATCATGGGAACAATGCCTCTTAAAAACAGATTCGCTTCCGGATAGCGAGCGAGCTCTTCAAGCGACCTTTTATTCATTAACCGAAAATCAGCATGATTATAAATTAATTTAATTCCAAGCTTATTCATGAGGCGATAAAACCCTAATGCTGTCGTGCGCTTAAAAAAGGTATCGGTTTTTCTGCTGCGGCGGACACCGTAAACAATCTCGCAGCCTTCATGATACTTCAGCATAAAATCCCGGATTACAGAGATGTCGTCCTGAAGATCAGCATCAATCGAAATGACGCAGTCTGATCTGTTTTTCGCTTTATGCAGACCGGCTAAAAGCGCTTTTTGGTGTCCGACATTGCAGGCTAATTTTAAGCCGGTAATCTTCTTGTTTCTTATGCTTTCCATAGCAATCAAGGACCATGTGCGGTCTTTGCTGCCGTCATCGACAAACAGAATTTTACTGTCTTCAGCGATTAATTTTTCTTCAATTAAGCCGTCTACAACCTCTGTCAGCTGACGGCTTGTCTCCTGAAACACTTCCTCTTCATTGAAACACGGAACGACGATGGTTAACACTGGCTGTGGCTGTTTCAATCGATATCCTCCTTATCTTGTCTCATATAAATAAATGCGCCAGGCGGAATCTTTATGGTCAAATGTCTTGACGAGCGAGAGATGGTTTTGATCGGCATTCATGATCGGAACTGAAGAAAAAATGTAACGCCCGCCCATTTCTTTAAATACATCTGTGTTTAATTCCAAATTGTTGATCGTTTTCTTCGAGTTCTTTTTAAAATCATATCGTTTGCCAAGTTCATCCACGAAAAGATAGCAGCGGCTGCCCCATTCATCGAAATACCGTTTCAGCCGAGCGTTTTTGTCCAGCTCTTTTTCGATGATTTTTCTAAATTCATATTTATATGAGAGCGGATACAGGTTGTTATACGTATCTAACGTATAAAACCCGTTATATTGGGCGATAGACGGATGCAGCCCAATGCTTGCCACCCTGTACGAATCTTGCGGACGCCCGATATACTCCTTAATCTCTTTGAATTGCTCAGACGCATAAAACTCCCGAAATGTTGGCGCATTGTAGTGAACGCCATACGTATATTCTTCATTAAAAGGCGCCAACACCATTAGCTGTGCAGCCACAGCAGCATATACAAGCCATTTCCACCCTCTTCCCATCCGCCAAATAAGATATAAAGCAAGCGCAAAACTCACGTATATGACAAGCGGCCGCAAGAAATGAAAACGGGCAAAATTAAATTCTGCTAAAAAGGCAAATTTCTGCTTTGGCACCGCCCATATTTTGTTGAACCAAAACGCATACCATAATGACAGTGCGTAATTAAGCACACATAAAAACAGATAAACATTTTCTGACTTTGTCCTGTTTTGCTTGAACAGCACAGCTGCAAATACAAGCAGCAGGATCGGCAGGATGACAACAGTGTGAACGGTCATCACATGATTATGGCCATAGACAAAGTTTTTTACGGATAAACGAAGAGAATGCCAAACGTCATGCCTGGATGAGATAAATTCAATCCGATGCATCGGCGCATGCGAAAACAGCATCGAATAAACGAGCCGATACTCGACGAAAAGATAAATACTTGTCATGAATGCAATACTGCCCAGGAACATCAAATTCCATCTTCTTTTTGTAATGGCATCATACAGCCAAAAGCATGCCATTCCTGCCAAGAAAAAGAAGAAACCTAATACAAAACTGGAATATAAGGGCAGCAAACCAAGCGTCAGCCACTCTCTCCATGTGATATCCCCTTTTCGGATATTCAAAAAAGCCCATAATGCCAAAGGATATCCAAGCGTACTCAGCATTCCCGAAGGCCAGAAAGGTGTTAAAGCAAATGCCAGCGATACGCCAATTCGAATGAAAGCCGCTTTTGGTTCAGGAATCACATGTTTCTTCAGCAGCACATACATTCCCAAAAAAGCGACAAGTCTTGTAATCGTCTGGCTTATGGCATAGGCGGTCATGGAAGAAAAGAAAGCGTGCAGCCAAACAATTCCGCTCAACTCGGTGCCAAAGGCATCCCGCGGCAGCCCGTTAATGATTTGCGGAATGGCGGCGTCAACCTTGCCGACGATTTCTCCGCTATCTGCGAGAACCTTGTACCAAGCGATATTGGAATCTAAATTATCGTGGACGCGAATATGGGCATCTTCCTTTAAAATAAAAAGCGGAGATACATACAGCAAAAGAAGAAATAATGCGATCCAGAGATAATATGTTTCTTTTTTTTGTTGTCTCATTAATCGTAACATCGCTTACACATCCATCTGTTATTCTGACTCATATCCGGCATGTTCTGCCTCATGTGTCAAAATTTATTATCCCTTTTCCCTTCCAAAACATTCATGAGATGACAATCCATTTTTTAACCTGTCTCTTACCCATTAATTCCCGCTATCCATAGGTCTGGATTACTTACTATACTGATAGGAGGGAGGGGATATATGTTGTTTACAATCTTACTTTCATTGGCCGTACTCTTATGTGTGCCATTTATCTATAAAGCGAACCGCAATACAAAAGATGTTAAGGTCAACACCATTTCAATCGATCAAAAAGACGGCCTTCCAGCCAGAAAAAAGTTAAACATCCTTCATTTATCAGATCTTCACTTAGAAAACATTTCTGTTTCACCTGAAGAGCTTTATCATTTAACAAACAATCAGCCTGTGGACATCATCGCGCTGACCGGGGATTTTCTGGATCGGAAACGCAATATTCCGAAGCTGGCAGGCTACTTAAACGCATTGCAAAAGCTGAAGCCTGCATATGGTATGTACGCGGTGTTCGGTAACCATGATTATGTATTGAAAGATAAGGACTTTCAAAGATTGAAGCGTGTATTAGAGGAAAACGGCTGTATTACGCTGCAAAATGAACATGTTCAAATCGAGACGTCTGCAGGGCCTGTCAATATTATCGGCATTGATGATTACAGCACGAATCGCAGCAATATTACCAGCTCTTATCAAAATCTAGAAAATGGCTATCATCTTGTTTTAACACACGACCCAAACATTATTCTGGATATGAAAGATGTTCATTTTGACTATCTGCTGTCAGGCCATTTTCACGGCGGACAAATTCACTGGCCTAAACCGTATCATTTGGTGAAAATGGGCAAGCTTGTTCGAATGAACATGATTAAAGGTCTTCATTATCACCACGATAAACCGTTTTATATTAGCGAAGGGTTGGGACAAACCGGTGTGAATATCCGTGTCGGAAGCCGCCCTGAGGTAACATTTCATCAGATATAATCAAAAAAGACTGTGCTGACCAAGGCATCAGTCTTTTTTTTGATAAGTTTTCTGAAGCTTTTCTTTGGAGATAAACAAATAGGATGAATTCGGTAAATGCCGAAAGCTCACTGGCTTTGAAGTGAGATATAAAATCGGCAGATGGGTTATCTTTTTAAAGCATCTGTAAAAAGGATTGACCGGGGCGACAACATCAAAGCCCAGCCTTTCCACACCTTTGTCAAGCATGGTAATTCCCACAATCCCTTTAATTTTTTCACTTTTTTTATGATTGTTGATGTATTCCAATAATATCGGCATCGATTGATATACTTTTTGATAGATAATGATCCCCTTTCTGACTGCACTCTCAATGCTTTGCAGCTCCCTGATCAGCTTAATATTATGCAGGTGAATTTTAAGTAGGACATCATTTTTTCTTATATGCGTTCCGTCGCTCAGCACGACATGATGCCCTTTGTATTTCGTCAGCCTGACTCGAAAGACACTCTTGCGATCTTTGTCAATCAAGGTCAGCCTTGAAAAAAAGAAATATATCGGGTCAATCACTCTCCAAATGGAAAGGAAACAGGTTTTCATCTCTTCACCTTCCTTATGATCAAAAACACCCTTATATTTTGTCAACGTTCTCCCCAAAATATAGTTGCCATATTTTTTAAGGAGGACCGTCATGAAAAAGATTCTCATCTTTCCTTTTTTAAGCATTTCTACCGGACATCATCATGTCGCCGATGCCCTTCAGGCAGAATTGGAGTCTCAAGGACTGGCATCTGAGAAAATCGATATCTTTTCACACGCGTATAGACGGTTAGAAAAACTATCCTCCGAGACATATTTAAAATGGATTCAATATTTCCCGAAAACGTACAGCGGCATTTACAGGCTCCTTGCCTGCGGAGAATACCAGAATGACAAACGCTATACCATGTACGAGTGGCTATTCACACAGCAAATGAGGCAGATCCTTAAAGAAAAACAGCCTGATATCGCTTTCTGCACACATGCGCTGCCTTCTTATCTGCTGAACCGGCTAAAACCTGAATATCCGAATATGACGGTTGTAAATGTATACACTGATTTTTTTGTGAATCAATTATGGGGACGGGAGAACATTGATTATCATTTTGTTCCGATCATGGATGTCAAGAAGCGGCTCATGTCTGAAGGAATTGATCAGAAAAGCATCTACTTGACCGGTATTCCCGTTCACCAGATTTTTGAAATGAGGACAGCAGACACCTGTCCGCATCATCCGCCATACACCATCATGATCACAGGCGGCAGTATGGGAGTCGGCGGGATTCTAAAATGGGTTCAGGATCTGTCGCCAGGCGGAAATATCTTATACAAAATATTATGCGGCAGGAACGAAAAGCTCTACTGCTATGTCAAAAGTTTACGCCACCCTTTTATTGAGCCGATCCCCTATCTTCACAGCAAAGCAGAAATGAACCGTTTATACGATCAGGCGTCAGGCATTATGACAAAACCCGGAGGCGTGACCATCAGCGAATGTTTGCAGAAACGGCTTCCGGTATTTATTTATCATGCGCTGCCAGGCCAGGAGGAAATGAATTTGAAGCTGTTAAAGGAGCGGAAGCTTGTCACAGATATGAGAAACTGGGACATGCAGAAGGCAGAAGAGCAGATTGCGGCATTTTTTCAATCGAATGAACAGGTGAAAGAATACGAAAAACACGTCAATAAATATCTTGGTGAAATATCTGATCGGAAGATTGAGGATGTTTTAAAAAGGATCACATGAAACAAAAAAACACTCTCCTGAAAACGGAGAGTGTAACATGTTAACGAAACAGCAAATGCTGGCTGTGAATGCCTGCTTTCTTCAACAGGACGATCAGCTGGTCCTGTTCATCAGGCGAAAGGCCTGAAAATGCTCTCGCAATACGCAGTGCATGAATCGGATAAATTTTATCCAAATATTCATTTCCCTTGTCAGTTAAGTGCGCGTAAACGGAGCGTTTATCTTTCGGGTCCTGCTCCCTTACTAAAAAACCGTTTCTTTCTAATTTGTCAATAACATATGTGACGTTTCCGCTCACAAGCAGAAGTCTCGACCCAATTTGCTGTAATTTTTGCGGGCCTCTTGTGTAGAGAAGCTCCAGCACAGCAAACTCAGTCGGATTAAAACCGTGCTCTTTGCTGTCACGGATACTATGTTCAGACACACTTTTGAAAGCCCTTGCAAAAACTCTGTACAAATTCATCGCACGCTCAACTTCTTCTTCGTTAAACGATAATCTCATCATATCTACCTCGTAATATAGGATTTTTATAAAAAAATAATGAAAACCCTTACATATAATAAGAGTTCAGTCCCTTACTATACGTATTCGCGCTAATTCGAGAAATTCCTTCTGAAAACAAAAAAAATCCTTATACATTATCTTGTATAAGGATATCTTTTGTGATCTGCGATGCCGCGGAAGAAATACGCGTATTCCTTTCGCAGTTCGGAAATCGTCATTTTGTTCATTACTTCTTTATTATAAACTCCGATTTGAAAAAGTTTTTCTGAATAGTGGCTGCGTTCTTTTTCTAAAGCGGATTTCAATAAATTACTCATAGCGTCCTCCTTCATTTTGAGGTATCCTATACACAAGATACTCTATTTAAATGAACGTGGTATGAATCTAATGTAAAGAATTTATGTTTACGAAGATTTTCGGTAGAGTCCGTTTTGAACCGATCGCAATAATTGAAAAGCATGTTCTCCGGCAAGCTGCATAAACGTCTCCAGCATTTCATCACGCTTAATATCCAACTCGATAATTTCTTTTGCCAGTGAGACCGCTTTTTCTTCCTCCATGATTATCCTTCCTCCTCATTTATTCGTTACATAAAGGATAAAACGCGCTTGTGTGTTACGCATTATTCTTGTTAATTTTTCTTCCGCATTTTTTCAAAAATCTTCTATTTCATGTTAGAAAATATGACAAGCGTCAGGTTTTTTCTCTTTGTTTTTTATATACTATTATCAAAAGACATCCAGGGGTGGAAAAATGACCACAGAAGATCATTCTTATAAAGACAAAAAAGTGATTTCAATCGGGATTGTGAGTGAATTGACAGGATTGTCCGTAAGACAGATCAGGTATTATGAGGAACGGAAGCTCATTTATCCGCAGCGTTCTTCAAGGGGCACGAGAAAATATTCTTTTGCCGATGTGGAGCGCCTGATGGATATCGCCAATAAGCGTGAAGACGGCGTACAGACGGCAGAGATTTTAAAGGATATGCGCAAAAAAGAGCAGATGTTAAAAAACGATCCGCAAGTGCGGAAAAAAATGCTGGAGGGGCAGCTTAATGCTCACTTTCGGTACAAAAACCGTTAAATGATAAAAGTCCGACTCGCAATTGAGACGGACTTTTTACGTTTATAATGAGTGTATGAATGCAGTGGCAATGCCAAAGTAAATTAATAAAGACAAAATATCGTTTAACGTTGTAATTAGCGGTCCTGAAGCGATCGCAGGGTCTACTTTCAGCTTGTGCAGAATGATAGGGATAATTGTTCCGGACATCGTGCCGATAATTAAAGTAAAGAGCAGTGAAGAAGCGACAACGAATCCCAAAAGCGCATTCCCCTGCCATAAAATGGCGATAATCGCAATCAGAACAGAACAAACCGCCCCGATATAAATACTTGTTCTGAACTCCCGGAAGATCAGGCGTACAATCGTTTTTTTGTTCATCTCTTCTTTAGATAGCCCTCTGATGACAACCGCGAGGGATTGTGTCCCTGTATTTCCTGTCATTCCAGACACCATCGGCATGAAAAACGCCAGTGCGACAACCTGCTGCAGCGCATCTTCAAAATAACTGATAATGCTTCCTGAAATCAGGCCGATAAACAGGAGCAAAATCAGCCAAGGCAGGCGCCGGTACGCGGCCACGTATGCCTTTGTGTCAAATGTGATATCCTTACCGGAAGCGGCAAATTTTTCGTAATCCTCATCTGCTTCCCGAATGACGACGTCGATAATATCATCGACCGTTACAATGCCGACAAGGACATTGTTTTCTTCCACAACCGGGATCGCCAGGAAATCGTACCGTTCAATCAGGCGTGCTACCTCTTCCTGATCCTGAAGGGCGCCTGCTGAGATAACACGGGTAAACATTAAATCCTGCACCTTTTCTTCAGGTTCGCCCAGAATCAAATCGCGGTAGGAAAGAACGCCCACCAGCTGTTTGCTGTCATTGATGACATATAAGTAGTTGATCGATTCAGCGATTTCGGCAAAGCTTTTCAGTTTGACGACTGCGTCTTTGACTGTATAATGCTGAGGAATCCATACAAACCGGTTTGTCATCATGCGTCCCGCTGAGTCCGCCGGATAATTCATCAAAAGCTGGACAGCTTTTGACTCTGACGCTTCCATGCTGGACAAAAGCTGTTCCTTCAGTTCCTCGTCCATTTCATCAAGCAATTGAGCGAGGTCATCGTTGTCCATTTTGTTCATTGCAAGTGTTGCTTTTGTTTTTCCGACTTTATTTAAGACGGCAAGCTGAAATTCGCGTTCCAGCTCTCCGATCATATCAGTGATATCTTCCACAGTTAAGTAAGATAAATAGCGGGCGCGGTGTTTTTCCGGCATTTCTTTAAAAATAAATGCCATATCATAGGGCTGAAGCTCATCAATCACGCTTCTGAAATCCCTGATTTTCCCGTCTCGCAGTAAAATAATGATGCGTAATATGAGTTCGTCATAGGTCATGTTTTGAACCATCGGGACTCGTACCTCCTCTACGGAGACGTGCCGGCCTCGCCTGAAGGTGCGGCAGATCGTCTCCTCATCGTGTAATCAATTGTCTTGCTGTCATAGTATATGGGTACTTCTTCAGATTGACTCGAATGGGGAGAATCCATACTCCGCACCTCCTTTTGTACATTTCGTTTTAAAGGCATAAAAAAAGCCTTCGGGATTGAAGGAGAAAGAAGCACGGCAAAAAAGCGTGCGGGAGCGCCTTCAATCGTAGAGCTTTAGCACTGTATGGCATAGGATCAATCATCCAGCTGCGTTAAAAATCACCTTATGTCGATGATTTCTGTTGACCCATTGGCGTCTTTGGACATTTTTGGGCAGCAGCGTATCTCCATACAGGAGCCTCACCTAACGAAGTTCCTAATTGAATTGACACACTGAGATTACAGAAAAAAACAAGCTGTGTCAACTCAAAAAAGTAATTAATGCGCTTCCATCACCATTACGGAACAAAATAAGGGCCTAAGCCCTTATTCTGTTGTTTGCGTCTCATCATCCTCAGAGAGTAAATGATATGTTTCATGAAGAAATAAAGCGTATTCTCCTTCCTTCGTCGGATGTGGTACATATTCAGCCTGATTGATGTATTGCTCCTCTTTCTTTTCCATGCGTTTCGCCTCCTTTTCTATTTAGTTTGTCCAATAGAAGGTTTCTTATCATGAAAAAACCCCGCTGCTGCGGGGTTTTGATTAGTCGTCTATCTCCTGCTTAATGATATGTCCATCCTTTGCAGAGATTTCGTACTCTGCCTCAGTTCCCTGTTTCGTTTTGATCTCAATTTCATAGATGTAAACACCGTCGTCTTCGTCAAGCTTGCTTTCTGTTACGGTTCCATCTGTTTGCTTTAAGGCAATCTCTTCAGCCTCTTCTTTTGTCATTATGACTTGTTCTGCTTTCTCTTTTAACGGGTCATTGAGCGCCTGTTTTGTCTTGATATCTACATAAACGTCGTAGCCTTCACCGTCTTTTTCAATCTCTACTTCATAGACTTCTTTACCGTTGTACATGTCTCTGTCGATGTCATCCACTGTGCCGTCAACAACCGTTTTGGCAATCGATTCTGCTTCCTGTTCAGTGAGTGCACCAGTCTTGGCAGAAGCCGTCTGTGTGTTTCCATTGTTTTCTTTCGCAAACGCGTTGTAGCTGAACCCGCCAGCCGCTACGCATCCTGCTAAAAGGCCAACCATCCATCTTTTCTTCAGCATATGTGATTCCTCCTTTGTTTTTGTAAGTGTACAGTTTACATACTCAACATGAAAGGAAAACGAGAGAAAGATGAGAATTTGATGAGAAACCGTCAATCTTCATACACAATGTTCGCAATTTTTCCGGTGTAGGCATTGATTTTCACTGTTGCTTCCTTATCTTCCGGAAGATCAACATCCACTTCAAAGATGAGAGTGCCCTCACTTTCTTCCAGATCAGCGTCCTCCGCTGTTCCGCCCGTTTCTCGCTCAGCAATGGTTTTGGCTTCTTTTTTCGTAATCGGTGTTTTTTGTTGATCTTTACTGCTGATTTGATCAGCAGACACGACTGCTCTTGCCACCATGTCTACCTTCACTTCGTATGTTTTTCCGTCTTCTTTTTGTATGGTATATGTGGCGACACGATTTTGTTGTGTTTGTTTTTTAACGGTTCCCGGCACCTGCTCAAGTGCGAGATGCTTGGCTTCTTTTTCTGTCATGGCAGTTGGCTTCATCGCTTTTACTCTGTTCATCGAAAGAATGTCTGCCGACTTTGCATCCGCCTTTATAAAATACGTCCCCTTAGGATTTTCAAGGGTCAAGTCATAGGTTTTGTTGTCCTTTGATTGTGTTACTTTCGTGATCTCGCCTTCATAAGAGGCTTCGATTTTTTTTACGATAGCCTCCTTTGACAGGACGTCCTCGTGGGTTTGCCGAATGATAAGAACTGCACAGATGATGACGGCTAAAACCGCTGCTGCCGCAGCAAATACTGCTTGTAATGGTTTGTTCATCGGCCTCCCCCATTCTGTTCTTTGAATTGCATGGTCACAGCTGTTCCTTGTCCCGGCTTGCTTTTTACACTCAGCTCAATGCCGTGCTCATCGGCGATGTGCTTGGCAATGGAAAGGCCTAAACCCGTCCCGCCTGTTTTTCTGTTTCGTGCCTCATCCGCCCGATAGAACCGTTCGAACAGGTGCGGGATATGCTCCTCAGGGATTCCGATGCCTTCATCCCTCACTGACAGAAACGGCCGTCCATCCTTCGTTCCGGCTGACATCACAATGGGTTTTTCACTATACTTTATGGCATTATCGAGCAATATGGTCAGCAGCTGCTTGATGCGTTCTTCATCAGCAGTTACAAGCAGGCTCTCCTTATTTGTTTCAAGCAAAATGTCACGCTGATAGGCGGACTGGAGCGTTTGCATGACGGCGCGCGACACTTCAATCAAATCGATTGTTTTCAGATCAAGCTCGAGTCCTTTATGGCTTTTTGCCAGCGCCAGCAGCTGATTGGTCAGTTTCTTCATATGCACCGCTTCTGAATGAATGGCATCTATCGATTCCTCAAGCACTTCCGGTTTTTTTGCCCCCCACCGCTTCATCAGGCTGCTGTAGCTTTCTATAATGGTGAGCGGAGTTTTCAATTCGTGTGAAGCATCCTGAACGAACTGCTGCTGTTTATCGTAGTGCTCTTTCAGCATCATCGCCATCTCATTAAATGTCAGCCCCATTTGATATAACTCGTCGTGAGACTGCCCTTCCAATGAAATCGTTTTGAATGCTTTCTCCCGCTGTATGTCTTTCATTGTCACCATTAAGCGTCTGATCGGATTGATGATACGGCGGGCAAGCAAGCTGCCGGCAAAAAAAGAAGCGATACAAACAGCAGCACTTGCAGCGATTAAAATGATTTTCAGCAGAAACAGACTCTCTTCTGTGTTCTCAAGCCTTTCAACCAGCTGAAGAGAAACCACTTGTCCATCAGTCCAAATAACCGGAACAGCAGCCTCAGCAAACAGCTTGCCGTCATGTTTTCTTACATCTGCCGTTTCCCCGCTGTGAAAAGACAGGGGAAATTCTTTATATGCTTTTTCCTTTGTCATGGTCATGACGGCTTTTTGATCACCATTCACTACACGGACCATGCCGTTTGCCGGAAGATAAGCCTGCAGCATGTCCTGCAAAGCCACTCCTTCTGTTTCAGCTGCATGCAGTGCTTCAGAAATGTTATCCGTCTCAGCTGCAAGCCGGGCTGCATCCTTTGAGGTCAGCGCAGATGAAAAAATGAGATAGACTGCGGTATGGACCAAAATTAATAAAATCAACAGCGATATTGATGTGTACAGATGAATCTTGGTCTTCAGCTTCATCGTTTACCCCTTAATGGCATAGCCGACCCCGCGAACGGTATGGATCAGCTGTTTTTCGTAAGGATAGTCAAGTTTTTTTCTGATGTATCTGATATAAACATCCACGACATTTGTATCACCGATATAATCAAATCCCCATACCGAGTTTAGAATCTGCTCCCGTGTCAGCACCTGTTGCGGATGCTTCAGCATATAGACGAGCAAATCAAATTCCCGGGGCGTTAATTCCACCTCTTTATCTCCGCGTCTCACTTCACGGGTTTTTTCGTTCACCCGCAAGTCGTCATATGTAAGATAGGTGCCGATATCTTCTGTTTTTGTTCCGTTTTGGCGCAGCGCCGCCCTGATTCTCGCAAGCAATTCCTCGATTTCAAACGGCTTTGTGACGTAGTCATTCGCGCCGATATCCAGCCCTGTTACCTTGTCAGGAATGCTGTCGCGAGCCGTTAATAAAATGACCGGTGTCTGCTGATCCGTTTTTCTCAAGCGGCGCAGCACTTCCAATCCGCTCAATCCCGGGAGCATGACGTCAAGAAGCACCAGGGAATACCCGCCTTCCGCGGCGGCATTCAGTCCTTCTGTGCCGTTGTGTTTGATGGTGACGCTGTATCCTTCATATTCCAATTCAAGCTGAAGCACCCTGGCGATTTTTTCTTCATCTTCCACAATTAATATGTTCCCTTTTTCCAAAAGCGATCATCCTCTCCTATCCCAAAATGAAAAAAATGATTTCATTGTTTACAAAATGGTTCTTATCATCTATTATGATGTCAAAATAAAAAATTGTATACGGAAAGCACTAGGGGTGCTGTTTTGGCTGAGATAAAGCGCGCAAACACGCGCTTTGATCCCTTATGACCCGATCTGGATAATACCAGCGTGGGGAAGTGCAGGTTGACCGAATGGTGTATTTTTTTGTGCGCTTAATCGATCTATGACTGCATATTCCCTTAGGATATGCAGTTTTTTATTTTACCAAAAAAACAGGAGGTCGGAGAAATGGATCATATTTGCGGCACAAGCAGAATTGCCGGTTTTCGGTTCTCTTTATATCCGATGACGGATGATTTTATTAGTGTGATTAAGTCGGCGCTGAAAAAAACCGACACATCCAACGTTTGGACGAAAACCGATCATATCAGCACAGTCCTGCGCGGATCGATTGATCATGTATTCGACGCTGCCAAAGCCATTTATCTCTATGCGGCGAACAGCGAACAACACATCGTCATGAACGGGACGTTTTCTATCGGTTGCCCGGGCGATACACAAGGAGATACATATCTTTTTGCAGACGGCAAGCGCGTCAATGAAGAAGCTGTCCGCAGCCTGAATGCGGAAGCGCCGTGCCAATTTGCGCTGTATCCGCTGAATGAGCCCGATTATATGGGCTTGATCATGGAAGCTGTCGAGATTGCGAAAGCAGAAGGCACCTTCGTACAGGGGGTCCATTACGCGAGTGAGCTTGACGGGGATGCACATGACGTATTCAGAACAATGGAAGCCGTTTTCCGCATGGCTGAACAGCAAACAAACCACGTAACCATGACTGTCAATGTCTCGGCTAACAGTCCATCAAGAAAAAACAGAAAGCAGGGATAATATGAAAAGCTGGAAAGTAAAAGAAATTGTCATCATGTCTGTTATCAGTATCGTTTTTGCCGTTGTTTATTTATTATTTACGCATTTCGGAAATGTACTTGCAGGTATGTTCGGGCCAATCGCTTATGAACCGATTTACGGCATTTGGTTTATCGTTTCTGTCATCGCCGCGTACATTATTCGAAAACCGGGTGCAGCGCTTGTTTCTGAAATCATTGCCGCTCTCGTTGAGTGCCTGCTGGGAAATCCGTCTGGCCCGATGGTCATCGTTATCGGCATTGTTCAAGGACTCGGGGCTGAAGCGGTATTTCTCGCGACACGCTGGAAAGCATACTCTTTGCCCGTCCTTCTGCTGGCAGGAATGGGGTCTTCAGTAGCAAGCTTTATTTATGATCTCTTTGTTTCTGGCTATGCAACCTATTCACCGGGCTATCTTCTCATGATGCTTGTGATCCGTCTGATTTCTGGCGCGCTTCTTGCAGGGCTTCTCGGAAAGGCTGTCAGCGACTCTCTTGCTTATACGGGTGTGTTAAACGGAATGGCACTCGGGAAGGAATTGAAAAAGAAACGGAAGCGGGCTTCAGAACATGCAAGCCTTTGATGAGTTCCTAACGGTTGACCAGCTCGGCTTCTCTTATGAAGAAGACGAGAAACCGGTTTTTCAAAACATTTCGTTTGCACTTCACAAAGGAGAATGCGCTTTATTGCTGGGACCGAGCGGGTGCGGAAAAAGCTCGCTCGCCCTTTGTTTAAATGGCCTGTACCCGGAGGCTTGCGACGGCATACTGTCCGGACATGTATTTTTATATCAAAAGCCGGTCACAGACGCTGAAACTTCCGAAACGATTGCACAGCATGCCGGAGTTGTCTTTCAGGACCCCGATCAGCAGTTTTGCATGCTTACGGTTGAGGACGAAATCGCTTTTGGGCTGGAAAATCTGCAGATTCCGAAAGAAGAGATGGCGGAGAAAATTGATGCCGTATTAGAAAAATTACGTATTACTCATTTAAAAGAAAAAACAATATCTGCACTGTCAGGAGGACAAAAGCAGAAAGTGGCTCTCGCCTGTATTTTGGCGATGGAGCCCGAGCTTATTATATTAGATGAGCCAACTTCCCTGTTAGATCCTTATTCAGCTCGGGAATTCGTTCACATGATGAAAGAGCTTCAGCAAGAAAAAGGCTTCAGCCTCCTCGTCATTGAGCACCAGCTTGATGAATGGACGCCTTGGATTGAGCGGACAATCGTGCTGGACAAAGCAGGAAAAAAAGTGCTGGATGGCGGGACGAAAGATCTATTTCAGCACGAAGCGGAGACCTTAAAACAAATGGGCATCGCGATTCCAAAAGTGTGTGACCTGCAGGAAAAACTCAGTATGCCGTTTACTTTATCAAAAGAAACGCTTTTTAAAGAACCGTTTCCTGCCGGTCATAATGAAAAGAAAGAAGTTCCTTCTGGGGAGCGTGTGCTGGAAGTCAGCAGCCTTTCGTTCGCAAGAGGACAGCAGACGATTTTCAAAGACATCAGCTTCTCATTGCACGAAGGCTCTTTGACGGCGCTTGTCGGCCCGAACGGCACCGGAAAATCAACACTCTTATCCGTCCTCGCCCGTCTGATGAAGCCGAAAAGCGGAAAGATTCTTCTATATGATAAGCCGCTTCAATCGTATAAAGAAAATGAACTGCGAAAACGAATGGGATTTGTTTTTCAGAACCCCGAGCATCAGTTTGTCACCGGCACAGTATATGACGAGCTGCTGTTCGGCAAGAAAGCAAATGCTGAAACCAAGAAAAAAGCGCAGCATCTGCTGCAGCGTTTCGGTCTTGCGCATTTGGCTGATCACCATCCGTTTGCAATCAGCCAAGGGCAAAAACGGCGCCTGAGCGTCGCTACCATGCTCATGCATGACGTAAAGGTTTTATTATTAGACGAACCAACCTTTGGCCAGGACGCCCGCACGGCGGCTGAATGCATGGACATGATTCAGCGGATTAAGCAAGAAGGCACCGCTGTCCTCATGATTACACATGATATGGAGCTTGTCTCTTCGTATGCCGACAGCGTGCTTGTGCTTCACGATACGGACCTGGTTTTTGACGGATCTCCAGCGCAGTTATTTTCTCAGAAAACAAGGCTTGTCCAAAAAGCAAAGCTCACCCTTCCCCTTCTATATGAATGGATGGCATATCAAGAGGAGGTGCGTGATGAAGCAGCCGTTACATCTCATTAATCCGACAGTGAAAGCAGCGGCGGTTTTTTGCTGCGTTGTCATGCTGTCGTTTATTTACAACCCTTACACCCCTGCGTGTTTTTATATCATCATCGTGTCGGGTGTCCTATTGGCGGCCGGAATCCCATTAAAAAAATGGTTTTTGTTTACCATTCCGTTTTTGATTTTGGCATTCGGATGTGTATGGACAGCCGCTGTTTTTGGCAAGGTTCCGACAACCCCGGAAAATTTCTTATTTCAAGCCGGCCCTATCTCTATTAACAGCGATAATGTGTCTGTGGGCATCTCTCTCGGGTTTCGGATTTTGTGCTTTTCCGCCTTATCGATGATGTTTGTTTTTACGACTGACCCCATTTTATTTATGCTGAGCCTTGTCCAGCAGTGCAAGCTCTCACCAAAGCTCGCATATGGCGTGATTGCAGGTTTTCGTTTTCTTCCGCTGTTAAAGGATGAAGTCCAGCTGATTCAGCAGGCCCATAAAATCAGAGGAGGAGCGGCAGAGAGCGGCTTCGTTGAGAAAATCAGCGCGCTAAAGCGGTATACCATCCCGCTATTGGCAAGCGCCATCAGAAAAGCGGAACGGACCGCCCTGGCAATGGAATCGAAGGGGTTTACAGGAAGCAGGAATCGGACATATTATCGAACGCTGTCCGTAAATCGCCGCGACTGGCTGTTCTTTTGTCTCGTTCTCTTCTTGTTCGCAGGATCTTTTCTTGTATCCTTATGTTTTGCCTCATAAAAAGCCGCTATCGACGATAGCGGCTTTTTATATTATTGATGATAGTTTAATGCCTGGGCAAGATTGGTTTTAATCGTTATATTCGAAAAATCAATTCCAAGCTGTACAGCTGTTTGAGCGATTTCAGGCCTGATTCCTGACAGAGTTGACCGGACACCGATTAAATTGAGTGCCTCAATCAATTTAAAGATTTGGTGCGCCACCATTGTATCAACCACCACAACGCCTGACAGATCGATTAACAGATGCTCTACGCGTCTTTTGGCACAAGCATGAAGCGTGTTTTCCAGAATAAACTTGGCCCGTTCAGTATCAATGTCACCTACAAGCGGCAGCAGAGCTGTTGATTTGCTCAGGGTAATGACAGGCGAGCTTAATTCCAATATCATTTCTCTCTGGGCGTTTAATTGCTGTTTGGCATTCGTTTCAGCATGATCAACGAATGTATAAATCGTAAAATCAAAGACTTTTACAATCAAATCAGCCCATTTCTGTTTCTCTCCCGGTTCAAATGCCGATTCATTTTCTTCTGCGAACTTCTCAAGATACTTCGTGTATAATCTTCGGTTTCTCATAAACTCCCGAATGACGTACTGAACCGGCGTGTCGAGATGCTTTTGGTCGTTTGTCAGCTCAATGATCCACTCTTGAAATTCTTCGAGAAATTGTTTTTCCGGTAAAACATACATGTAATTCAGATGCCGATAAAATTCTCTGTCCTGCTCTTTCAATTCTTCCGTTACAGATGCATTATGTAGAGCGTAAAGCGAGTTCGGATCGCTTTCCTCCATCGTTTCAATCCATTCCTCGGCCATTTGATCAACATGTTCTGAAAAAAATGCGTATAATTTTTCATTCAGTTTCATCACACTGCTCCTTTCCCCAACACTATTATAACTTGACTGATAGCTGAATCCCAGTCATACACGCTGAAGCCATCCAATATTTTGAAAATAACTAATTCTTTGGGGTGTATCCTATTTTTTCAAAATGCTTCAAATGGCTCTGTCCGAGCGGTTGCTTTTTTCATATAATATGAGGCAACACCCTTGAATCCACTTGAAAGCATAAAAAAGGAGGGCTTTTTTATGAATGGTGAAATCCGCTTGATCCCGTATGTGACGAATGAGCAGATCATGGATGTAAACGAGCTTCCTGAGGGCATTAAAGTGATTAAGGCGCCAGAATTGTGGGCAAAAGGGGTAAAAGGCAAAAACGTAACAATTGCAGTATTGGACACTGGCTGCGATACAAGCCATCCTGATTTAAAAAACCAAATCATCGGCGGAAAGAACTTCACAGATGATGACGGCGGCAAGGAAGATGCGATTTCCGACTACAACGGACACGGCACACACGTCGCCGGAACAATTGCCGCTAATGATTCAAATGGCGGCATTGCTGGAGTCGCTCCTGAGGCAAGCCTATTGATTGTGAAGGTTCTAGGCGGCGCAAACGGCAGCGGACAATACGAATGGATTATTAACGGCATTAACTACGCTGTGGAACAGAAAGTCGATATCATCTCAATGTCCCTTGGCGGACCAAGCGATGTTCCGGAGCTTGAAGAAGCCGTGAAAAACGCCGTCAAAAACGGAGTGCTTGTCGTTTGCGCGGCGGGAAATGAAGGTGACGGCGACGAACGAACAGAAGAGCTTTCCTACCCCGCGGCTTATAATGAAGTGATCGCGGTTGGTTCTGTTTCCGTAGCTCGAGAATCGTCAGAATTTTCTAACGCCAATAAAGAAATCGATCTTGTGGCACCGGGAGAAAATATATTATCCACCCTCCCTAACAAGAAATACGGCAAGCTCACCGGGACTTCAATGGCTGCCCCTCACGTCAGCGGAGCGCTCGCTTTAATTAAAAGCTTTGAAGAAGAATCATTTCAAAGAAAGCTTTCTGAACCTGAGGTTTATGCACAGCTGGTTCGCAGGACACTCCCGCTTGATATCGCAAAAACGCTGGCAGGCAATGGATTCCTGTATTTAACTGCTCCTGATGAGCTGGCAGAAAAAGCAGAGCAATCACATTTGATGACACTATAAATTTATTTTTCTCATATAATAAATGCCGTAATTTGTAAATAAAATTTCAAATTCTATGTTGACAGCGAATTTGAATTGCTGTTAAGATTACCAACAAATGATTCAACTTTTCAAAAAATTAATAACATTTTCTCTTATCGAGAGTTGGGCGAGGGATTGGCCTTTTGACCCCAACAGCAACCGACCGTAATTCCATTGTGAAATGGGGCGCACTGCTTTTCGCGCCGAGACTGATGTCTCATAAGGCACGGTGCTAATTCCATCAGATTGTGTCTGAGAGATGAGAGAGGCAGTGTTTTACGCAGAAAAGCCTCTTTCTCTCATGGGAAAGAGGCTTTTTGTTTGTGAGGAAACCTCTTAGCAGCCTGTATCCGCGGGTTAACTTAGAGTGTTTTACATATAAAGGAGGAGAAACAATGACAACCATCAAAACATCGAATTTAGGATTTCCGAGAATCGGACTGAACAGAGAATGGAAAAAAGCACTTGAAGCGTATTGGAAAGGCAGCACTGATAAAGATACGTTTTTAAAGCAAATGGATGACCTATTTTTATCCGCAGTAAAAACACAAATTGACCAGCAGATTGATGTTGTGCCTGTTTCTGATTTCACACAGTATGACCATGTACTCGACACAGCGGTCAGCTTTAACTGGATTCCGAAACGATTCAGACATTTGACTGACGCTACCGATACATACTTCGCTATCGCCCGCGGAATAAAAGACGCTGTATCAAGTGAAATGACAAAATGGTTTAATACAAATTACCATTACATCGTTCCGGAATATGACGAGAGCATTGAGTTCAGCCTGACAAGAAACAAACAGCTCGAAGATTATCGCCGAATCAAACAGGCATACGGCGTTGAAACAAAGCCTGTGATTATCGGCCCATATACGTTCGTTACGCTTGCTAAAGGCTATGAACCGTCAGAAGCTAAAGCAATCCAAAAACGCCTTGTGCCGTTATATGTACAGCTTTTGAAAGAGCTTGAAGAAGAAGGCGTAAAATGGGTTCAAATCGATGAGCCGGCACTCGTTACCGCCTCTTGCGAAGATGTTCGCGGCGCAAAAGAATTATTTGAAAGCATTACAAGTGAGCTTTCCTCTTTGAATGTGCTTTTACAGACGTATTTTGATTCTGTTGATGCCTATGAAGAGCTGATCTCTTACCCGGTTCAGGGAATCGGCCTTGATTTCGTTCACGACAAAGGCAGAAACCTGGAACAGCTGAAAACACACGGCTTTCCGACAGACAAAGTACTGGCAGCCGGCGTGATCGACGGACGCAACATTTGGAAAGCAGACCTTGAAGAACGTCTCGATGCCATTCTAGATATTCTCAGCTATGCAAACGTTGATGAACTGTGGATTCAGCCTTCAAGCAGTCTGCTGCATGTTCCGGTAGCAAAACATCCTGACGAGCATTTGGAAAAGGATCTGCTGAACGGATTATCCTACGCAAAAGAAAAGCTGGCCGAGCTGACAGCTTTGAAAGAAGGGTTAGTATCAGGAAAAGCGGCGATCAGCGAACAAATCCAGCAGGCAAAAGCTGATATTCAGGCGCTTAAACTGTTTGCAACAGGCACGAATTCTGAACAAAAGAAAGAGCTTGAGCAATTAACAGATAATGACTTCAAGCGTCCGATACCGTTTGAAGAACGTTTAGCTCTGCAAAATGAATCTCTCGGCCTCCCGCTTTTGCCGACGACTACGATCGGAAGCTTCCCGCAGTCTGCTGAAGTGCGGAGCGCACGCCAAAAATGGCGGAAAAATGAATGGTCTGATGAACAGTATCAAAACTTTATCAATGCGGAAACCAAAAGGTGGATTGATATTCAGGAAGAATTGGAACTTGATGTCCTTGTTCACGGTGAGTTTGAACGGACAGACATGGTCGAATACTTCGGTGAAAAGCTGGCCGGCTTTGCCTTCACAAAATATGCTTGGGTTCAATCATACGGCTCACGCTGTGTTCGGCCGCCAGTCATTTACGGAGATGTTGAATTTATTGAACCGATGACAGTGAAAGACACGGTATATGCACAGTCCCTGACATCCAAGCATGTGAAAGGAATGCTGACAGGTCCGGTTACAATTTTAAACTGGTCTTTCCCTCGAAACGATATTTCGAGAAAAGAAATCGCCTTCCAAATCGGGCTTGCCCTTCGGAAAGAAGTAAAAGCGCTTGAAGACGCAGGCATTCAAATCATCCAAGTCGATGAACCAGCACTGCGCGAAGGCCTTCCATTAAAAACCCGCGATTGGGATGAATATTTGACTTGGGCGGCAGAAGCATTCAGATTAACCACTTCTTCCGTGAAAAACGAGACACAAATTCATACGCATATGTGCTACAGCAACTTCGAAGACATTGTCGATACGATCAATGATCTGGATGCGGATGTCATTACGATCGAGCACAGCAGAAGCCACGGAGGATTTTTAGATTACTTAAAAGAGCATCCGTATCTCAAAGGCCTTGGCCTTGGTGTGTATGACATTCACAGCCCTCGGGTGCCGTCAACTGAAGAAATGTACAACATTATCGTTGATGCGCTTGCCGTCTGTCCGACTGACCGCTTCTGGGTAAATCCAGACTGCGGATTGAAAACAAGACAGCAGGAAGAAACGGTTGCCGCATTGAAAAACATGGTGGAAGCTGCAAAACAAGCAAGAGCTCAGCAGACACAGCTTGTATAAAATAGAAACCATCTGTCTTTGGCAGATGGTTTTTTCTATTAGAAAGCGGAAATCGGTTTCCGATGCTTCCCGTCCCCTTCTTTTACTATTTTGGCTGTTCCATTTCATCAAATTCCACAAGGCTCAATGATGTATCATGTATGTAAGCAGAATTCCATATGTCGTTAACGCGTCTCCCCTTTATGATATTTAACAGCATTAATATAAAGACAGAATGGGTAACCAAGAGAACATTACCGGAAGAATGGCTGTCTAAAATCGTTTGGAGAGCCAGCCTGACCCGTTTTTCAAAGTCAAAAAACGTTTCACATCCCTGCTGGCGATAAGCTTCGGGATAATGAAAATAAGCATGAAAAAGATCTGGTTCGTCCCTTTCAATATCCTCTTGTTTTTTCCCTTCCCATGAGCCCAGTGACATTTCTCTGAATATATGATCTATCACCAGCGGGGGCCTGCGCGATCCCAGTATGGTTTTTGCTGTCTCTTCTGTCCGCTTGCTCGGGCTGATGTAGACCTGATTCAATTCAATATCCTTCAGACGCTCCCCAAGAGCGCGGGCGTTGTACAGCCCAAGTTCTGTCAAATCAGAATCCAGCCAGCCCTGCATCCGTTTTTCTACGTTCCATTGGGTCTGTCCGTGTCTGGCAATATATAAATGCAGCATGTTTCCCCCTCCTCTTTTCTCCTCTTATCTTAGCAAATCCCCCAAATACTTTGTTTATTTTGCACTTTTTTGAGAATGTTCTTTGCCCCCTTTTTCGGCTATACTTATAACACTCAATTGACAGGAGGGTTTGGGATGAATCATGAAAAGTTCTTAAAACGGGCTGTCGACCTCGCTCGTGAAGGAGTGAATGCAGGAGTTGGCGGGCCTTTCGGGGCCCTTATTGTAAAAGACGGTTCTATTATTGCCGAGGGGCAGAACAACGTTACAACAAGCAATGATCCGACTGCCCATGCGGAAGTGACAGCTATTCGGAACGCCTGCCGGGCACTTGGCACCTATCAGCTTGATGATTGCATCTTATATACGAGCTGCGAGCCGTGCCCCATGTGTTTAGGCGCCATTTACTGGGCCCGGCCAAAAGCCGTTTACTATGCGGCAGAGCATTCCGACGCTGCCGAAGCGGGGTTTGATGATTCGTTCATTTATGAAGAAATTGATAAACCAGCTGAAGAAAGAACGATCCCCTTTTATCAAGTGACTTTGACAGAGCATTTATCCCCGTTTCAGGCATGGCGGGCTTTTGACAATAAAAAAGAATATTAAAGGATCAGGCATGCGCGGCCTGATCCTTTGTTAATTCGCTGAGAAGACGCTGTGCCCGCGGGCACTTCGGATTGGCCTTCAGCGCTTTTTGCAAATACAGCACAGCGGTCATATGCTGATGCGATTCAGCATGGCAGACACCGAGCCAGCAGCTTGATTTAAAATCGGCTGCTCCTTTTACCTCTACGTACTGATGATTTTCATTAGTGATTTGAAGGCAAGCCTCAAATGCCGTGATTGCTTCTCTTACTTTTTTAAGCTGATACTTGATGACCCCTTTGTAATAGTGGAGCGTGCAGTAATCGTGATAATGCCCGAGTGCTTCATTGATATCGTGTTCCGCTTCTTCGTACCGTTCTGCGTCTATTAATAATTTATACTTTAAATAATAGACATTAGGCGGCGGAATTTGCTTTTTTCTCTTACATTCATTGATATAATCCATTGCCAGGCTGAGGGCTTTATCATGTTTGTTTCCTCTGTCATATTCAGCTGCTTTCTGATAGACGAGAGACGGGTCAGTGCAGGATGCCAGCAATTCCGTATTCAAAAAGCTCATGTTGCGCTGATGCTTTTGCTGTGCCTCCTGCTCTAAATGGCCGTAATGGTGAATGATACATGGAAGCGTGAAAGAGCTGCTTGCCGCTTTTCCCTCAGGCCTTTCGCCAATACTTCCCGTAAACACTATGTTTTGCTGATTGCGGATCAGCCTGATCTGCCTTTGTTCAAACGCTTCATTTTCATTCCATTGCTTCCCGGTATAGTTCACGACCTTCACATAACCGAGAGACGGCAGGCTGTCTGTCAGCAGCGAAGGCAATAGGCTGCCCGTGTCCGGATCCAGCTCTTCATCGGCATCCAGGATCAATATCCACTCTCCCTTGGCATGCTGCAGGCTGGCATTTCTCGCCTGTGAAAAATCCTGTTCCCATTTATGGCGAAAAACTTGGGCATGAAAGCTTTTGCAAATGTCTTCCGTACGATCGTTTGATCCGGTATCAACCACAATAATTTCATCGGCAATATGCTGCACACTCTCTAAACAGCGGGCGATATGGCGTTCTTCATTTTTCACAATCATACAAACTGACAGCTTTGTTTTTTTCATGTGCTCACCTTTTCTCTAGACTGAATTCACCTATACTACATGTACCTATACTACATGTATTCATCCTTCGAAAAGATCATGCCCGCTCCTCATGCTTCCACACAAAAAAACATCCTGAGAATCTCAGGATGCCGATCGTTATTTTAATTCTAATTTTACATCAATATTTCCCCTGGTCGCCTTAGAATAAGGACAGAATTCATGAGCAGCCTCGACAAGCTCTTGTGCCTTTTCCCGATCTAAATCTTTCGTGTTCACAACCAGTGTGACGCCGATTTTAAACCCGCCGTCGCTCTCATCCTTCATAAGGCTGACCTGCCCTTCGATTTCGGAATCAATTTCGATATTTTGTTCTTTGGCCACGTGTTCGAGCGCGCCGCCGAAGCATGCAGCGTATCCTGCCGCAAAGAGCTGTTCCGGGTTTGTGCCGGTTTGTCCTTCTTTTTTGGCATTCGGCATGACAATATCAAAATCTAGAACACCGTCGTCTGAAGTAATATGTCCTGCCCGGCCGCCTCGCGCGGTTACTTTAGCTGTAAATAGTGCCATCATTTCCATCCTCCTTATATCGTATCTAGTTGTTATATTTCCCATTCTGTTCTTTTTAAACATGCTAAGTTTGCCGAGAATAGGAAAAGTGGTGTTTTTCAGATACAATAGAATGGAATGTCAGAAAGAGTTGGTGAACAAGATGGAAAATGAATTTGACCATATGAAATTGGAGAATCAGCTTTGTTTTTTGCTTTATGCGAGTTCGAGGGAAATGACAAAGCAATACAAGCCGCTGCTTGATAAGCTGAATGTGACGTATCCGCAATATTTGGCTTTGCTTTTGTTATGGGAACATGAAACGCTTACTGTCAAAAAAATGGGCGAGCTGCTGTATTTAGATTCAGGCACGCTCACTCCAATGCTAAAACGGATGGAACAGCAGGGGTTGATTACGAGAAAAAGATCTGAAGAGGATGAGCGGTCCGTGTTGATCAGCCTGACAGAGGACGGGGAATCATTAAGAGAAAAAGCTGCCGACATACCAGGAACGATCTTGGGGCTCTCCAAACAGTCCGGTGAAGACCTGAAACAGTTAAAATCCGCTCTCTTTACATTGCTGGAAACAATCCATCAAAAAAGTTGAGGATGCCTTATACGAGGCATCCTCTTTTCTTTTATTCAGCTACTTCAAGTGTCACATCGATATTTCCAGAGGTTGCTTTTGAATACGGGCAGACGCCGTGCGCTTTTTGCACAAGTGCCTGTAATTCTGACGCACTGACTCCTTTTCCTTTCACTTGCAGCGTCACCCCCAGTTTGTAGCCTTGATCTGCTTCGTCCTTTAACAGGCTGACATGCGCTGTAACCTCTGTCTCCACTTTCACCCGTTCTGTTCTTGCTACCAGCTGCAGTGCGCTGTCAAAGCAAGCTGCGTAACCCGCTGCAAACAGCTGCTCCGGATTTGTCGCTTTTTCTAGTTTCTTTGCTCTCGGTGTCCCCGGCATTGCGACATCGAGCTCGAGAACGCGGTCTGATGAAATGACCTTTCCTTCTCTTCCTCCTACCGCTGAAACAGATGCTGTAAATAATGGCTGACTCATTTTTCATTCCTCCAATATATTTTATACAATTAAATTGTAAACAATTAAATTTGCAGTGTCAATTTTTCAGCGCATAAAAAAGCTTATCCCTTTTAAGGGATAAGCTTTTGAATTGAACATCGCCACGTCGCCTATTCGCGGATTTGCCCAGTTCCTTTAATGATGTATTTTGTAGAAGTCAGTGCAGGAAGCCCCATCGGCCCTCTGGCATGAAGCTTTTGCGTACTGATGCCGATTTCAGCTCCGTAGCCGAATTCAAAACCGTCAGTAAAACGGGTTGACGCGTTATGATAAACCGCGGCAGCATCGACAGCCGTCTGGAAATAAGAGGCGTTATTGTCGTCTTCAGTTAAAATCGCTTCAGAATGATTGGTGCCGTATTGTTGGATATGCTTCACAGCTTCTTGAACGTTCTCAACTGTCTTTACGCTGAGGACAGGCGCTAAAAATTCAGTTTCCCAATCTTCTTTTGATGCTTGTTTGCTTGAAGGGTGAAGTTCACATACCAATTCATCACCGCGAATTTCAACTCCCGCTTTTTCCAGCTGAGCAAGCAATTCTTTCCCATGCTGCTCTGCCCACGCCTTGTGAATCAGCAATGATTCAATCGCGTTGCATACGGAAGGGCGCTGTGTTTTGGCATTTACAACTACTTTTTCTGCCATTTCCGGTTTGGCCGTTTCATCAATGAAAATGTGACAGTTTCCTGCGCCGGTTTCTAACACAGGCACTGTTGATTCTCTCACAACGAGGTCGATCAGCTTTTTGCCTCCGCGCGGGATTAATACGTCAAGACCGTCGTTCAGCGTAAAGAGTTCTTTTGCCGTTTCTCTGCTTGTATCCTCAATCAGCTGTACAGCGTTCACTGGAAGCGGTGACTGTTCAAGCGCTCTGTGAATAACACTGACGAGCGCTTTGTTGCTGTGAATGGCAGAAGAGCTCCCCCGCAGGACAACCGCGTTACCCGTCTTTAAGCAGAGGGTCGCAGCGTCGACTGTTACATTCGGCCTCGCTTCATAGATCATTCCGACAACACCGAGCGGAACGCGGATTTTTTCGATAAAAAGGCCGTTCTCCTTTTCAATCGTTTCAAGAGATTCACCGACCGGGTCTGCTAAATCAATTAAAAGCTCTACTGCATCCGCTATATCACGAATGCGTTTCTCATCCAGTGTCAGCCGATCAATGATATCAGGTGTTAAGCCATTGCTCTTACCGTTTTCAATATCTTTTGCATTTTCCATTAAGAGAAAATCCATTTCATTTCGGAGCCCGTTTGCAATGAGGCTCAGCGCCTCATTTTTTTCAGCCGTTGTTTTCATAATCAGTTCAGCTGCTGCTTCGTTTGCCAGCTTCGCTTTTACAGAAACTTCACTCATTTTTCCGCCTCCTAGTCTTTTAAATTGACCCAGTCATTCCTATGAATAACCTCAAACGTTTTTTCAAAATCAAGTTCATCACTTCGTTTGCCTTTAGCCTCCATAATCTCCTCGGAGGAGTAATGCGTCTGGCCTTTGCCGATTACGCCGCCCGGTCCCCTGACTTCCACGACGGCCCCTTTCGGAAAGCTCCCGTTCACACCTACAACGCCAGCCGGCAGCAGGCTGCTTCCCTTATGGATCATCGCCTCCTCGGCACCAGCATCAATGAGGATCTCTCCTGATATCGGCGAGTGGAACTGTATCCACTGTCTCGTGTTGTTGACCGAGGATAGTTCTTTGTCTCCGATATAAGTGCCGTCTCCCCTGCCGTCCAAAATGTCTGCCAGCTTTTGCTCTCCGCTACCTGTACCAATGAACACCTTCACTCCGAGAGACAGCGCAGTTTGTGCGGCTAACAGCTTTGATTTCATACCGCCGGTGCCGACCTTTGATCCGGCTGATCCTGCATATCCCAGCAATTCAGGCGTAATTTCCGGCAAATAATCAAAACGTTTCGCCTCAGGATTTTCATTCGGATTGGCATCATACAGTCCGTTGATGTCAGTGAGAATCATAAGCTGGTCCGCATGAATCAATCCGCTGACTAACGCAGAAAGCATATCATTATCCCCGAATGTCAATTCTTCAACAGATGTAGAATCGTTTTCATTGATAATGGGAATAACGCCGCGCTCGAGTAATTCCATAATCGTTGCATACGCGTTTCGGTACCGTTCTCTTTTCGAAAAATCATTTCTCGTTAAAAGGATTTGTCCCGGAGTCAGTGCGTATTGTTTGAATTGATTCATATATTGCTGCATTAATAGTGTTTGTCCGACCGCGGCCGCCGCCTGTTTTCCTTTGATGGTAACGGGACGGGACGGATAACCAAGGCTGGAAAACCCCGCCGCTACGGCTCCTGAAGTAATCAAAATCATTTCATGTCCCGCTTTCTTCAACAGGGAAATGGCCTGAACATGTTCTCTGATTTTCGCTTCATCAATGCTTCCGTTGCTGTTCGTCAGCGAACTGCTTCCTATTTTCACTACTATTCTTTGTTTTTTCATTTATTCTCCTCCGCGGCTCTTCGCCAGCCAACTTACAATAAAAAAACCCATTTCATCCTGTTTCATAAGGACGAAATGGGTTTCCGTGGTACCACCTTGATTGAACGCGCTTATGCACGCTCCGCTCTCCTGTAACGCCAGGTTACGCGCCTAGGTTTTCCCCCTAAGACTCCAAGGCAGGTTCAGCAGGTTTCATGCGGCAAAATGTTTCAGCGATTCATTTTGCTCTCTGTCACAGAAAGGTCTGCTTACTAATCCTCTTCAACGCTCAATGATTTTTTTATATTATGCAAAGAAAAAAGGCACTTGTCAAGGTTTTTTGTCACCCAAAAGAGCCCGCATGGCGCGGGCTCTTGCAGTCTAGTTAAAGACGATTGTTTTGTTTTCATGAACGATGACACGGTCTTCCAAATGCCATTTTACAGCACGTGCAAGCACGCTGCGCTCAATTGTTCTGCCGATGTTTTTCAGCGCCTCTGTATTATCGCGGTGATCTACGCGCTCAATATCCTGTTCAATGATCGGCCCTTCGTCCAGATCGTTTGTGACGTAGTGAGATGTCGCTCCGATCAGTTTCACGCCGCGCTCGTAAGCACGTTTATACGGATTCGCGCCGATAAAAGCAGGCAGGAACGAATGGTGGATATTGATGATGCGATTCGGATGAGCCGAGACAAAGTCAGGAGTTAAGATCTGCATATAGCGTGCGAGAACGATTACATCAATCTCGTATTGCTCAAGCAGTTCAAGCTGCTTCTTTTCGACTTCCGCTCTGATGTCTTTGTTTGCTTTCATATAGTGGAATGGAATGTTCAGCCGCTCAACAAGCTCTCTCGCATCCTCATGGTTGCTGATAACAACAGCGATTTCCGCCATAAGGTTGCCTGTTTGCCATTCCCAAATCAGCTCATGCAGACAGTGAAGCTCCTTTGAGACAAAGATGGCGACGCGCTTCAGTTCACTTGCCAATGTTAAGCTCCATGTCATGTCGAATTTTTCCGCAATTGGCGCAAACGCCTCCTGCAGCGTTTCTTTTTTCTCATGAATGCCCGCACAGTCGAATTCGATTCTCAGGAAGAAGCGGCCGCCTTCAGGGTCTGTCGTATATTGATTGGATTCTATAATATTTGCGCCGTGTTCAAATAAAAACGCAGAAACCGCAGAAACGATCCCCGGCTGATCAGGACAGCTGACCAAAAGGCGCCCTTTATCCTCATTCCCGTCACGGTATTCGTTTAACCGCTGAGTCATATATGATTTCATGAATAATCCCTCTTATCTTGTTAAGTCTAAACTATTTATCCATTATACTGAAGATTTGATAAAAATCAATTTATGACAGAATTTTTAAACCGATCGCTGAGCATAAAATCAAGGCGATAAAGAAGATCCGTTTGGCGTCTTTCGGCTCCTTGTAAAAGAGGATGCCGACAAGCGCGCCGCCGGCTGTGCCAATGCCTGTCCAGACGGCGTAAGCGGTACCCATCGGAATGGCTTCCATTGCATATGACAGCAGGGAAAATGAAGCGGCAAAACCAACAATGATCAACAGCACCCATTTCACGCTTTTGTCTTTCGCATATTGATTCATAAGGGCAACACCGGCCATCTCCAAACAGCCCGCGCACAATAAACTGATCCAATGCAGCATTATGCCTCGCCTCCTTTTTCCTCTGCCTCATCCTGTGTCACAAGCTTCAATCCGATTACACCGATTAGGAGCACACCAATTAACAATAGCTTCGGCCATCCAACCGGTTCATGAAACAGAACGATTTCACTCAGCACAGTTCCGGCTGTTCCGAGTCCGGTAAAGACGGCGTACACGGTTCCAACAGGCAGACTGTGAGTCGCCTTTATGAGAAGATAAAAGCTACATAAGATGCCGATGGCAGTGCCGCTCCATGTTAAAGCTGAGTCAGCATGCTTCAAGCCTATCACCCAAACAACCTCGAAAACAGCGGCAAGCACGACCAATCCCCATTTCATTTTACGCCATTCCTTTCTATCTGCTAAGATTTTCAGAAAACAAAAAAACCCCGGACAGTCGTCTCACATGAGATTGACTCTCCCGGGCTTTTTTCCCTCCGTGTGCATACGCGCTATTATTTACGCGTATGTGCTTTCTCTCGGACCAGTCCATGTTCATTCACATGCGGAACCCTAGAAAACTTTACCTGACAAATATGATACTACAACTTTACACCTTCTTTCAATTGTAAGATTTTCTTTCATATACCGCGATCGGTTTATTCCACTTTCTGATCGTTCTGCTGTATAGCATGCCAATTTTCTCCGCTACCCGTATGGACGCTTTGTTATCCGGGTCAATCAAAGCCGTCATTTTGCCGAACTGCCGCTCGTTGAAGCCGTAGTCCAGACAGGCTCGAGCCGCTTCCTGCGCATAGCCTTTCCCCCAGTGGCGTCGGGCAAACATATAGCCGATTTCCATTACTGTTTGATTGTCGACCTGCTGAGGAACGATGCCGCATTGCCCCAAAAAATCCTCTGTCCGTATGTCTTCGGCGATCCACAGACTGACGCCGTATCCTTTTTCATTTCTTTTGTTCCAATTGATCCACTCGCGTGTTTGCCTTTTATCTTTTAACCCGGAATAAAATTTCATAACGTCAGGATCGTTAAACAGCTCAAACAAAGAGGCCTGATCATGATCTTCCATACAGCGCAAACGAATTCGGCCGGTCACAAGCTTCGTTTTAGCGCTCATATTTTGCCATATCCTGCTTCCATTCTTTTTTGAGGGCTTCAATATGTGCTTGATGATAACGATTATGATCCGCCATATGCCATATGCCCCATCTTACAGTTGCGCTGTTACCATCGTAAAAAATCGTCTGATGCAAATCTTCTTCTGTTAAGGCGAAACATACCGACTTCAGCTCGTTTACCACATGCTGATGTCTTTTCAGAAGTTCATCCAATTCGGGCTGATTCTCCGGTTCAGGCAGCTGTCCGTTTTCATCTGTCATCGGTCCGTAAACCTGTTCAATATGCTCAGGTATCCGGTTTTCCTTAATACGCCAGACCCATCTGATATCAACATTTGCGATGTGGTGCAAAAGTTGGACCGTGCTGTTTTTTGTTTGACAGCGCCCCTTATAATAAAGCTCACTGTGTGTCATGCGGCTTACGATAGAAGCCAGACGGAGACTGTTTTCTTCCACAGCGGAATAAAGCAGGCAGACCGTCGGCGCCATGTCGTTTCTAATGATTAAGTCCTTCATGTGTCGTCCCCCCTAACTAGGTACATTTGACACCAAACAAAAATTCCCTTTAAAAAGAAAAAAGCTCTCAGTAAAATAGAGAGCAATCTCAATTGTTATTTCCCGGTTTATACAAATAAGGATCATGCCGCGGCTCGTTTGAGGTATGTAAATCAAGCGATATGTCGCCGCGGGCATTCATCGTTCCAAGTGTGATCGAGGACAGAAGTTTAGGGCTGCACCCTTTTTCCTCAAGCTTCTCAAACAGCCAGGCTCGGTTTTTTTGAAGGTACTTTAAATTATGATCAAGGATTTCGCCGTCCAGTATAAGGGGAATCGGGATAAAATTCCGTTCAGCCTCCATATTCAAATCCCGCACCTGCACCGCTCTCGCTTCCTCTTTTGGAATGACGCTTACTTCTCCCGTTTCTTCAATAATGGCAAGATCAATGTCGGCCGGATCCGCATAGCCCTTTTCCCTAAGTTTTCCGAGCAGTTCATTAACAGTCAGCCTTTCTTTACGCAGGCCGCGTTCATCAATATCCCCGTTTCTGATTAAGACAGTCGGGCTTACGACCAGCAGCCATCGCCATCTATTAGAAAGAGCTAGCTTGCTCATTATAAGATAAAGCACCAAAAAAGTGCCCGCGTAATAAATCGACATCGGCAGCCTGGATGTAAGAATCGGCTCACTGATAATGGTTCCGATTGCGAATGTCAAAAGCAGATCAAAATTGTTCATTTGAGACACAGCTTTTTTGCCGGCAAGCCGAAACAAAATATACGCAATCGAAAATACGATAACTGGTTTCAGTAAAAATGACCATACGATCCACAACACCGACCTTTACCTCCATCACCCTAGTCATATTGAGCCTATTTTGCCCTGAGGCAGAAGCGCTATACCTCACACCATTTTCAGTGTTAGAAATAGGCGAACGTGCATTTCTCCGGCACATACCATAAATAGAAAGCAACATAGATTGGAGGCACAACATGAAGAATCAGAAGTCGAATACCCATTGGCCCTATGATGTACCATTGGCTCCTCAGCCCGCAGACTATCAGCAGCATCAGACAATCGACAGGCTAGCCGGCTTAGAGCTAAGAATGGAGCAGCTAATCAGAGCGATTGAGGTAAACAATGAATTGCTGAGAACAATGCAAGAACAGCAAAACCGTGTATGCACAAACGGCGGCGGAGGATCAGTGATTGTCCGAATGTAGAAGCAGGCGCTTGTTCGCTCCTTCTATCTCAATAAAAAAACTCTTCTCAGAAAAGAGAAGAGTTTCTTTTATGTGATCAAACAGACTGTGCCATACTTAATTGCGGGCCAAACAGCTCGTAACGGATAGACTCCGGTGCTGATCCAAGGCCTGACACAAGTTTATGCATTGCTGTAATAAATGGTTGTGATCCGCAAATATAATAATCCGCATCTGTATTGGCAATCAGCTCCTTAAGGAATTGCTGATCAATCTGCCCTTCATGAAATTGAAGATCACCTGCACGGTCTTCCTCTGTCGGCTCACGATACACAAATGCTGTCTTGACAGAGGAATGGTTTGCTGCTTCTTCCACCTCATGTCGCAATGCGTGATATTCACTGTTTTTCGCGGCGTGAATGAACAGAATCTGCCGTTCAGGCTGCTTGGAAACAGACGTTTTCAGCATGCTGATCATTGGTGTAATGCCAACTCCGGCACTGATCAGAACGAGATCTTTTTGTGAGGAAGCATCTAAAACAAAGTCCCCTGCCGGTGCGCTGATCTCAATTGAATCTCCCTCATGCAGCCCATCGTGTAAATAGGACGATACGGCACCGTCTTTCTTCACTGAGATTCGATAGTAATCTTTTCCCGGCATATCAGACAGGCTGTATTGACGAATATGCGTATATTCAGAACCAGGAATACGCACTTTGATGCTGATATATTGTCCTGCTTGAAATTCTGGTAACGGCTTGCCGTCCTCCGGCTTCAAATAGAAGGATGTAATTTCTTTGCTTTCCCGCTCTTTCTTCGCGATGACGAACGGCTTATACTCCTTCCAGCCGCCAGCTTGCTTCTCCGCCTGTTCATACATTTCTTTTTCCATTCCGATGAACGCATCAGCGATAACGCCGTACGCTTTCTCCCATGCCTGCATAATATCGGGTGTTACAGCATCTCCCAGAACGTCTTTAATCGCAATCAGCAAATATTTGCCGACGATCGGATAATGTCCAGGCTTGATTCCAATACTGCGGTGCTTGTGCCCGATTTGTTTGACGACCGGAATAATATTTCCAAGCTGGTCAATATTTGCTGCAGCTGCAATAACGGCATTTGCAAGTGCAGTACGCTGTGTTTTTTTCTTTTGGTTTGTTTGATTAAAAATGTTCAGAAGCTCTGGATGGTCTTGAAACATCAGATCGTAAAAACGGCCAGTGATCGCTACTCCATGCTGTTGTAATACGGGTACAGTACTTTTAATGATTTCGATTGTTTTCTGATCTAACATTGTTTAAACAATCCTTTCAAAAAGATGTATTTTAAATATATCTTTAAAATACATGATGTTATGAATAAAAGATATATATAAAATGAATCTTTTATAAAGTTGTCATAAAATTATCAATTCAACATGACAATTGTTGCTTTTTTATAGAATCCCCTAGCAAAAACTGACTAACCACTGCAATAATCACCATCGAAAAATGAAAAGCACAAAAAAACCCAAAACTTACGTTT
This sequence comes from Bacillus sp. N12A5, assembly GCF_026790125.1. NCBI lineage: Bacteria > Bacillati > Bacillota > Bacilli > Caryophanales > Bacillaceae > Bacillus > Bacillus sp. N12A5. The sequence goes on along the minus strand of NZ_JALAMR010000002.1, from coordinate 332,190 downwards.
TGGGTTTAACGATTACCAAGGTTTTTCAGTTCCCAGCGCATTCGCAAGCGCCTGGCTGTGTTTTTTGCGGTTCTTTCGTTCATTGGCGCGCTGAACGGCTGTATTATGCAGCATGATTTCTTCTTCTGTTTCCGGTACAACTCTCGGTACAGGCACCGGCTTTCCATTTGAATCCAGTGCGACAAACGTCAAAAAAGATGTCGCGGCAAGCTCCCTTTCGCCAGTCATCAAATGCTCCTTTATGACTTTTACAAACACCTCCATGGAGGAAGTGCCGACCCATGTGACATAGGATTCCAAGCAGACAGAATCCTTTTGTCCGATCGGCTTCAGAAAATCTACCGAGTCCATCGAAGCCGTTACGGTTTCCCGTCTGCAATGGCGCGCCGCGGAAATAGAAGCTATATCATCTATGTAGCTCATTAATTTTCCGCCAAACAGCGTATTATGGTTGTTCGTATCAAGCGGGAACACCCTGCTGGTTTTTACAACCTTTGACTCTTTACAAAATTTAGTTTCCGGTGTTTCCATACCTTTCTCCCCTTTGATGTCTGATTGTTTAGCTAAATGCACTCATATTCTCCTATTAAACAATATTCTCTGCTATTTGTCTAAAATTTAAAATGCTTTGTCTGCCAGGTTTTCTTTCTAAAACGTTTAATGATTTTGATGATGAGGGAATAATAAATGTATTCTTCACAAGGTCAGGAGGAGAAACAAATGGATGTATCCATCCCGAAACATCACCGCAAAACAGTCTGCCGAACGGAATACGGCACACTTGAGAAAGTGATTTTATGCAAACCGGAGCATATGACCATAAAAGATGTCATAAACGAAACCCAAAAACATTTTGAAGATGACAATATTCATGTAAAAACCGCCACCGATCAGCACCGCCGCCTGGTTGAAGCACTCAGGTCACACAACATCGACGTTATCCTTTTGCCGGTCCGCGACGGACTCCCCGAGCAGGTCTTCACCCGCGACATAGGATTTGTCATCGGAGAAAAAGCCTTCCTCTCGAGCATGACTGAACCGATTCGCCAAGGGGAAGAGGCCGTCATAAAAGAATTTTTCCACGATCAAGGCATTTCTTACACCCGTATGCTTGATACAAGCATTGAAGGCGGTGACGTCATCATTGATGGGGACACAGTTTACGTCGGAATCAGCCAGCGTACCGACATATCAGCCATCGGACAGCTGGAAGAGGAACTTCCTGAATATACAGTCATTCCAGTACAGCTTCATGAAAAATTTTTGCATTTGGACTGCGTTTTCAACGTCATATCTGAAAGCGAAGCGTTAATTTATCCTAAAGCCCTTGAGCCAGAGGCAGTTGACATGCTGGCAAAACGTTATGACCTCATTGAGGTGCCTGAGGACGAACAATTTACGCTTGGCACCAATGTGCTTTCTATCGGAAGAAAAAGAATCATCAGCCTCCCTTGCAACCGTCATGTCAATCAACAGTTATCAAAAAGAGGCTATCACATCATCGAAATCGACCTGTCAGAAATTATTAAATCAGGCGGTTCGTTCAGATGCTGTACGATGCCGCTGATTCGCGGCGAATGAAGAATATTCCCCTATTTCATGTTTTGAACAGCTTATTTTATCAAGATACGTTAATATAGAGATGACATCATTTTAAGGGGGAAATCGCATGACAAAGTACATAGGATATGTCGGAACATATACAAAAGGCGGAAGCGAAGGGATTTATTCATTTGAGCTTGATACTGAGAAAAAAACACTCAGCGAGCCCAAGCTTGCCGCAAAACTGGGCAACCCCACATATGTAACGCCAAATAAAGACAACACCATTCTTTATTCAATTGAAAAAGCAGACGGCCAAGGCGGAGTGGCTGCCTATCAAATCGATCAAAACAGCGGCGAATTGACATTTCTGAATCATCAGTTAATTGAAGGGCCGTCTCCATGCCACGTCAGCGTCAATGATCAAAATCAATTCGTATTAACTGCCAATTATCACAGCGGGAAGGTCCACGCTTTTCCAATTCAAGGCGACGGAAGCTTGCAATCACCAGCTTCAGAAGCTGCTCACACGGGAAAAGGGCCGCATGAGAGACAGGAAAAGCCGCATACACACTACGCGGGGTTCACACCTGAACACAACTATGTCGTAGCGGTTGACTTAGGAACCGATAAACTGTACACCTATAAGCTGAAAGACGGCGTATTGACTGAATCTGGAAGCCATACCTTCGCTCCCGGCGCAGGGCCTCGCCATATCGCTTTTCATCCGAAAGAAAAATACGCTTATGTCATGACAGAATTAAGCAATGAAGTGATTGCGCTTGAATACAATCCGACAGCCGGCGAATTCAGAGAAATCCAGGTCATCTCTGCCATCCCTGATGATTTTACAGACAACAGCCAGGGAAGCGCCATTCATGTCACACAGGACGGTCGTTTTGTTTACGTTGCAAACCGAGGACATGACAGCATCGCTGTATTTGAAGTAAACCAATACTCAGGCGAGCTGGCTTTCGTGGAAAGAGTTTCAACAGAAGGAAACTGGCCTCGTGACTTTGTATTGGATCCAACAGAAGCTTTCCTTGTGGCTTCAAATGAAGAAACAGGCAACCTTGTCCTGTTTGAAAGAGATAAAGAAACCGGCCGATTGACAGTGCTTCCATCAACTGTTTCTGTCCCTTACCCGGTTTGTGTGAAATTTTTACATCAATCATAAAAGCAAGGAGTGGCTCCGTAAAAATGAGAGCCACTCTTTTTGTTTACCGTACTTTTTCTTTTGCCTCAGCATGTCGATACAAATGGCAAGCGACAAATCGGCCGGCTTCGACCTCTTGAAGCTGGGGACGGGACTCCCCGCATTCAGGCATCGCCTCCGGACAGCGGGTTCGAAACACGCAGCCGCTCGGCGGATTGACCGGGCTCGGCAGCTCCCCTTTTAAGAGGATGTGCTCACGCTTGTCCTCCAATTCTGGATCTGGAATCGGAATCGAGGACAAAAGCGCCTTTGTATAAGGGTGCAGGGGTTCACGATACAGGGTTCCGCTTTCTGTAACTTCCATCATGTGCCCTAAATACATGACACCGATCCTGTCACTGATATGCTTCACCATCGAAAGATCATGGGCAATAAATAAAAACGTGAGCCCTTTCTCTTTTTGAAGCCGCTTCAGCAGGTTGACCACCTGCGCCTGAACCGAGACATCAAGTGCAGAAATCGGCTCGTCTGCCACGATAAACTCAGGATTTAGCGACAGTGCTCTTGCAATCCCAATCCTCTGTCTTTGTCCCCCGCTGAATTCATGGGGATAACGGCTGCCAAAATCGGGATGAAGCCCTACTGACTCAAGCAGCTCGTCCACGACGAGAAGCCGCGCTTTATGGGTATGATAGAGATTGTGAATCTCCATCGGCTCCAAAATAATGTCTCGAACGGTCATGCGAGGGTTAAGTGAAGCGTAAGGATCCTGAAAAATCATCTGCAGCTTGCGATTGAAGGCAAACTGCTCTTTCTCACTCAGCGCGTGAAGATTTGTGCCGCGGTAGGTCACACTCCCTTCTGTCGGCTCATAAAGGCGCATCAGCACTCTCCCTAGAGTTGATTTCCCGCACCCAGATTCCCCGACCAGCCCGAACGTTTCTCCTTCATGAATCTGAAAGGTGACCCCGTCGACGGCTTTGACTGTCCGCTTTTTCCCTGCTTCAAAATGCATTTTCAGCTGGCTGACCTCTAACAAAGGCAGTGGCGTCATTTGTCTCCCTCCTTATTCTGAAAAACAGCGGCGCACCGCACATCGTTCTTTTTCATAGATTGTCTCCTTTAATGAAAGGATTTCGATTGATTTCCCTGTCTTTGGAGAATGAAGCATTTTCCCGCCGCCTATGGACAGACCGACGTGATGAATCGCTCCTTTTCCTTCCTCATAAGCAAAAAACAGCAGGTCACCGGCCTTCATATCACCAAGCGGGACATCCTCCCCAGCCTTTGCCTGATCACCTGCATCACGGGGGATGCTGTAACCATTGGCCTTAAAAATACTGTACATAAACCCGGAGCAATCAAAGCCAAACCCGCTGATCCCTCCCCACAGGTAGGGAAGCCCAAGAAAGGAAGCCCCCGTTTGAATGATGTCTTCAGCGGTCCCTTTCTGTTCGCGGACAGGCTCTGCGTCAGTTTGCTTCACAAACCTTTCCCCAATAGCGGTTGCAACCTTAAAAAATCCGTTTTCTTCTGCAATAAAGGGCAGGACCGTCAAAAAGCTCAATTCAAACTCCTTTTCTCCATTACTTTTATACAAAAAGGCAGTAGGTTTGTTGATGAACAAATTATATTTTGTATGAATAGGGCTTGTTTTTTTCAGCTGGTTCTTTTTCATCCAGCCCGGATATCCGCGTCTATCCTTTCGAGATGGCTGGCTCGGCACGATCACAGAAACCCATTCGTCCTGTTCCCCCGTTACCAGCACCTTCTCGCCAAAGAGAACCTGAGTTTGGATCACATTGTCTGTACATAACCCAAGACGCTCATCATACGTCATACGCGCCAGCCAGTCTCTGATCAAAACGTTCGGACGAAGCATCATTTGATCTGATGGACGCGGCGAATCAGGTGCTGTCCAGATGTTGGCCACTGCTGATATGACAGTGTGCATCATTATTATTTCCCCCTTCAAAAGCGCAGTCCGGTGATTCCGAGACCCGGTCTGTCAGGCATCGTAACCGTGCTGCCGCTGTAAGTTATGCCGCCTTTGATGACATCTGTTTTCAGCATCAGCGGCGCGTCAAAATCAAAGCGTGTGATGTTTCTTTTGCTTGCCGCGAAATGCGCCGCGGCCGTAATGCCCAGCTTTGTTTCGATCATGCTGCCGACCATGCACTCCACACCGCACGCCTCAGCCATGGCATTGATTTTCTCTGCACCGCTGATGCCGCCTGCTTTCATCAATTTAATATTAATCAAGTCAGCACTCCGGGTTTGCAGAACTTCGAACGCCTGCCGCGGCGTAAAAACACTTTCATCGGCCATAATCGGCGTGTCTGTCGCATCTGTCACCTTTTTGAGACCAGTGAGATCATCTTTATGGACAGGCTGCTCGACAAGCTCAATCCCCAGACCGGCATCCTCCATTTTCCGAATGGCAGTTATCGCTTCCTTCGGCGTCCACCCCTGATTGGCGTCTAAACGAAGTTTCACGGCTGTCCCGACACGTTTTCTGATTTCCTGGATACGAGCGATATCTGTTGCAATATCATTCTTTCCGACCTTTATTTTCAGCGTTTGAAACCCTTGTTTGAGATAATTCTCGGCATCCGCTGCCATCTCATCAGGGAAGTTGACACTGACGGTATAATCCGTTTCCAGCGTATCTCGGTATCCGCCGAGCATTTGGTATAACGGCATTCCGCACATCTGCGCCCAGCCGTCGTATACCGCCATTTCAACAGCCGCCTTAGCGCTCTGGTTTCCTGTAAGGAGATGCTGGATGTCGTGCAAAATGGCCTCACTGCCGGACAGGCTTTTTCCAAGCAGTGCCGGCTTCAAGACATTGTGAATGGCACTTTCAATGCTATCCATGCTGTCTCCAGTAATCACCATCGTCGGAGGCGCTTCTCCCCATCCGATCGCACCGCTGTCATAAGTGATCCTTACGATGACCGATTCTGCTGTATACACAGTGCGAAGTGCGGTTTTAAACGGCTTTGTCAGCGGCACGGCGATTCGGCTTGTTTCTATTTGAGTGATTTTCATGTCTTCAGCGCCCCTTCTGAAACGCCCGCCTCGATGACGACTGTTTTTTCTGCTGTATTCATAGCCGCTTTTGCGCCGAACGGAACGGCGATACTTGGCGAGCAGTGGCCGATTTTAAATCCTCTCAGAGCAGGCTTGCCCGCTGATACAATATAGTCTTCCAGCACCTGCTCAAGGGAGAGGGATTTCTCTCTCTTCACCGGGACACAATTATGAAAATCACAAACAAGAATGCCGGCGGCTTCTGTCAGCTTCCCTGCCATTTTCAGCTGATTCAGCATCCGGTCAATTTGATACGGCTCCTCGTCAATATCTTCAATGAATAGAAGCTTTCCTCTCGTATCTATTTCAAACGGTGTGCCCAGTGTAGACGTCAGCAAAGACAGATTTCCCCCGACAAGCTCGCCTTCAGCTTTTCCAGGAACAAGCACCGACAGCGGAGAAAGCTCTTCTGTATAGGTGAATTCTGTCTCTTGGAAAAGCTGCTCATACGATGCTTTAGTCAGCGGGTGAACGTCTTCAAGCCCAATATCTGAGCTGAGCATCGGGCCATGGAAGGTGACAAGGCCTGTGTTTTGATGGATGGCAGTATGTAAAAACGTAATATCGCTGTATCCCCAGAAGATTTTAGGATGTTTGCGGACTAAGCTGAAATCAATGCCGGCGGCGATACGTCCAGTCCCAAAACCTCCGCATGCGCACAGTATTGCTTTTACCTCCCCGTCCCTGAACATCTCATGGAGATCGGCCAGCCGCTCATCATCCTGTCCCGCCAAATAGCCGTGCTGGTTTTTCAGCGCCTTGCCCAATTTCACCTGAAGACCGAGCTCTTCTAAAAATAAAAGCGCGGTTTCAAGCTTTTTTGGATCCGGCGGGCTTGCGGGCGCAATCACTCCGACTGTGTCACCCTTTTTCAGCGCTTTCGGCTTGTGATTCAATCGAATCACTCCTTTCATTTGCTCTGCACCCTACGTATACGTGCAAGAAAGAGAAAAAATACCGCTCCTTCACTTAAAGAAGCAGTATTTTCTCAATCGCCGGCGTTAGTTTTTATCTGCCCATTTTAAATCGATGTAGCCAACAGGATGCCGAACGATTCCCTTTACATTTTCGTTTTGCAAGTTGACCTGATTATAGAAATAAACCGGAATAATCGGCGCTTCATCGATCAGCAGCTTTTCTGCTTGATGCATAAGGGAGAAACGCGTTTTTTCATCGGCTTCATGTTTCGCCTGCTTGATCAGCTGATCGTATTCTTTATTGGCCCAGCCTGTGCGGTTCATCGAATTTCCTGTTTGGAAGGCTTCCAGAAAACTGATAGGGTCGGCGTAGTCAGGCAAAAATGAGCTTTGAGAGAATTGGAATTTCAGCGCTTTCTGATCCTCTAAAAATACGTTCCATTCCATATTGGCCAGCTTCACGTCGACGCCAAGAGTATTTTTCAATTTTTGCTGAATCGCCTCGGCAATCTTTTTATGCTCCGGCTTTGTGCTGTAAGTAAGGGTGATCGCAGGAAGCTTCTCATAGTTTTCTTCCTTCATGCCCTTTTCCAGCAGCTGCTTTGCTTTGCTTTCATTTGGCGTCAGCAGGTCTCCGCCCGCTTCACGGAAATCCTTGCCGTCAGGCTGTGTAAATCCAGGCGATACAAAGGCGCGCGCCGGTTTTTCATTGTTTTTTGTGACGTACTTTACAATTTCCTCTTGATCCACAGCCATCGCAAAGGCTTTTCTGATGTTTTCATTTTGGAACGGCTCCATGTTCACATTAAACCGGTAGAAATATAGACCCGCCTGGTCAACAATGCTGACGTTGTCCTGGTCCAGCAGCTGATCGCTTAACTCAGCAGGAACGTAAGCGGTATCCAATTCCCCAGACTGAAACATCTGGTAATCTGTATTTCTGTCACTGACCATCGCCCATTTCACCTTATCAAGCTTCACGGTGCCTTTATCCCAATACGTGTCGCTTTTCTCCATTGTGATGCTGTCATCATGCTTCCACTCCGTCAGCTTAAACGGCCCGTTCCCGACAAATGTATCCGCCTCAGCAAACCACTTCGGATTTTCTTTATCGACCTTTTCATTAACTGGAAAATAGGCCGGATTGGATACGACGCTGAGAAAATATTTTTGCGGCGCTTCAAGCGTTACTTCCAGGGTTCGATCGTTCTTTGCCGTCACCTTCACATCGTCTTTTTTTCCTTTCCCGCTGTTATACGCTTCGCCGCCTTCAATAAAATAGCCGAGAAACGCTGATGAAGCGCCTTTTTTCGGATCAAGCATCCGCTTCCACGCGTATTCAAAGTCTCCGGCAGTTACCGGATCTCCGTTTGTCCATTTCGCATTTTCCCGTATCGTAAATGTGTAGGTTTTTTTATCTTTTGACACAGACCACTTTTCTGCCATTGCCGGTTCAGGCTCATTATCTTTCCCAAGGCGCGTCAGCCCCTCCATGATGTTATTCAACGGCTGCCACGACACATTATTAAAACCGATCGGCGGATCGAACGAAGTCGGTTCATTTTCGTTATTTAAATACAGTACCTTTTCTCCGCTTGTTTTTGCTTTGTCGCTACCGTTTTCTTTTCCGGCCTGTTCGTTTGCTGTACATCCCATCAGCGCAAACGAAAGCCCCAATGCAAGGCCCATCCCCCAAAGCTTTTTCACTCGTTTCATTCTCTTCCCCCTTTTCGTGGTCAATCCTTCGCATCTCCGGACAGCGCCGCATGCTCAGCCCGTTGATCCTGCAGCCAGCAGTTGACGGTGTGCGTGTCAGATCTGATGGTCTCCCCCGGGTATATCCTGTCACACACGATCATCCTGTTCGGACAGCGGGCGGCAAATGGACAGCCTGGCGGAGGTGAAAATAAATCCGGCGGTGTTCCGTCGATCGGAATCAGCTCCGCGCCATCCAAATCCAGACGCGGGACAGAGCCCAGCAGCCCTTTTGTGTATGGATGCTGCGGCTGATAAAAAATATCTTTTCTCGTACCGATTTCCGCTATTTTTCCGGCATACATGACGGCAACTCTGTCAGCAACCTGGGCAACGACCCCTAAATCGTGTGTAATCAAAATGACAGACACATTCGTTTTTCTCTGAATCTCTTTAAACAGCTCCAAAATCTGTGCCTGAATGGTCACGTCAAGAGCAGTGGTCGGTTCATCTGCGATTAAGATGTCAGGCTCGCAGATCAGCGCCATCGCAATGACGATCCGCTGCCTCATGCCGCCGCTGAGTTGGTGGGGATACTGCCTCAGGCGCTCTTTGGGATCGGGAATGCCGACCAATGACAGCATGGAAAGCACCTCTTCCCTGACCGCCTTTTTGCTCATTTTTTTGTGGCGCAGAAGCGCTTCCCCCAGCTGATCTCCGACAGTCAGCGTCGGGTTTAACGCCGTCATCGGGTCTTGAAAAATCATAGAAATGTCGGCTCCCCTTATGCTTCTCATTTCTTTGTCAGAGAGACGGCAAAGGTCTTTTCCTTTAAATCGAATGCTGCCTTCTGTCACTTTCGCCGAATAAGGCGGAAGCAGACCCATGATGCTTTGGGAGGTAACGCTTTTGCCGCAGCCGGATTCGCCGACGATTGCAAAGGTTTCACCTTGATATAAATCAAACGTCACCCCTCTGACCGCCTGAACCGTACCGCCGTAAGTCGTAAAAGAAACGTGCAGATTTTTGACTGACAGAACTTTTTCCATATAGCTACCTCCTCAGCTTAGGGTCGAGCGCATCCTGCAATCCGTCTCCCAGCACATTAAACGCATACATCGTCAATGAAATGAAAAAGGCCGGAAAAAACAGGCGCCACCAATGCCCTGATAAAATCGTAGGCAGGCCGTCATTCGCCATCACACCCCAGCTGGCAAACGGGGCCTGTATGCCGAGACCGAGAAAGCTTAAAAAGGATTCTGCGAAAATAGCGGCAGGTACGGTTAATGTCATTTGTACGATAATTGCCCCCATTGTATTCGGCAGGAGATTCTTTCGGATGATGCGAAAGGTTTTCGCTCCAAAAGTTTTCGAGGCGAGTACATATTCATAATTTTTCAGTTGAAGCACCTGGCCTCTTACAATTCTCGCCATGCCGACCCATCCGGTGACCGTCAGCGCCACAATAATAGTGCCCAGCCCAGGCCCCATCAGCACCATCAGCAAAATGACAACAAGCAGATACGGCAGGCCGTACAGCACTTCGATCACCCGCATCATGATGCTGTCAGTCCTGCCGCCTTTATAGCCGGCAACGCCTCCATAAATGACCCCGATCACAAAATCAATCAGCGCTGCCATGACTCCGACAAATAACGAAATCCTCGCTCCGTACCATGTTCGGGTAAACACATCCCGGCCGAGTTCATCGGTGCCGAACCAATGATCGGCTGAGGGCGGGAGGTTTTGTTCGGCCAGCGATTGGCGCGCGACACTATGGGGTGATAAAAGAGGTCCGATAACTGCCATGACAAATAGAAATAAAAGAATAAAAAGTCCCGCCATCGCTAATTTATTTTTCTTCAGCCTCCTCCAGGCATCCTGCGTGTATGACAAACTCGGCCGCTTGACCGAATCGGCTTCCCGATTTTTTTCGTGATTTGAAACAAACCACTCATCCGGCACCTGAATGTGCTGCTCTGGCTGGCGTTCATCCGTTTGTACAGGGAGATTCACACGCTTCACCCTTTCTTATGCAGTTTAATGCGCGGGTCTAAGAGACCGTAGGCCAAGTCGACCAAAAACAGCATGATGATCAAAATGACGCTGTAAAAAACGGTCGTTCCCATAATCACGGGATAGTCCCGCTGATTAATACTTTCAACAAAATACTTTCCCATTCCGGGAATGGCAAAGATTTCTTCAATGACAAAGCTTCCTGTTAAGATGCTGGCAACAAGTGTGCCCAGTACGGTAATGACGGGCATGAGTGCATTTCTGAGTGCGTGTTTTACGATAATTTTGAACGGAGAAAGCCCTTTTGCTTTTGCTGTGCGGATATAATCTTGTGTCAGGACTTCGACCATGCTTGACCGTGTAAGCCTCGCAATAATCGCCATTGGCCCAACAGCAAGCGCTGCGGTCGGAAGCACCATATGGATCGGGCTCGTCCATGTAGCAGCGGGAAATAGTTTGAGATTGACAGCAAATTGCTGAATAAGCAATGTTGCCAAAATAAAATTCGGGATGGAGATACCGAGTACCGCGAGACTCATCGCGGCGTAATCCAAAAAGCCATTGCGGCGGAGCGCAGCGACTATGCCCAGCACCAGTCCGGAGATCACAGCAATGACAATCGCTGTCATTCCAAGCTCAAAGGAAACGGGAAATCCGCGTTCCAGCATATCATTTACGCTGTCTGACGGTTTTTTAATTGAAGGTCCGAAATCGAATGTAATGATGGATTTTAAGTAGAAAATGTATTGGAAAATGAGAGGATCGTCTAAGTGATAGTAGGCTTCGAGATTTTTTTGTACGGCTTCATTAGTGCCCCTCTCCTCGTTAAAAGGAGATCCGGGAATGACCTTCATGAGAACAAAAGTCAGGGTGGTAATCACCAAAATCGTAGCTGCCATTGCCCAAAAACGCTTTATCATGTATCGCGCCAAAGCCTAACACACCCCTTTAGCAGAATGATGTCCGCATCGCAAGCTCAGTCATGACAAGCATCGCCCGATAGGCTTCAAGCATGTCCTTTGCCTGAAATTGAACGGTTGTGGTTCCCGGCTTTATTTCAGTTCCCGGCATCAGATTCGCCCATTCTGCCTGGCCGTAATTGGCGAACTCAATGCTCAGAACCGGTCTGTCAGGCGGTGTGAGCGGTTTGACTTTGTCCTTGTTTTGCAGGGCAAAGGCGGTTTTTTCTGTCAGCAGCCGGCCGGCTTTCGCGGGGGACAAACACTTCACTGCGGATCTTGAAATGGTTTGTTTAACAGCGGCTGTCGTAACATTCGGAATGAGCTCTTCCGCTTCCTTCGCCGCACGGTCGTCTCCGGCTACCATAATGACCGGGACATCATAATAACCGGCAACGTATGCATTTAACCCGAGCTCACCGACGGGCCGATCGTTTATGTAAAAATGACGGACGCCGAAAATCATGCTGTGTGACATCACACCGGGAGTCGAAGCTCTCGCATGATAACCGAGAAACAAAGCGCCTGTAAACGTTTCATCCAGTCCCTCTACCATTGAAAAAGGTTTGACGTCACCGGAAATCAAATCTGCTTCAGGGTGAAGCTTTTCAATCATCAGATTATTCATCTTCGAATGGCTGTCATTGACCAGCACCTCGGTACACCCGCTGTTAAACGCTGAGGTGATACAGTAATTTGCCTCTTCAGTCATGATGAGCCGCCCGCGTTCGTAATTTCGCTTGCCGGAATCTACAAAGGTATCGTCCGGAAGACCCGAAATACCTTCCATATCTACTGACATGTACAGTTTCATAACGCTCCTCCTTTTTTACTAAATTATGAATATTCTAACAAATTATATTAAAAAAAGAGGAAAAATGCAATATAGCTGGAGAAAATCGCAACGATTCGGTGATAAAAAAAGAATCCTCTTTCAAGGATTCAGGTCTGTTTCTCTGCCTGTTTTGTAAGGAGCTCATATTTTTTCAGCGTTTTTTCAAACACCTGGTCAAAAACTTCCGGCACAGAGCCGCGTATGACCTCAGCTCCCTCTCCGGTAATTCCCCCTTTCGTTGCGACACGTTCCAGCGTTTCCTCGAAAGACATATTCTTTTCGATCAGCATCTTGCCAGTTCCGTATAGCGAATGAATCAGAAAATCAAAGGCTTCTTCTTTGGACAGGCTGCTGTTTCTGACAGCAGACAGCGCCAGTTCTTCGAAGACGGCAGCTATAAACCCCGGTGCCGAGCTCGTCAAGTTGCTGGCAGCATCCACATTCGATTCTTTGATTTCATGTACACGGCTGAAAACCGATAACAATGCATTCAGGCGTTCTTTTTTATCCGTTGCCAGCGCTTCACCGTGAACGACAAGCGAGATGCCTGCTTCTGCTTCGGACGTAATGCTCGGAATGACACGTGATATACCGGCTTCGGTTTCAGCCTCCAAAAGCCGCAGCGGCACCCCGGCAGCAATGGATACGATATGTGTATTCCTGTTCACATACGGGTGCAGACGGCGCATTGTTTCGATGACATGGAGCGGAGGGACACATATCAAAATCAAACGGCATGTTTCGGCCCAGTTCTCAAGCGAATCAGCCGATACGTTTGGATAATCTGACAACAGCGCCTGCAGCCGCTCCCCCCTCGTTTTTGTTTCAATAAAAAGATCATTCTCCTTTATTTGTTCATGCTTCAACAGCTGCCTGGCGATCATATCGGCCATGCTGCCATATCCAATCAATCCAATCTGTTCCATCGACTCAGTCCTTTCATATACAATAAACAGTGTACCGTTTTCCGCCCTTTTTCACAATTTCCCATAATCTTTTCATTTTTATCCCACAGTTTTTGTTTATGATAAACTCAAGTCATAAACCTATCATAATCAAATTAAAATGAGTGAAAATAGAGAAACGGAGTGAACATGATGGATAACTATCGTGACGAAAACAGAACGGATGGAAATGAGAATGAGGTCTTTCTAGCAAAAGAAAACGACCAGAGCACCTCTTACTCAGCCCGCAATGTCATACATGATCAGGAGAAGAAAAAACGAGGCTTCGGATGGTTCAGACCGCTTCTCGGCGGAGTGATCGGCGGCAGTCTCGCCCTTGGGATTTACACGTTTACACCGCTTGGCGACCATGATTCTCAGGACGCTGCAAAACAGTCATCCAGCGAGCAGCAGACACAATCAGTTACAGCTAAAAGCACGTCCTCTGAATCTAGCAAAAGCTCATCAAGCGCTAGCGGCTCATCTGCATTCAAGAGCGAGGATTCTTCTAAAATCTCAGATATGGTGGAAGACCTTTCACCGGCGATTGTCGGCATCACAAATCTTCAGGCTCAGTCAAACAGCTCTTTGTTCGGATCTGGCTCATCTGATTCCAGTGAAGATACAGAAAGCGGTACAGGATCGGGTGTCATTTTCAAAAAAGAGAACGGCAAGGCTTATATCATTACGAATAACCACGTCGTAGAAGGAGCATCTTCACTGAAGGTCTCTTTATATGACGGCACTGAAGCGACAGCAAAGCTGGTAGGCAGTGACTCGTTAACAGATTTAGCGGTCCTCCAAATCAGTGATGACCACGTAACAAAAGTGGCAAGCTTCGGCGATTCATCTGATCTCAGAACAGGCGAAACCGTCATTGCGATTGGAGATCCGCTCGGAAAAGACTTGTCCCGCACAGTGACGCAAGGAATTGTAAGCGGTGTGGACAGAACGGTTTCAATGTCAACATCAGCCGGCCAAACAAGCATTAACGTGATTCAAACTGACGCGGCGATTAACCCAGGGAACAGCGGCGGTCCGTTGTTAAATACAGACGGCAAAATTGTCGGCATTAACAGCATGAAAATCAGTGAAGATGATGTTGAGGGCATCGGATTTGCAATTCCAAGCAACGACGTCAAACCGATTGCTGAGGAATTGCTGTCCAAAGGACAAATTGAACGTCCGTATATCGGTGTCAGCATGCTTGATTTAGAACAAGTGCCGCAAAACTACCAGGAAGGCACACTCGGTCTGTTCGGCAGCCAGCTGAATAAGGGCGTATACATCCGCGAGGTCGCTTCCGGCTCTCCTGCTGAAAAGGCTGGATTGAAGGCAGAGGATATTATCATCGGCCTGAAGGGCAAAAAAATCAATACAGGCAGTGAATTGCGCAATATCTTATATAAAGACGCAAACATCGGTGACACCGTTGAAGTAAAAATCCTCAGAAACGGCAAAGAAATGACGAAAAAAATCAAACTCGATCAAAAAGAAGAAACAACTTCTTAAAAAAATAGCGCCTCAGCCCGCAAAAGCGGACTGAGGCTTTTTATTGACCAAAAGACCTGATCGTACTATGAAACTTTCTGCCTAGGCATCCGTATATCATACAGACTGACATCATTCTCATCAGATGCACGAGATATCGTTTGCTAGGAGGTATAAACATGAAAACCATGGGATTGAGTATGATCTGCGCCGGATTGGCTTTTCTATTGCTGAGCTTTCTTCTTACTGAATCGACATTGGCGTGGGGAGCTGTACTGGGTGCCAGTATTCTATTAAACGTCACTGGTACGGCAGTGATCATGCGTTTCTTAAAAGCCCCGCAATATCACAGCTGACATGCAGCAAAGCCTAAGGTTGAAAACTTTTTTAGGCTTTGCTGTTTTTATTTCAGCATGCCTGAACGGCAGTACAAGTTTGCAATCCCTTATTCCCATATGTCTATCAGCATCTTTTCCATTGATTCATGCAGAATAAAAAACCCCAGTCCTTAATGGACAGGGGTTTGTGATTATGACATATGCTGGTCTCTGTAGAATCTTTTATTTTCAATTCCATACGATTTCTGAACGATGTAAAGCGGTCTGTCTTTAGCTTCATCATAGATTCTGCCGATATATTCGCCGATCATCCCCAGAATTAGAAGAACGATGCCGCTGAACAGGAGCTGGATCACAACAAGTGATGACCAGCCTGTAATCGTGCTGTCTGTAAATAGCTTCAGATAGAGCACGATAAACATATACAGAAATCCTGCACCTGACATGAGAATCCCCGCATAGCTTGCCAGCTTCAGCGGTTTGTGTGAAAACGTCGTGATGCCATCCATTGACAGCTTCAGCATTTTTTTCAGCGGGTACTTTGTTTCTCCGGCGAGCCTTTCATCACGTACATACTCGACTGCTGTCTGTTTGAAGCCCACCCAGCTGACTAACCCTCTGACAAAAGGATTTTTTTCTTTTAACCTCTTCATTTCATCACAGACTTTTCTGTCCATGAGGCGGAAATCCCCCGTATCAATCGGGATATCAATATCTGTCATGCTGCTGAGAAGCCGGTAAAACATAGCCGCAGTTTGTTTTTTGAAAAAGGTTTCCCCTTTTCGTTTTGTCCGCACGGCGTACACAACCTCATAGCCTTCCTTCCATTTTTCAATCATATCTAAAATCAATTCAGGAGGGTCCTGCAAATCGGCGTCAATGACGACGATTGCATTCCCCTGTGCATAATCCATACCTGCTGTAATGGCGATCTGGTGCCCAAAGTTCCTTGAAAAATCAATGATCTTCACTCTCGGATCGATCAGGCTGTGTTCTCTTAAAATATCAATACTGCGATCTTTGCTTCCATCGTTGACAAAAAGCAGCTCGTAGTTTTCCTTCGTTTGATCCATGACCTCTTTTAAGCGCTGATAGGTTTCATGAATGACAAGCTCCTCATTATACACAGGTACAACAATGGAATATTGAATATGTCTGCTCATGTTTTCTCCTCCTATTCATCAGCATGTAATTCGTATAATGTAGCCGACTGATTCATTCCGCCAGGTCCGCCGCCCATTTGGCCGTTTTCGCCCGAAGCCTTGCTACTGCTTGATGTATCGGCTGAATCAGTATTGTCTGTTTTCTGATCAGATGATGTTTGTTGTTCAGAACTTGATTGCCATTTATCTGATGACACTTCTATTCCGTTTTTCTCTACCCATTCAACAATGTCATTGTTTCCGCCTCTTCCTCTTTCAGAAGCTAAGAAGTATTTCACCTTTCCTTCTTTTACAAGCTTTTTAAATTGAGTCAGCGTGATAGCCGGGTCAGAACCGCTGAATCCGCCGATTGTCATAACAGCTTTCTTCGTTTTGATAATATATGGAGCAGCTGTGTTCGAGTCGGTTGTGGCGAATAGGTATTCAGCTCCGGAGTTATTCTCCTCTAAATAGTTGATGAGTTTTTCATTTACAGTTGCATCAGACATTCTCATGCCTTTTCCGCTGGTTGAAGCGAGCTGAGGACCCGTTTCAGGCTGTGAGCTGTTGCCTCCATACAGAAGCGGTGTGCTTGCCCAATAAATCGGCATCACCAGCAATGCGAGAAGAGCTGCAAGGGATACATAATAACTGATCGGTTTTTGGCGCTGTTTGAACAGCAGCAGAGCAATCGCTGACAGCGCGCCGAGAACGCCTACACCAATGCTCCAGCCCGCTCCGATCTGATCGTTGTAGTTCCTGAGAATAAACAATTCAAATGCAGTTGTCGCAATAATCGCTGCCGGCAGAAGCCATGATTTCCAGCCTGTCTGATTGCGGTACAGATGAACAAGAGCAACCCAGCCCGCACCGACTAGAGCCGCAATCGGCGGTGCCAGCATAATGAGATAATAGTGATGGAAAAATTCTGCGACACTGAAGAATCCGGCAATCGGTACAAGCCATGCGACCCAGAACACCGTTTCCTTCTGTTCAGCAGATAGCCTTCTTCTTTCTCTCGCGCCTGCAATCAGTAAGCCTGCGATTCCAAAAATTGCAAATGGCAGAAGCCAGCTGATTTGATCCGATAATTCTTGTTGGAAAAGCCGCAGCGGACCAGGTGTTCCCGTTCCGAACATTCCTGAACCTGATTGCATTTTCGAGCCGGTTCCTGTACCGCCTTTCCCTCCGTCTCTGCCAGGTCCGCCTTGTCCGCCATCTCCTCCGCTCGGAGGGCCTCCTTGACCGCCGCTTGGCATTTCTCCGTTGCTTGGCATTTGGCCATTGGCTGGAGGTTGCGTCATATTGGCATTTGATGATTTGTCATCACTTGAAGAGCTGCTGCTGGATGACTGATTAGGCGGTGCTTGCGTGTTATCGGAAGAAGACATTTCTTTTGAAGCGTCTCCGTTTGTCCCACCCTGGCCGCCGGAATTTTGGCCTGTCAGCCGCTGAATCCCGTTATAGCCGAAAGCCAATTCTAAAACAGAGTTGGTCTGGCTGCTTCCGATATAAGGCCGTTTGCTTGCAGGGACATTGTCAACAATGAGCGGCCATGATAACGAAACGGCTGCTAATACGGCAAATGCACTTACCAACGAAATGATTTTTTTCTTCATCGTGGCGTTTGCCGCAATCAGATAGAACAATAAGAAGGCCGGTAAAATCATATAAGCCTGAAGCATTTTTGTATTGAAACCTACTCCAACGACGAAAAATGCCGCTAACAGCCAGATCAGCTTTCCTTTTCTGATGGCTTTAAAGAGAAGCCATGTAGCCAGCAACAAGAAAAATACCAGTAATGCATCAACATTGTTTGTACGTGCTACGGCTACTGCAATTGGCGTACAGGCCATAACAAATGAGGCAATGCGCGCCGCCGTTTTTCCGAATGCCGGCTTTATCAGCAGGTACATGAGAAGTACTGAGCCTACACCCGCCAATGCCTGAGGGAGAATGACACTCCACCCATGCATACCGAATATCAGCGCACTGATCGTTTGGATTTGGTATGTAACAGGCGGTTTATCAACTGTTATAAAGCCGGCAGCATCGAACGAAGCATAAAAGAAATTATGAAAGCTTTGCATCATACTTGTAACTGCCGCGGTGTAATAAGGATTCACCGTGTCGTCCTTCCAAATGTTATAGATATTTAAGAATGCAGATGCGAGCAAAATGAGGATGAGGACGATATCCAGCTCGCGTTTTTTCTTTTCCACGTGTTTTTCACTCCTTTTTGTCTAACTTTGAGATAGTGTAACAAGCAAATATGAATAAACTATTAATAAACAAAGACAATATTTTTGCCGAGGCTCTTTCATGCCAATCGCCCATATACACAAAGGGTTTTAAGCCTTTTCTCCCAATCTGCGCATGATCTTTCCTGCCCAATGTTTATGCCAAAATAAAAAACCTTCCGGCCGCGCCGGAAGGCAAATGAAAACACAGTTTATTGAATTGGTTTTAGTTTTGCTTCAATTTCAGCTCTTCGATGTTCAAGGTACGGCGGAAGAGCGATCGTTTGGCCAAGCTCATCAAGGTTTTCATCAACCATAAAGCCCGGTCCGTCTGTTGATAGCTCGAACAGAATGCCGTTCGGCTCTCTGAAATACAGTGCCTTGAAGTAATAGCGTTCAACAATGCCGGAATTGCTGTACCCTTCTCGGCTGATGATTTGATGCCATCCGGCAAGCTCTTCTTCATCTCTTACGCGAAATGCGACATGGTGAACACTTCCTTTGCCTTGGCGCTCGCGCGGAAGATCATTTCTTTCTATTAAATGGATTTCCGTTGCCGCACCGCCTTCTCCTGATTCCAAAATAACGGCGGTTCCTTGTCCTTCAACTGATTCCCGGCTGATTTCTGTAAAACCAAGAATATTTATCAATACGTGTAAGGTTGAATCAGCGTAAGGCACAGTCAGTTCAACCGGTCCTAACCCGCGAAATGAAAATTCTTCCGGAATGCCGCTTTGTTTAACAGGCAGGCCATAACCTTTGCCTTTCTCATCAGCAGTCAGGACAAGGCGCTGTCCTTCATGGTCTTGGAATGCCAATATGTCACGCCCGGCTCTTTTGGCAATGCCGCTATGCGCCACCTGATGCTCTTCAAAACGCTCTTTCCAGTAATGGAGTGCTTCTGTGCTTGGAACGCGCAATCCAATAGAAGAAATGCTGTTTGTTCCCGCATGAAACGGTGCAATGCGGGGAATCTCGAAAAACGTCAGCTCGGTTCCGGGATTGGCCACTTCATCTCCGTAGAATAGATGATACATTGTCGGTTCATCCTGGTTGACGGATTTTTTGACAAGCTTTAATCCTAATACGTTCTTATAGAAATCCAAGTTTTTTTGTGCATCGGCGGTTAATGCAGACACGTGGTGAATGCCATTGACTTTCATATGCTGTCCCTCCAGGTCATTTTATCTCGATTTCGAGATATTATATCATAGTTTTAGGTTTATTGTTCTAATGACAAGGTATTTTATTCGCATGGAAAAGTCAACATATCAGCTTCAACAAAGGTTCGTTCATTCGCTGATTTCACGCTGCACCTTCGATACCAGCTAAACCCCTAACTCAAAACACGAACTTTCCAACTAAAAAATTATATATTTGTTCGTTTATAACTTAATAAAGTAGGCGTTTTCATAAATTTATCCGTCGCAAACAAAGCAATTATCGAAAATCAGAAAATTTATTTTATTTCACTTTTCTAAAATAGGGTTTACAATATGAAAAATAGATTCTTCATCATAAGCTTCAACATCATAGGAGGTTAAGGACATG
The DNA here is from genome assembly GCF_026790125.1 of Bacillus sp. N12A5. Lineage (NCBI taxonomy): Bacteria > Bacillati > Bacillota > Bacilli > Caryophanales > Bacillaceae > Bacillus > Bacillus sp. N12A5. The sequence continues at coordinate 312,271 of NZ_JALAMR010000002.1, read as the reverse complement.
CATACTGAAGACAACGGTTTGAAAAAAGAGATAGGCCTCTTGTTTGCCCTTACTCTTGTCATCGGAACCATCATCGGCTCGGGTGTTTTTATGAAGCCTGGCGCTGTGCTCGCTTATTCTGGTGATTCAAAAACAGCGCTGTTCGCCTGGCTGTTAGGCGGGATTTTAACACTGGCGGGCGGTTTGACAATCGCGGAAATCGGAACGCAAATACCAAAAACCGGCGGGCTCTATACGTACCTTGAAGAAGTGTATGGGGAGTTTTGGGGATTTTTGTGCGGCTGGGTGCAGATTATCATTTACGGTCCGGCGATTATTGGCGCCCTAGGTTTATATTTTGGATCTTTAATGGCAAATCTTTTCGGCTGGGGATCTGTCCTATCAAAGGTAATCGGAATTATAGCAGTTCTCTTTTTATGCGTTATTAATATTATCGGTACAAAATACGGCGGCTTCGTCCAAACGCTGACAACGATCGGAAAGCTGATTCCGATTGCATGCATCATCATCTTTGGTCTTTGGAAAGGCGATCAGCACATTTTCACAGCAGTAAATGAGAGCATTTCCGATATGAACTTCGGAGCAGCCATTTTGGCCACACTGTTTGCTTACGACGGATGGATTCTTCTGGCCGCTCTCGGCGGAGAAATGAAAAATCCCGAAAAGCTGCTGCCACGCGCAATGACGGGCGGATTATTAATTGTAACAGCAATCTATATTTTCATTAACTTTGCATTGCTTCACATCCTGTCTTCGAACGAAATCGTCACGCTTGGTGAAAATGCAACAAGCACTGCTGCCACCATGCTGTTCGGTTCAATTGGCGGAAAGCTGATCAGTGTCGGGATTATTGTCAGTATCTTCGGCTGCTTAAACGGAAAGGTTCTTTCTTTCCCGCGAGTGTCATTTGCAATGGCGGAACGAAAACAGCTTCCATTCGCTGAAAAACTGTCACATGTACACCCAACGTTCCGCACGCCATGGATTGCGATTTCTTTTCAAATTGCTGTGGCTTTGATTATGATGCTGATCAGCAACCCTGATAAGCTCTCAGAAATCTCTATTTTCATGATCTACATTTTTTATGTAATGGCCTTTTTTGCAGTGTTTATCCTCCGCAAGCGAGCAAAGGGAGAAAAGCGCGCCTATAGTGTCCCGCTTTATCCTTTCATGCCGATTTTGGCCATCGCAGGCTCCTTTTTTGTGTTAGGAAGCACACTCATTACAGATACACTGAGCTGCGGATTATCCATCCTCATCGGCCTTGCCGGACTGCCTGTTTATTACTGGATGAAAAAACGAAAAGCAAACTGATAAAACGGTTCCCTTGTTTAGGGAACCGTTTTTTGGTGAAACAGAAGATAAAAGTTGACAGGAAAAACACAACTTTTGATATACTTTTTACGTTAAGCAGAAAGTTTTTGCAAACTTGGGTCGTTTTTTTGTAGCGAAGTAGGTCAAAATAAGGAGACATGATTTATCGAAAAAGTCAAGATACGTTTTTTTCGACTTTACCTGTTTTTTTTCGACAAAAGGCTATATAATAATTTGATGTGTGCATTGTTCATTCAAACTATGGAGGGTTTTTAATGATAAGAAGAAAAAAAGATAAGTTCTCACTCCTTTTAACAGAAATTGCAAAGAACATAGACGAAACTGCAGAATATTTTGTGAATTTTAAGGTCACTAACCAAACGACGCTTAAAGAATTTGCAGATACGTTAAAGGAATACGAAACAAAAGGTGACAATCATGTTCATGTCATGATTAAAGAGCTTAACAAGGCGTTCATCACTCCTATTGAGCGCGAAGATATCCTTCAGCTGACAAACAGCCTGGATGATGTGCTTGACGGTATCGAACATTTCTCTGCCATGATGGAGATTTTCTCCATTACTTCATCAGACGAGCATATCGATAAATTCAGCGGATACATCAGAGAATGTGCGAAAGAGATTTTGATTACCATAGAGCTGCTGGCAGAAAACCGCTTAAAGGATATTCAGCCTCACGCAATCAAAATTAAAGAATATGAGCACAGCTGTGACAACTTGCACAGAAAATCATTAAAGAATCTTTTCGGAAATGAAACAGATCCAATTAAAGTTATTCAATATCGCGAAATTTACGAAACGCTTGAAGAAATAGCCGACTCTTGTCAAAGTGTTGCCAATAATCTTGAAACCATCATTATGAAAAACGCGTAACGAGGGGTAAAAATGGATATTCTATTTATATTAACGATACTAATAGTCATTTGTGCTCTGGCGTTTGATTTCATCAACGGGTTTCATGATACGGCAAACGCAATTGCGACTTCGGTATCAACAAAAGCGTTGAAACCTCGCCATGCCATTATATTGGCTGCTGTGATGAACTTTGTCGGAGCAATGACATTTACAGGTGTTGCCAAAACCATTACAAAAGACATTGTGGATCCTTATACGTTAGAGAATGGCTCTGTCGTGATTTTGGCTGCGCTAGTTGCTGCGATTGCCTGGAACCTTATCACATGGTACTACGGCATCCCAAGCAGCTCATCCCATGCCATCATCGGGGCTATTGCCGGTGCAGCCATTGCGGCAGCCGGTTTTGCTGCGTTAAATTATAAGGGCTTCATTAAAATCATTGAAGCGCTGATCCTATCACCAATTATTGCCTTTGTCCTTGGTTTTATTCTTTACAGCATCGTTAAGCTGATTTTCAAAGACAGCAATTTGGCGAAAACGAACAAGCAATTCCGCAGAGTGCAAATTGTAACAGCTGCCCTGCAATCGTATACACACGGAACAAACGATGCACAAAAAGCAATGGGAATTATCACAATGGCTCTCATCACAGCGAATTTACATACTTCTGCTAATGATATTCCAACATGGGTGCAATTCGCCTGCGCCACAGCGATGGGTCTCGGAACTTCAATCGGCGGATGGAAAATCATCAAAACCGTTGGCGGAAAGATCATGAAGATCCGTCCGGTAAACGGCGTATCTGCTGACTTAACCGGAGCAGCCATTATTTTCGGTGCTACATTTATTCATTTGCCGGTCAGTACAACCCACGTCATTTCTTCATCAATCCTTGGCGTCGGTGCGTCACACCGGGTAAAAGGCGTAAACTGGGGCACAGCTAAGCGGATGCTTATTACATGGGTCATTACGCTTCCGATTTCAGCTACACTTGGTGCCATCGCTTACTTTATTTTAAATATGATTTTCTAATGTTACACCGCTTCTGTCAAAGGAGCGGTTTTTTTGATGAAACAGGAAAACCTGCCGGATCTCTCGAATACAATAAGCAGAACCTATTTCAGATGTGAGGGATTGATGTATGCTTTTATTCTTTCAGATCATGGTCTGGTGCATCATGGCCGGATTAGGCTTATACGTGTACGCCACGTGGCGGTTCGAATCGCAGGTCAAAGAAAAAATGTCCGCCATCCGGAAAACATGGTACTTGCTGTTTGTTCTGGGCGCTATGGTATACTGGACATATGAGCCCTCTTCCCTGTTTACCCACTGGGAACGGTACCTCATTGTGGCTGTCAGTTTCGCTTTAATTGATGCTTTCATCTTCTTAAGCGCATATGTCAAAAAACTGGCCGGCAGCGAACTGGAAACAGACACAAGAGAAATTCTCGAAGAAAACAACGAAATGCTCCACATGTACCTCAATCGGCTGAAAACATACCAATACCTATTGAAAAACGAACCGATCCATGTTTATTATGGAAGTATAGAAGCATATGCTGAAGGTATTGATAAGCTGTTGAAAACCTATGCCGATAAAATGAACTTAACGGCCTCCCTTTGTCACTATTCGACACAGGCTGATAAAGACCGGTTAACTGAGCATATGGACAATCCGGCAGACGTGCAAACACGGCTTGATCGAAAGGATGTTTATTACGACCAATACGGAAAAATGGTTCTCATCCCTTTTACTATCGAGACACAGAGCTATGTCATCAAGCTGACGTCTGACAGCATTGTCACGGAATTTGATTATTTGCTTTTCACATCATTAACAAGCATATATGATTTGGTGCTGCCAATTGAGGAGGAAGGTGAAGGATAATGGAACGCGCGTTTCAAAACAAATGCGAACCCCGAGCGGCAAAGCCGTTTAAAATCCTGAAAAAACGTTCAACCACCAGTGTCGCAAGCTATCAAGTCAGTCCGCATACAGCAAGAATTTTCAAAGAAAACGAACGGCTGATTGACGAGTATAAACGAAAAAAAGCATGATCACACTAAAAGGACAAGGGAAAACAGCTCTTGTCCTTATTCCTTTTCTTAAAGGGTTACATATACTAAAACAAACAGAGGATATTGTCAGGTGATACAGTGAAAAAATTGGTGAGGCGTGTGAAGTTTGTTGATTACGGAAGATTTGGTCTTTCCGGGTATTCGCTTCGGGTGAGGGAGCGTAGTGCCATAATATTGAAACATCTAAAAAAACGCACAAAAAAAAGCGACATTTAAACAACATGTCGCTTTTTATATTCATTATTTTTATCTGTTTGATTAAAGAACCGTGCATAAATGATTTCTAAATATTTCATTGGATAGATTAGATATTTCACGATCCGGTTAAAAACACGAGATCCAAATAGATACGTTATTCCTAATGCCATCGTAAAACATAATATCAATCGGGTGTCAGGGCTTTGCTCATTTAGCCAGCTATTATGAGTAAATAGCGGGAAGACAAAGATCATATGAAATAAATAGATCGCAAGAGAGTTTTCTCCCCATTGGGTCAACTTATTTTTGCCGGCCCCAACTATATTGAATAACAAGAAAATGCCTAATACAGCTAAGGAATAATGAAAAAATACAATACCAGTATAGCTGTGATTCTCTATATGGAACTTTTGATAGCCAAGAAAACCAAAAAACAGCTGATTAAATTTATCATGATGAAAATCTAATATAATGAATACCAATACAGAAATAGCTAAAGTTGAAAACAATTTAAACTTAAATTTTTCTAAAGAACTGTATATTTTCCCCATCAGATCTCTTGAACAATAAAAACCAGCCAGGAAAAATGGAAGGAAAACAAAAGTCCTTAATATAGAGAGCGTTTGCGTATGCATATTGCTATAATATATTTTGATCAATTCTATAACCTGATCTGCATAAAATCTGGAATAAAAACTTAGCCCCAACAACAAGATCAGTAAAGCCAGCTTTAAGATTTTTCTCCTGTTTATTTTCTTTAAAATAATAGCCAACGTATACCAGCTACCCAGACTGACAATATACCATAAGTGAGTATGCGGGCTGCCATAAGTAAATTGAATGACAGAAAAATTACCTGCGTAGTAACGGTACACACAGTAAAAGGTTTGAAAAATAACATATAACAGAATGAGATTGATCACTTTTTTGATTGATGGCCTTTTGGAAAAATAACCATTTAAAAAAATAAAAGCAGGCATATGGAATGAATAAATGAATTCAATCATATTTTCCAACCCGCTTTTACTAACACCCAGCAGATGGGCAAATACAACCAAAAATATCAATACGCCTTTGACATTATTTAGTTTCATATCTTTTTGCATAGTATAACCACCCAAAATACAAATTCATCATATTCAGTATGGTTTTACTAACATGCATTGTCAATGTTTTCTTTTTCTACAAAACTAATAAAGCACTGATCTTTTCTTTCGTCGCAGGCCCGTAGATACCATCGGCAGTTAGACCATTAACTGACTGAAAACGCGCAACGGCGTCCGCTGTTTTCGGTCCGTAAATGCCGTCAATTCCGTTGTTGACAGCGCCTTTATCAGGATAAAAATACAGAGCAGCCAGTGCTCGCTGCACCTGAAAGACGTGTTCTCCTGAGGTATAAGGTGTTGTCAATTGAATGATACCATCAGGGAGCGGATAAAGTTCTGGTTTTTGAACATTTGACGGGGCACTTACAATTAGCACTTGACCGATCTGAATAAAATTCGGATCTTCGATGTTGTTCCACTCTTGCAGCTGAGCAACAGTGACACCGAACGCTCTCGCTATGGATGTAAGTGTGTCACCTTGTTTCACAACGTAGGTTTGGCTGCCGCCTCCCCCAATCCCCGCTTTGAACAAATCCCACGTATCCAACAATTTTCGCGGACATTCCTTCCCAGACCAATACTTATGAGGGACGACATTGGCGAGACTGATATGGTGTTCAGCCATTAATGTTTTGATGAGCCACTGCGCATTTGCTGTTGCTTGTGCAAAATCCCCATCGGCATTCTCACAGATTTCAATCCCGATCGAAGCCCTGTTACCGCTGCCGTTTCCGTCTCCCGCATGCCAGCCGTTTTCATTTAAAGGCAAATGCTGATAAATTTCTGTATCGTCAACTGTAAAATGCCAGCTTGTAGTGGTATCAGGATTTTTCAAATAGCGGGCGTGCGCCGCAGCATCGGCCCCGGCTGCAGTGTTCGCTGTATTGTGCACTGTAATGTAAAGAGGTGTCATTGCGTAGCCTGGACGGTTATTTGCACCGACTGGGATAAAGTCTTGTATAATGTTAACCATTTTCATCTCTCCTTATTTTGTCAGATTATTTTCCTTTAACAAGTCGCGCTGTTTTTTCCCTTTTTCTGTTACATAGTTGTTTTTAAACCAAGCGGCAAGTGTTGTTCCAATTGTAAAGACGATGGAACCGGCTGAATAAAGAGCGTCAGCAAGCTGATTGATCTGCTCCTCCTGAATGTCCAATGGTGATTTGCCAAACATCAGCATGGTCTGGTTAATTAATGCAACCAAAAGAAGCACCGTCCTGATGACCGTGCCTTTGTCATACGTTTTCATGAAAATCCCCCTTAATACTGCAGCAGGTTGTACATAATCGCGATGGCTCCGCCAATGATTCCTGTGCACACTGCTGTAATGATGGCACCTGTGATGGTGCGCTTAATCCATGTTGTGTTCTCTTCAATTTTGTTTAATTTTTCGTTCAGCGTCATGATTTGCTGGTCTTGCCGGTCAGACACTCGTTCTAATGCGGAAACCCGCTGTTCAAGCGCTTTATGCTCGCCTTTCATGTCTGCTAAATCCTGCTGGAATACATTCACATCTGTCTCTTCTTGCATCATTCACTCCTCCTTTACATGCGGATCACCTCCCTTCCGAGGGCCGAACTTGTTATAAAACCGCGGTTCCTTTTACCGAAAGAGTCCCGCCGCTAATACTGGCAATCTCCATAATAATTTCCTTAAATCCTTTAATATTAAAGGCCCACGCCTCAGCTTTTCCTAACGTACTCGAGGCAGAGCTCGCATCATCAGATTTCACGCCGCTGATCGGAATTTTCTGTCCTGACACCGATTTGCCCCAAAATTTGACTTCACTCATTTCCGCTGTGCCGTATACTTCAACGAGTAAATGTTCGGCGCCGTTCACAGGTAAAGCAGCTCCCTCGCCTGCGGACTCGGCATTTTCATGAAAGACAAAGTCAAACGTTTGGCTGGCTTTTACTTTCAGCCGCCCATCCCCTGTTTGAATTTCCGAAAGGTCAATCTGCAAAGGGGCTTTTTCATTTACACGAACATCCATTTCTCCCGCGCCGACTGATTGGTATAATACAAACTCTGATTGCTGAAGATTTCCATTCACATAACGGAAGCGGTAATACCGTTTAGAAAGGTACACCCAGTCCGTCGCCGTCAGGACACCCGCTGCGACATTCATTGCTGCTGTCGTTGTCCACACGTTGTTATTTTCGCTTTCTTCTATAAAGAGTGTGCCTTCGCGATCTGCATACGCCCAGCCCTTTACTTTCGAAACCAGAACTGCGCCCAGTCTGTCTTGCCCGAGCTGACTATATGCTTCAGTTGCCTTTAAGGCAGCGTTTGTTAAAATCTCTGCGACACCGGACAAGTTCGAAACAGGTGTCACAAAATCATTTTTTTCTCCTCTATAGGGCTTTACTGCTCCGGCTTTTCCAGTCTTATCGAGAGGAAATTCATATTGATACTTCACCATCTTCATCCTCCTTTTGATCTAAAAACAGGCAAAATAAAAAAGCCTTACATGGCTTTACCGGTAATTTCTTTATACTGATCAGATGTAATCAGCTTTTTGTTCACACCTTCTGCCAGATCCTCAATTGAACAGTCCTTATATGCTACGGCCTGTTTCACCATATCCGTTGTCGCCCACTCATAATAGAGGGCAAGCACCCAATAATTCATTCAGCATGATCTCCTTTCAAAGAAAGTAATGAAAGCTTTATTTCTGCCAGCTCGCTCCCCAATGTTTTGTTCAGTTCTTCAAGCTGCTTGCGTGCCAGCTTTTCCTGCGACAATTCCTGAGCAAGTAGCTCCACCTGACCAGGCGGTTCGTACGGCGGGTTTTTTTGCAGCTCCTCCCACCAGGATTCGATCTCTTTTTGGGTTGGGATGGGGGCGCGCAGGTTCCATTCAGCTATATAAGACCCTTCCCCGTCATTTTGAACGATAAAATCTTTTGTTGGATCTGTATTGGGGTATTTATACATGATTGCTTCTGCGATCATCGTTTTTCCTCCTATACTTATACTGTAGGATAGTTCAGTCCTCCAAGTTCTTGAATGTCTAAATAATTGTATACCCCGTTATAATCGGATACACCTCTTCTATCATCACCTTGATAATTACAATAACAATAGATTTCTATATAGTCACCTTTGTTCATTGGAACGGTTACATTACCATTTAAACCGAGATTCATTTCATTTTCCTTATTCTCAAAGTACCCTCTCTTATGGTCAACTGTTTTATACACTGATCCATTTAGATAGAGTTTCAAATGAAAATTGATGTATGCCGGTGTATTCAACATATACAGCCCAACTCCTACTAAAAACATTCCATCATTAGGAGCAACGAATCTATTATTTTTAGTATCAAAAGCATTGTGACTATCTTTTATTTTACGATTGAACTGAATTTTTGTATGGGCTGCTTTATCCAAATACTGTATGCCTGTAGTTCCTATATTTGCGTGAGCAAATCCTGAAATTTTCTGCCAAGCTGTCCAGCCTGAATCTGCCCACCAATGGCGGATCCAAGAACCTGTGTTTGAAAAGTAAGTGTTAGATTGGTTTCCAGTTCCATAAAAATACTGAGTAAATCGATAGTTGCTATGCTTTTCATTTTTTACAATTCCATAGGTAAGTGGGTATCCTGTTGTGTTATTTGCTCCTATATCCATAAAAGTCAGCCCAGCAGGATACTCATTGCCGCTTGTTCTAGCGTCTTGAATTGCATTGGACCCTGTAAGAACTGTTAATTTATTATTCGTATAATTAGAGTCAACATAGTTTTTAGCATCAGCTAATGCTTTGTCTGCTTTCGCTTGAGCTCCCTGTGAATATTCAATCTCCATCCATGGATTCCACTCTTCTGAATCCTGTTTTTTATTCCTTATAAACTTTCTTCTATTGTCTGGAATAGATGCTGTTTCGCCCGAATAAGAAATAAACTCTTGATACGGATAGGTTCCAACATTATATACAAGTAAATACCCATTTTTATTAATGGGAGCATTTAATTCAGTAGTCGAAGATAAAATGTAATAAAATCCAGTTTTTGTAATACTATTCAAATCAACATTATATAATTTTTCCAACGTTCCGTCATCTTGAGTCAATTTGAAAATCTGGCTGTTATTCCATTTTGTTTTATCGTTCTCCGTAACATGGATTTCCGTGTTATTCGCATGACTGTCAGTATAAAGCCTTGCTGTATTTAAAACAGATTCTAGTTCATCTGATGAAGGAATGGTAATAAACTCAGTCCAGCCTACACTATCATACCAATGACGAATAAATATTTTCTTTTGGCCTGTATTTCCAGCATAAAAGAAAAACTGAGCAAAACGGTATTTACTAGATTTTATATTCAGCACTTCACCGTATTCATGAGGATATCCTGTAGACCCTTGAAGAATTCCGACTGTGGTAATACCAATAGGATAGTTGTTTCCAGAGTATGATGCGTCCTGATAAAGTGACTCATCGCCAATTTTATTGATATTTTCACTATTCAATTCTTCTGATGTGATCAGACGTTTCCATCCTCTGAATTCTCCATCGGTATGCACCATCCCAATCCACATGGTGACTTCAAAGCTTTGGTAAGCAACAATTGTTTTTCTGCCGCTCTCACCCTCTATCACATCGTAGTTATACCAAGCATTATCATCAACTGGATTGTTTACTAAATTCTTACCTACACCATAATAATACCCCGTTGATAATGATAGAATATCAGTCCCATCAGGTACCCAAGTTCTTCTGCCGTTATCTTTCGTTAACTTTGTCAGTTGAGCCCCGTTCCATTTCGTACGTTCAGCATTTGTTATGTGTATGCTACTGTTAGTAGTATGATTGTCCGTATAAGATTTAGCATTTGTTTCAGCTTGATCAGCCTTCAGTTTAGATCCACTTTCTGTCTCGAAAGCATTCCACTCCGACCATTCTCCCCCCGTTAGAGTCTTTCTCCAGATGCCCCCATCATTTGTCATAGCAACTGCTTCCCCTTCTTTTTCAGAAGAGTACAAGTAAATGCCTTTAGTAGGTTGCGGAGGTGTATTCAGACCTGTTTTTGCTGTATAAAAAGTAAATGATCTCTTTTGTTGAGCAGCTACCTCGTTAAAGTCTTGTCCATTACCAATAGTGATAAAAACTGAACCATCATCTTTCGTAATCTTAGATAACTGACTGCCGTTCCATTTCTCTCGTTCTTCCTCAGTAATATGCCGCACCTGATCTTGCTCATGCTTGTCGAAATCCTTCTTCGCCGCCTGCTGCACATTATCTACGTTCCCCAGCCCAATTTGCGCCTTTGTTGTGTTGTGGGGGTTGTTCATGTCGTTTTTGTGGGCGGCCAGGTCTGTGTGGGCGTCTTTTATTCCTTTTTCCCAGCGGTTGACGTCATCTTCGTTGATCGGATCGTCCGGAAGCCAGTCTGTTTTTTCTTCATATGCCATGTTTACACCACCTCAAAGGTAAATCTGAAATCGAGTGTTCTGTTTTCGCTGACGTCCAGGTCTGTTTTTCTTTCTGTAATGATGTTGCCCAGCTCGTCAAAAATTTGTACCGTTTCGATATGCTTGATGTCTTCTTCACGTCTTGTCAGAACGGTGACAGTCGCACCGTCAATGGCGAGCTCTACTATTTCTGTTTTTTGGCCGTTGAGGAGCACATGATCGATTCTGCTTTTTAGATCAGCCGCTGTGCGTTCTCTGTATATAGTTGAAATCAAGTTAAAACCACCTCATTGTTGTTAAGGGTGACAGAATAACCGACCTTGAGCTCACTGGCTGTTCGGTATCTGCGGTGATTCAGGATGACTGTATCTTTGATTTGAAGCGTCTCATTTAATCCGCCTCTGAGCGTATATGACAAATGAGCGGGCTTCATGTTTTCTACGGCTTCAATCAGCTCATTCATGTGCTGAAGGTCATCAACATTGATATCCACGTTAAAGCGGTATTCGCCGGGAAGCAGGCGGACCTGTGCAGACGGGTTTTTTAAGAAACGATTCACCGCCTGCTCAATGGCCTTGTAAGTAATCGGCGGGATGTTCGACATTTTTGAAATGAGCCGCAACCGTCTGATCTCATCAGTGTCGCCTGATTCCCGCGGCACGTTTAAAATCTTTTCCCAGCGGCTGAGCCCCCATGTCGCCGTCGGCACGAATAACTGATCCGTCAGATCAAATATGCTGTTATTCTGTTTATCAAACTCAGGCGCTTCCGCTTTCAGCAGCTCGGCCATTTCTTTAAGGCTGGTAAGAAACGGCGGCAGATAAGCTGCAATATCATCTTGTTTGCTCAATGATCTTCACCTGCCCAAGCTTAGGAATTTCCACATCGCTCAGCACCAGATTTTCAGAGGTGCCGTTGATTTGAATATTGGAGTAGTCACTGACTGACGGTGAATGATAGACGATATTGTTAATTTGAGAAAGACGGATGACGTTGTCTTCGAACGCCATTTTCTTAAAGAGATTTAAAATGCCTTCTTCAATTTCTGACTTCACTTCATCAATTGAGTGATTGATCTCAGGCAGCACTTCGGCAGAAATCTCAACTTCCTTCCAGACCGCGCTTTCCACTGTAACTACAGCCCCGATTGGCGCCTGTCCCTCCCCTTGTCCTGGTTCAGGGTCAATATAATTTTTTACTTTTTGTATTAAGATGTCGGAAGCCGGCTCAAGATTCGCATTCGTGACGACAATTTTGACCGTGCCGTCACCGTTCCAAAGCGGGAAGATCTTTGCCTTTCCAACACCGTCCACTTCTTCAGCCCACTCTTTATAATGCATTTTATTGGCACTGACAGCCTCACGCCGAACCCTCGTAAAATACCGTTCTCTTAAGCTGTCATCTCCTTCTTCCTCGCGTCCCGGAATCAGGATTTCTTTGACAATGGCCTTTTCTAAACCGGGAATGGTATCCAATGACAGCAAATTGCGTCCGGTCAGATTGGCGTTTCCTGCTTCACCAGGTGTTTCACAGATGAGCGTCCCATCTGCCATATATTGAAAATAAAGATTATCCACATAGAAGCGGGAGCCGACAGGAATAGTTACTCCCGACGTAAACTCTCCCGCTCTGACCGCCTTCGTCGCGGCTGTCCGTTCAATCCCCGCTTCCGCTGCACGCCTGTCTAAAAATTCGCCTTGGGCGGTATCAGAGAAAACTAGCTCAAGCACAGTATCCAGCCATATATAAGATTTCGCAAGCTCGGCCGCCGCCGGGGCTAACGCATTATAAATGACGCTGCCTTCTCTTGTGTCAATATCTGCGGAAATGCTGTTCAGCATACGCTCCATAATCGCTTCAAACGTCTGATCTTCAAACATCTTCGCCAATCACCTCCTCAATCTCAAGCGTCCCTTCATCCGTCTCCACCACAAAGGACACATGAAACGCGTCGCCTTGTTTTTCAATCTCAAAATCTGTTACAGCCGATATCCGGTCATCATAAACCAGCGCCTCCTCTATCAGCCTCGGAATCTCCATTTTTTTATAGGCATCGGTCGTCTCATGATCCGTCAGCACGTCTTGAAGCTCATTTCCGACATTATGGCTGTAAATGGAATACGCATAGCGTTCTGTCTGTAAGGCGATATAGACGAACTGCCTGATCGCTTCAAGCCCGGTAATCAGCTCATTTGTAATTCTCCCGTTTTCAAAATCTATTTTGTACGTTTGCGAGGTTTCAATGACTTCGCTGTCATCTTTAATATCTTCAAACTCCACTTCTGGTGTCAGGGCCATGATGCCCACTCCTTTTTACATGCTAAATAAAAACCCCTTCGTTCGAAGCGGTTTTGTCTATACTTTATCTAAAATAAAAAACGATTGGCCGCCAGTCAGAGCCGCGGTCATGACGCGATCTCCCGGCTCGAGTGCATCGTCTCCCCCGGACTGCATCCGTTTTGGGATGATGATGGCGTCAGCCGGTATGATCAGTTTGCTGTTTTCTTTTAATTTGATTTCCACAGGAGAAACCGAAACGACTTCAGCCGGGAGCAGTTCTACCGGAGACTCAGCGTCAACTGCGCCAACAGCCAAATGTTTTATAGCGTCACTCAATCTCATCAGGAAACTCCTTCCGGCAAGGTGTTCTTTTCGACAACATCAAGGGTCATCGTATGTTTCGTTCCTTTAAATTCATGCCGGTCCGTATCTACCCAATAGGTTTTCTTGATACCGGCCTCCGGAATCGAAATATAGACGGGCAAGCCGCTCTGCACTTCCGGGATGCCCACTGCCTGAATATTTTTCAGTTCTTTTTTCACGCCCTTTTTTTCAGCAAGGCGTACATCTGCCCGCTGCTGAAGCTGTGCCTGGTTGATGTCATCTGTGACCGTTTCCGTATATTGAAGCACACCGTATTTATTTAAGCCTGAACTGTCCTTGACAGAGGCTTTATACGTCCGATTATCCTTCTGCCGGCGAAGCACCACCCGTGTTGCCGTGTCGTTTATGGAAGTGCTGTATTGGTAGCCAGTGATATTGACACCTGTTTCCAGCACCCATACCTCTGACGGATCTGGCCAAGCGCGCAGGCCGAGCTTTCCTTTTTCTGAATACAGCTGATAATGCCGTCCTGTCTGGCTTTTCGTCTGTTTTAGCGCTTTTAAGATGATGTCATACAATGTCGTATCATTTTTAATGACAAGGCTTTTGATCGTATGGCCTGTATTCGCAATCGAGGTTGTCGGTATCTGAAAATCATTGGCAATCCTTCTGATCATCTGGTCAGCCCGCTGATTGGAAAACACATACACATCCTGGTTTTTGACCAGGTACTGAAGCATATCGTATGCGCTGAAGGCAAGTGTATACTCGTCAGGGGTTCTTGCAAAAACAATTCCCCGAAAAAGCTCTTTTCCCTTCCACTTAAACAAAACGGTATCTCCCTCATTGACGCTGTAATACGTCTGGTCGCCCTGTTTGACGACGATGGTCGCTTCAATGGAGCGCGGTGCCTGATAGCGATGGCCTTCCAGCGATACGCTTTCTGCCACCAGTTCAAGCCATTCTTTGTCTTTAATGACGAACAGCTCTATCATCTCACATCACCTGTTTCATTGCGGTATCTTTAATTTTTGGCCGGGAAAAATCCAGTGGCCCGGCTGCCTGATGTTTCGTTTGCTTCGTTTGATCATTGCTGTTTTATTGGCGTTCCAAATTTTGCGCCATTGGGTGCTGTTCCCGTAAAACCTGCCGGCAATGTCCCATAGCGTGTCTCCCTTTTTCACTGTGTACGTTTTCGGAGAAGCCTTCGACGGACGTTTTGCCTTTGTTTTTTTCTTCTGCTTGATTTTCCGTGGGGAAGCGGTTTTGTATTCTTTTAATTGAATATCAAAGGAACGATCACCTATATCCTGCTGGCCTTCGCTATAGGAAAAACCTTCAATGCTGCAAGTCAGATTCACTTTAGTTCCCGTAATCAAAAACTGGACCGGTTTTTTGGCCTTCATCCATTTTTCAATTTTTGATATCGCACTTTCCGGCGACGGGAAGGTTTGATATTCAGCTATTGGGCTGTATTTCTTCGGAAAAAACGAAGAGAACGAAATTTCTTTCGCTCCCTGTTCATCAATAAATGTAAGGTCACCGAACTTGGCTACTTTAACCGTCTCATTCTGAACCGTATTTGAAATATTTAACTGGTCGGGAAGAACGGGGAGCCGCAGCTTGTCCTTCCCTTGTGAAATCCAAAATTCATATACGGATTTAGTCAAATGCAACGACTCCCTTCGTTCCAATATTGATATCCTTTTGCAGTTCGTCTATAAGCGCCTGCTTGATTCTCGCTGCAAGGGTTTCAGCGTCCTGTCCATTATGGAAGTGCTGGTCTCCGTTAAATTGAATATAAATCTCTTTTGATCCGGAAACCGTTGCGGTTGGCCGGCTAGCTGAAGTAACAGCGGAAACTCGACCTGAAGAAAGCTCAGATTGCTCGGATTGAGACGGATCTGTCACTTCCATTCCCAGAGCTTGCGCAGCTCTCTGAAGGAGATAGCGGCCTCGTATGCCCCGTTCCTCTGGAATGATCCATTCCCGCTTGTTTCCTTCTCCGACACGTGCAATTTGTTCTTTCGTAATCAGTCCGCCGTTGGCATAACCGACGTACGGACCGCCATGATTCAAGCTTTTAATCCCCGGCACATTATTGATTGACCCATATCTGCTTTTAATGTAGCCGATCGCAGCAGCTGCATTGTGAATCGGATTTCTAATGTTACCCATGCCCGGCGCCTTGTGATCATTAAAGGTGCTTGGGATGGTCTGCATCAAACCTTGTGACGGATGCCCCGCTTTTGCGTTGCTGTCCCACAAGTTAATTGCATTCGGATTGCCTCCGGATTCATTCTGCGCAATCGTCATAAGTCCCGGAAGCCAGCTCATTGGTGTCTTTGTGGCCATGAGAGCAGCCATAATCCATTGTTTTACGTTCCCGCCCATGGCTCCCATTCCGGAATAGGCAGCCGCCAGTGATCCGGCTTGTTTTTCAGCATATTTCTTTACATCTACTGAGCCAAGGCCTTTGACAACACCAATTGAAGCAAAACGCCCCAAGCTCATCATGACACGGGAAGGTGAATGGATATCTAGCTCCTCACGGAAAGCCTGCTCCACTCTCTTGGCCATATCCTTTGCCGCTTGTTTTACTTCACTGGATTTAGAATTCATGCCTGTCACAAAGTTTCCGACCATGCCTGAACCCCAGCTATTCGATGTGTCTTTTGAACGCAGGAACGGTTTGTCAACATGTGTGCTGACATATTGTGCTGTGCCTGTTTGGGTTGAGTTTTGTCCTTGCGCAAAGCCTTTGACCGTTCCTGTGCCCCATGAAGACGATTTGCTCACAGTGGCTTGGTACGGCGTTTTAACTTTTGATTGCAAAAAGCCGTCCGTTCCGGTTGCAGTGCCGTTTTGGCCCTTGGCATACCCGCTTACCATTTGTTTACCGTAATTTGGTGAAGCAGAAATCATTTGTGTAAATGGCGTATTGATGTTTTTCTTTTTCCAGTCCTCCATTTTGACAGGTTGGTTGCTGATACCTTTACCAAAGCCTTCTGAAAATTGCTGTCCGAGTGTGGACGCTTGGCCAGTCAGATTTGCAGTGTTCATTGCCGGGGTGACCGAGCCTGATAATGGACTGACAGCTGCTCCTCCTGAAACAGATACCGGACTTCCACCGGAAGACGAAGCGGCTCCCATGTCGTCTACGACTTGCATCCCCAGCTTAGATGCCGCTTGTGAAAGGAGCATTTTACCGCGGCCTCGGTTGTTATCAACCGGGATAACGAATTCCTTGCCGGCTTCACCGATCCAAGAGATGGTTGGTTTGGTGATGTAGCCGCCTGTGGCGTTCTGATCCAGTGCTTGTTGAAAAACAGTCATATTATTATTTGATGGAGATTGAGCAAAAATGTTATTAGTAATTGTTTTGGAACTAGTTTTTTTCTCTTTCGAATCCTTTTTGCTAGGTTTTTTCTTGAGGTGAGTAACCTCCTCCCCCCTGTGTATTACTTTTGCAACGAAACCTCCAACTGAATCTTTTAAATCGAATAGCCATTGAAATTTCTCAGCAATTTTCTCTGATACTTTAACCAATGGATCTTTCACATGTTCATTAAACCAAGTTTCAATTCCATCCCATGCATCCTCAAAAAATTTCCTTGCATCATCGAATTTTTCTTTTATTGAAGTTTTAATATCTTCTACTTTTGTGACGATCGGGTTCCATACATTATCATAAAACCAATTTGATACACCTATCCAAATATTGGAAATCATTGTCCATGCATCATTGATCTTACTCCAAATCCATGTTGCCGCAGTGGTTACGGCTTCACTTACAGGATTCCACACATTGTCCATAAACCATGTTGAAACAGTAGACCATATGCCTGAAATAACCGTCCAGGCGTTGCACAACCCAGTCCATATCGTTGTAGCAACATTAGTAACTGCTCCGCTTATTGGATCCCACACGTTATCCTTAAACCACGGGTAGACAATGTTCCATACTGCCAATATGCCATCCCATGCATAGGCGAATAATCCTACTATAAAATTAATCACAGGTACAGCAACATTATAAATAGGTGTAAACACATACTGGTCAAACCAAGTTGAAACTTTACTCCATGTATCTTCAATCCAAGTAATAGCCCCATTGGCAGTATCAGAAATGGAGTTCCATTTTCCACTCCACCACTCTTTGTTAAATAGTGAATTGCTTATGCTCTCCTTTAACTTAGAAGTATCAAACATCTTACCAATGTTCTTACCTGCTTCTTCGCCGCCGATTCCGCCTACTAATCCGCCGCCAATTCCACCAATTGCCCCGCCGATTGCTGTACCTTCCGGACCAACGAAAGATCCAATCGTTGCACCAGCTTCCGCTCCGGCTGTTGCACCAGCTTCCGCTCCGGCAATGCGTCCTCCGATTGAACCAACCTTTTCGCCAGCATTATCTTTATTGATTCCAGCTAAATCAAACACTGCTAAAGCAGATCCTACGTATGGAACAGCCTTTCCCATTCCTCTGAACGCTTTACCTAGTTTGGATGAATCCTTCCCTAGCGATTTTAAGCCTCCAAGCCAGTTCTTTAACTTGGAACCCGAGGTCCTAGGTGCACTTTCAGCAGGTGTGCCGCTTTGGCGTCTTCTTATCACCTCTCCAGGAACCTTGAGTGTTCTGTTTGGAGCCTTTGTGGGACTTTTCTTTTTTCTATAGGTTTTTTTATTTTTAGTGCTCGGATTGAGGCCGCCGCCTTCACAGCAGTCGCAGCAACAATTTCCTCCTGTATTACGGTTAAGGACTTTTTTATCTGTGTCAGAATTTTCACCAGAATCGTCCTTTTTTTGTGGTCCTAGAATTTTATCTATGATCTTATCAAACACATCATTTTTCAGCTTTTCTATCAATCTCTCTTTGAAACGATCCAAAAAAGCTTTGCCTATTTCATTGAATGTATCTTTAATCCAAGGCCAAGCTGATTTTGTCCACCAATCCTTCAGCCAGCCTTTTATTTTTCCGACCCATCCAGGTTTTTGATCTGAGCTTTTATCAGAGCCTTTATCTGAGGATTTGTCTGATTCTTTCTTAGAAGTTTCTTTGTTAATCGGGCTTTCTTTTTTATTGATTTTGTCTGATATTTTTGTCTTAACAACCACTTTTACATAATAGGTTTTTTCAAATTTCCTTAGAAGGGCTGTTAATCGATTAACTGTTTTGGTGATTTCATCGATGACCTTTAGTTTTACTGTGTATCCGTTTTTCAAATTTTTCTTAATATAACCGATAATCCTTTTAACTGTAGAAGTAACCTTGTCATCTGGAATCAAAAGGAATGATAGCTTTTGATTAGATAGCATCTTCTTTATTTTTTTATACGCAACTGCTGTCCGGTCTACCAAAGAGACAGTCAGCTTCGTTTCTTTTGGCAGCCGTTTAAGTTTTCTTTCAATTGCATCAAGCTTTGAAGTGACTTGGTCATCAAGTACAACTTTAATTTCAAGCGATTTCGCGAATTTCAAAATGATATAGTCGTTTATTTTTCTAAGCCGGTAAAATGCCTGATCTTCCGCTCTGATACTGATTTTGATTTGCCGATTAATGGTTTTGACTTTTTTTTCGACCTCTTGGAATCCTTTATGTATCCGTTTTAGTTTTTTAGATACCTTGTCTTCGAGATCAAAACGGGCTGTTAATTTTGCGATATTAGTTCCCTCCTCTCCTTGATTCTTTTTCTAATAGATCTAGCTTATAACCTATCAACCCAAATAAAAGAGCTTTAAAATGTTTTGGTGCTTCATATAATTCAAGAAGTTGGGATGGCGAGTAATGAAGCTCATGCATTGCATAGTACAAATACACAGCTTCTTTATCGCCATCCTTTACTAGTTTTTTGCTTCTTCTTCTAGATCTTCAAGATCATCTTCAAAACCATTGATTTCAATTGCTTTATTCAGCCAGTTCGCATACTCTCCCCCAACAGATAATACACGTTTGGCAACTTCTACCGGATCCGCAGTTTTGTATGCTTCCCTTAAATCTTTTGAACGAAAATCAGGATAAATAGTAGATTCGATGGCAATTCTCGCATAAAAGCGCTGGGAGTCTAAATCTTTGACGCGGCCGCGGCCTTTCACATTTTTAAATGTGGTGTTTTCTTTCTCTAATTCATCAATCCGTTCAGTAGTAATTGGTTTTAAAATAAACGGAATGACATTCCCTTTTTTATCAACAAAACGCTTTGAGATCGGTACTTTGATTTCTTCAGCTTCAATTGTTTTTCCCGGCATAAAAAAGGAAAGATCATATACGTTTTCGTTCTTCTCGCTCATGTAAAAAACTCCCTTGTCTTTTGATTGATTTCATCGTGTAAAAAACAGACCTTTCTGAGAAAGGCCTGCGTAATGGCTTGTTCAGCTTTGATTAAAACGTGTCAGATAGCTTTTCAGGCACGTCGAAGTCTTCAAATGTAAATGGCACTTCTTCTTCTAACGCTTCTGAATCGACATCAAGGCTTGCGATTTTGGCAGAGTCAAAGTTGACGTCGTACAGCGTGACTCGCTCTGTGCCGCGGCCGGAGGATTGATCATCCAGCACGGCTTGGAGCGTGAAGTAAGGGTCGCTGCCTTTTTTGACATAGTCCATCATCAATAGCACGAATTTTGATGTGACTTTGTAGAACGTTGCGGTCCCTGTTCCATTTGCCCCTGTTGTTTTATGGCCTGTCATGCGGCGGCCCATAATGTTTACTTCAGACTTGTTTTTCTCGACGTTTGCTTCAAAAGTTTTGATGTGCGCCATTTCCTCCCCATCGAGGAATAAACGGCCTTCTTTTCCTGAGATTGTGTTTTGTGCTTTTAATGCCATATTAGTTTACCTCCACATTAAAGTAGAATTTTTCTGCAGCGTCGACAGGCTGTACGGCCAGGTCAATCAAGAAGCCGTCACGGTCTTCATTCATTGAAATGGTGATATCTTCATCAGAATCAAAGCCGGTGATGCCGCCCGCATCCTGAAGCGTTGTCATGTATTGGGTGATCATCGTTTTCACATACTGAAGTCCGTCTTCAGATGCCGGAATATCGCTTCCGCTGCCTTTTCTTGATTTGATTAGGGCTTTCAGCTCGCGTGTTAAATCGTTATTTACAGCATCCAGGACACGAACGATTTTGTTTTTCGCAAATTTCTTGTTTTTCTCAGCTGTGAACGTAACAAGCGAGTTAATGTCCTTTTCTACACTGACGGACTTGTCACGAGCGTCGAATGTGAATAAAAATTCTCCTTTGCCCAGACGTTCAACAATCGTATCGTGGTCAAGGCGGTGTAACACATCAACGGCGCCTTCGTACTCAACGAACGTCAGCGATTGGTTAAAGGTTGCTCCTGCGCTCGCTCCAGCTACCCAAGCTGTTGCTTTGTCCGGCGTAACTTCCGTGCCATCTTCGAGCAGCACACCTTCTGTTACGTTGATGATGCCTTCATAGTCACCGGCATAATTCGCTGTAACCCCCTGCACTTTTTGTCCTTGTTCGTCGCGCAGGCGCTTAATAAATGCAGCAAATGTCGCCTTCAGCTGGTCGCCTTCTGCAACAGGAAGCGCAATCACATCAAAGCTCTCCGTCTCAGCCGCGGCTAAGAAATCCGTATAGTCGGAGTTGACAGGGGCTTTATCCGTACCGCCGGATAAACGGATCCCTGCTGAGGCATTCAGAGATTCAGCTGCAGTCTCTCCTTCTGATCCAGTGAGCGGAATCGTTGAAGAAAGATCGCCTGTTCCGCTAAAGGTGACATACCCGTTAGCTGTTAATTCTTCCGCTTTTTTGACGGTCTGTTTATCGACCTCTGACTCATCCATATACGTTGTGACATCAAAAGAAGCAGCATCGAGCACATTTGGGTTAATGCGGATGATGATGTCATTTCCTTTTGATCCGCCATATACAGCAGTCGCTTTGACACCTTCGGCAATATCAGCAGACGCTCGGACACCTTCGGTTAGACGGTACATTAATACCGTTTTCGCATTTTTCTTTGCTTCACGCAAAAGCAATAATGATGGATCATCAATGCTGAGGCCCACCTTTTTATTTAAATCCTCAACGCTGGAAATGGAGACAAACGTTTTCGCTTCCCCCCAGCTTGATGCGACCGGGAGTGCGACTGTTCCCCGTTCTCCGAGTGACACCCGCTCCTGTGCTGTCGTTTTAAAGTTAAAATAAATGCCTGCACGTTCTTTTTCTTTGCCTGTTGTAAATGTTCCGCCATTCATGATGACATGACCTCCTCGTTTAGAAATGTTTGAATCAATTGATTGGCTTCTGATTTCGTCATACGTGTTTGATCCACGCCAAATAAAGCCCCCTGAAGAATATCCGGCTTAACGCCGAACAGCTCCTTTGCGTGCTTAATCAAATCCGCTGTATCAAAAAGAGCTTCCCTGCTCTCTGTATGTACAGCCTTTTTATGTTGTTTGTCCTTTGCCACCGCTTATTTCACCCCGCTGTTCATGTCGATATCCTGTAAGACAGGCTGTTTTGTTTTGTGATAATAATACCGGCTGCTCCACCTGATCACCATGACCGCCTCGCCTCTGTCTCCTACCCTTGTCTCGATTCGGGAGATGCGGATTTTATCCCCTGTCTTCTCTCCAGATTCACTGAGCAGCGGAACCATATTTCTCGCTTCTCTGATGGCATCCGCGAGCCTGTCCGCTTCATCCAGTGCCTGTACGGAGTCATGATGAAACAGCTTCACATTGAGACTGTAGGTTTTTTTAAAAGTTGAGACCGTATCTGTTTCCTCAAACACAGAAGGCGATGGGACGTATAACGACGGTATCTGAAAGTGATCAGGCAGCTCGCGTTCATAAATGAGTACAGGCCAACGGCTGTACAAAAATGCCATAATCGACCCTGTTTCGCTGTTCATCCTGCTCCTCCTTTACAGCTTCTTCAGCCACTGGCACAGTTTGCTTTCCAGCGATGTTTCAAACAGCTGCTCATATAAAAGCAGCGCATGATCCCAGTAGCCCGAGCCCGCAATCCATTTTCTCTTGAGCGCCATTCCCGTTGAAGACGCGGGATCATAAATAAACCGTGAGCCTTGAAAATGCCCCGGCACCCATCTCACGTCTTCTTTTGACGTCCAATGGCCGTCATTAAGAAATGAGGCGTAATCAAGCTGTGTTCCGACCTCAAGCGAAAGCCCGCCGCTTTGCACAATCCAGAGATTATCCTCCGCCCCTTTTTCGAACGAGCGGAGGAGTTTCTCTGTATCAATCGTTTGTGTGCTGATGAGCTCAGATTGGACGATTTCCAGAAAATCTTGCCCGCACTCCTCAAGCCACCGGGACGCCTGTCGGGAAAAGCCGCCTGAAGCTGCTTCTTTTAATGTTGTGTTTAGCTGGTTCAGTCCCGCTATTTTCATAGGCTTTCATCTCTGACCGCAATGACTTCCCAATGATGTTGTCTGATCCTTTTCGGCAGCTTTAGTATATATTTATGATTCTCCCACATGATTTTATCGTTTACGCGGATGTCCGCTGACAACGGAAAATGGACGAGAAAGCTGTGATATACAGTTTGATCGGGCTCCGCCTGGACCAGCTGCTGTGTTTTTTCGGTAAAATAGCAAGGGACATCTTGTTCATCGGGTGTATCCGGATATGAAATCACCGGCTGCAGCTTATCTGCCGGAATCCCGAATCGGCCAGCAGACGGCGCTTGCGCTGCTTCATGATAAATGTCGCAACGGTGAATGAGCATCTGCTTGTAGCTCATAAAGATCTCACCTTCAGTCTGGAGGATTCAGGGACGTAGCCCGGCGTGATAAACTCTTCGAGCAAATGATACACCTCAGGCCGCTGAATCCCGCCTTCTCCGGAAACCGTGTAGGAATAATCCCCCATTTTCTCAGACTGATAGCTTGATGAGGCAGTTTCATCGCTGTTGACAAGCGCAAAATACTGGGCAAGCTTTACTAAAGCCAACTTCACCTTGCCGGGCAGCGGATCATACAAGCTGTCTTCAAAGCGGTGGCCCGTGATGAGAGCCGCTTCTGCTTCCGCCTCGATGATATCCTGCGCCAGCAACTCTTCCGGCCTGTTTTTCACCCGATCATAGACCGAATAGGAGGCTACGTCAGTCGGTTCAATGAGCATGAGCTGACCACCTCGTTTCTATTATTCTTTTACGTTAATTAATTTCGCGCAGGCATCCTCTTCCTCGAACTTGCTGTCCAGCTTGGCCGTTAAGACAATAATGAATTTACGGGAGCGGATGTCTTTGTCGACTTCAATTCGGATATTGCGGGAGAAGCCGAGAATGATATTTTTCGGATGTGTGAGAATGATATCAGAAGCGTCATATTGCGCGTCTCCCTCACCGACTGTGTACGGCTGAATATTGGATACCCCTTTGACCGGTACGCCGAATGCTGTTGACAAGCCGCCCTGAACAGCCTGGTCCCCAAGGTTTGTCTGGCGGTCTGCCACGCGGTCCTTCCATTCAACTTCTAAGCCGTGAGACGTATAGAATCTGAATTCCTGAGGGATGCGCAAATATTTTGGCGGAACTGCCTTTAAGCCTTTCTTGAATGTTGCTCTGGACAGTTCTTCACCGTTCATGTCAACGATATGGGAAACCGCCTGTTTACGGATGCCGTCCAGCTGTGCCAGATACGGATCAGCTGATGCTGTATCGCCGTTAACGATCAGCTCTTCAATATCAACTGCTGCGCGCTCTGCTAAAATCTGCATGATCGTCTGTTGCAGGCCGTCTTTTTCAATATTGTTTTCGAGTGTGTCATACGTAATGTTAATTTCCGCAATGACTTCCTTCGTGTTCAATTGGACCGTGCTTGTCGTTGGAACTGTCAGCTCGTCGTTTGACAGTGCTTTTCCTTCTTGCGCAGCCCGCAGAATACGCTGACCGAAGCCGATTTTTTCAAATTTTTGCGAGTCATTTTCCATTTGAATCACGCGGGATTCACTGAAAATGGTCGGCGTATTTTGCACCATGCGGATAAAAGCCGATGCTTGTGCAGGATTCATAAGCCCGCCGCTTTTTAAAGCTGAAAGCGACATTTCCGCTTTCCGAATGATCTCTTGATTTCTCAATTGATTTCCTCCTCTATGACTGGTTTACAGCAGTCCGCTCCAGATTGATTTTTTGACTTGCTCTGTATTGCCGTCCGCATCGTCCGCTGTCTGCTTAGACGCGCCTCGCGCTTTTTCCAAAGCTTCGATTCGTTCGATCAGCGGAGCGAGCATGTCCTCGACGAGCTTTTTCAGACGCTCATCATCACCCGTCTGCTCCGGCTTTTCCTCCGTGTCTGTATTCTTTTCAATCCGCTCAAGCCGTTTGAGCAAAGGGTAAAGCGCATGCTCGAATGATTCTCTCATGTCTTCTTTTCTCATTTCTTCAGTCTCCTTCCCTGTTTTGTCAGCCAGCATTTGCTTGAAAACACTGAAGAATCCCGATTTTTCAACCGGTTCTTCCTCATACACGTCAGCAGTGCCCGCCATGCTGTAGCCGGTGATAATTCCGGCCTTAATCTGTTCCCACACCTCGTCAGACGCTCTTGTCACGAGCACCCACGAGCCCTTTGTAATCCGCTTAGACCCGATCGTAAAATCATCGGGCGCCACATATGACTCGACCACGACGCCGGTTCCGCCCTCAAAGCTGTGATTGATATCAATCTCCCGTGCTTCTGCGAGAAAGCCGTGGGCCGCTTTTTCAATTTCCTCGGCGGTCATAAAATCACCGTGGGCATCAGGAACATCAGGCTCATACACGATTCCGTACACGAGCTTTTGTTCATCCTGTTCACTTTTTGTAAACAGCCGAACCTTTTTTTCAAATGACGGAGGTCCGTCTGACTTCGTAAAGAAAAATTCTGTCTGGTTAGCTGCCTTGTCTACATAACTGACAAAGCTGATTTTGGCATTTCTTAATTCCCGCGCCACCTGCTTGATTCACCTCCCTTCAGGACGTTTTGATCGCTTCGATGCTTTCTTTCAGCTCCTGCATGAGCGCAGCCAGGTTTGTCTTTTCCGCATCCTGTCCTGCAGGCCGTTTGTAGATTTCCTCAGGCCACTCCTCCAGCGTTTTGCCAAGCACCCGTCCGGCAAGGTCGCGTAAATCATTCGGCGAAACGGCTCCGGCTGTAATAAAAGGACCGAGCACTTTCGCAATCTCAAGCGGATCACGAAAGTCCGGTCCTTTTAATGTCAGTCTGACGTCATGGATATTCAGCTCCGGCAATAGCAGCGTGTTCAGTTTATTCACGAGCGTTTTTCGCTCCGGCTGAAAGACCTGCTCCTCCGTAATTTTTCTAGCCGTATCAGCTGTCGCACGGTTGTATTCCTGAGCCTCGCCCGTATACAGCGGCGGGAGGCGGAACGCCGAACGCAGCTTATTTCTGCTTTTTTCATCGTATTCAAGAAACAGGGCGTCGTTTTGGAGAATTTCCGCCAAGGATTTGATTTCCACGGAAACCGGCGTAATATCCTCGCCACCGTGAAGATCCTTCTCTTTTGCGATACCTTCCGCTTCAATCAAGAGAAATTTATGGGCGTTTTCCACACCTTCAAGATCGTTCATGTATTCCTGCAGCTCCCGGTAAGAAGCTTCCGACAGCATCCCGTTTTCCACTGTGATGGCAGCGGGAACGTGACGGCCCTGTTTAAAATACATAAAATTGAGCTCTTCCGCTTTTCGGGCTCCGTATAAATTGACAATATTGCCGACCCAGCGGGGCACGCCGTATACGCCGCTTCCGATTTTGAGGTGAATGGCTTCATTCGCTTGATACTTCTCTGCCAATGCGCTCACATATTCACCCGTGCGCATGTCCATTTTTCGGGGATCACCGTATTCTTTGAAAAATACTTTCTTTCCGTTGATCATCTGCACATATTTTCGAAAGCGTTTTTGCCGCTTGATTCTTTTCATTTTTCCATTTTCCTCATATACAAATGAAACCTCGACAGGTTCACCGGCACCGCATACACGCATATTCTTCACATCTAAATATTCGATCCCAGCCGGTTTTCCCATCCCATCGCGCAGCACTTCCATAAAACCGTTTCCTGTTTTTTCCCTGTCTTCGATGGCATATCCTAAAATCGTTTCGGCTGATTCATCAAAATGAAGGCATTTATAAAAGGCTTCAAGTCTGGCCCAGTCTTTTTCTGCTTTTTTCTTTTTTGCCTGATCGACATCACTCGCGTTGACATCAAATGTGTACTCAACATCGAATCCAAAACCTGTAATATTTACTCTGTATGCATCAATGCATTGCTGAAGAATGGTCGAGTATTCGGCAATGGTTTTGAGCTCGGTGATATTGTAGGGCGGAGCGATAATGTCCTCTCCGTACAGCTCAGAAAAGTCATCTTCATAGATTTGCTTTGTCTGTGGAGCGGCGGCATTGGCTTTAAATACAGTGGCTCTGACTGTTTGATTGTGCATGATTTATGACCTCCTCCTTTCTCGGTTCGGCCGGATTCGTTTGTGTGCTGTCTCTTTCATATCAGCAACCTCATAATCATCAAGCGCATACCAAATGGCAGAAAGCGTATGCGGGTCAATCGTGAATTCATCCTCAATCAGAGCTCCGTTTTTATCTTTGGCATACGTAAGTGTCTTGAGCTCATAGATGACATTTTCACAGCGGTCCGAACAGAAGATTTTTTTGAACCGTTTTACCTTTTTGGTATATTGAAGCCTGGAGCCGGGAAACTTTCTGGCTCCAACCATCCGAAAGCCCTGCTGGCGGAAATATTGAATGCTTTTCGGCTCAGCCGAGTCGGCTTTGATCAATTCCTGTGTCTCAATAAACTCACGCAGCTCATCAGCCGTCCTGTCATCTGTCATTTTGTTTTGATAATACTCCCAATAAATGTAGAGGTATTTTTTTTCAGGATCGACAGCAAGCCGGACGACGGCATTATAGGATTCCTCGAATCCAAAATCCATGCCTGTACGAAAGATTGGCTTGCTGATGGCTGCGATACATTTTTTCACTTGATCATGCGGGAGTACCTCGAACTGCGGCAGCACCCTGATCCCATTGACGCCGAATCGGCCTTTGCGGGCAATCCGGTACAGGTCAGGATCATACTCCTTAAGTCCGTCAAGCTGTTTCACATAGCTTTCTGGGAGGAAGAGGTTGTCGTTAGCAGTGGAATGGTGATAATACGTATCTCCCTTCACAATCGTCCGCTTTTCGTAAAGCTCGCTGTCATCCAGCACGAACCGATTATTGCGTTCATCCCGAAAAAAATGCCGGTACGTCCAATTGGAGGTGCCGACGGGATTGGTGGTGCAGATCATATGAAGCTTCAGCTCAGGGTGGCGAAGACGGCCGATTAATTCTTTAAAGCCCTCATACTTCACCTCTGAGCATTCTTCAATCCATATTAATGAAATGTTATGAACTGATTTTAATTTTGCCGGATTATCCATTCCTTTGAACATGATTCGGCTGCCGTTTTGAAACCGCATCTGCAGCGGGGAAGAAAGGGATGCCACAGCCTTTGTGAGGCCGAGCTCTTCGATTACCTCTTGGAACAAGGCAAACGTTGAATCCCGATGGGTATCGAATACCTCGCGGATGACAAGGGCCGTCCGTTTTTCCTTCAGCAGCTTTAACACGATTTTCAATGCGGTATGATAGCTTTTGGATGAGCCGTAGCCGCCGACGAGAAACTGGTACGTCTGCTCCCAATTGAACACGTAATCTTCGAAATGAGGGTTGATTTCTTTTACAATCATGATTTGCCCTCTTTTCGTTTGATCATGATTTCAAGCGGCGCTTGGCTGTCATCTGTTTTCTCCGCTTTTTGTTTGGCAAGCTTCAATTTCTCGTTTTCAATTTTTTGTTTAAATTGATCCGGAAACAAATCAAAATATAAGGACAGTTTCTCGAGCGCCTTCATTTTATCGGCCAGCTTGATGGCGATGCCTTCTTTGCCGAGCTTTGCTTCCGTCACAATGGTGCCGTCAACGAGCCCGGAATCTTTGACATCGACAAAGCTGATTTCCTTCATAATCGGGTTATCATCTTCATCAAACAGCGGTCCCGATTTCCCGACAGCCTGAACCTCTTTTTTTCCGAAGGTCACATAGTCCGTAATATCTGCAAATGCGATCTTGATATAAACCTGAAGCACGTCCATCGCTTCAATAAACATTTCATTGACCATTTCTTTTTTTATGCGTCTGATTTCAGCAGCGACCTTTTCATTCCTTAACAGCCGGCTGCCCGTCACATGGGCGCTGTCCGGAGAATAGCCCGCTTTGATTGCTGACTGTGTGGCATTGAAGCTTTTGACGTAATACAGGCAAAACAGCCGCTGGCGTTCATTTAATTCATCATTGTCTATCCGGCGCTGTTTTGGTTCGTTTCTGGTTTCTGAAAACAAAGCCTCTTTCCATTTGTCTTGTTTTTTCCAGATGCCGATCGTTTTTGCAGAAACGCCGATTGTGTCCGCGATCGCCCGATTTGTGATGTTTCCCTGATGTTGTCGATAGATTGCGAATGCTTGTTCGCGCTGTTGTGTTTTCATGCTACGGCATCACCGCCACCTCCAGCATGGATGTCTATTCATAAAAGCGGCTGAACCCGCCAGCCGCTTATGTGTCATGCTCTATTCACTTATAGGTGGCAAACGTATGACAAGCTCAGGCAAGCGATCGATTCATTTCTTCCTGCTGTCTTTGCATCTTTGCGATCGCCCGTTTGATGGTCGTTTGCACAGTTGATTTTTTCACGCCGAGAAGATCAGCGATCCGTTCATAAGAAAAGCACTCTACCTTATGCAGCAAAAACATTTCTTTTTCTCTGTCCGTTAACAGGGCTAATGCTTCTTGAATTCTCTCTCTGTCTTCTTCTGATACCTGTCCGTCCGGCTCAACCATCATAGTGCTGGAAAATGATTCGATGATTCTCGGATCTTTGATCATCAGCCGCTGGTAGGCATCACGACGGTCAATCGCCCGTCTGATGCCGGGTTGTCTTCCTTTTTCAAGCCATTCTGTTACATATTCAAGATCAGTAATCATATTTCTGATGATTTTTTTATCCTTCAGCTCTTCAGCAGAGAGCACGGATTCATCTGCTTCAGCGAGCGGTTTATATTGTGTTCTTGTTTGTTTGAGTGTGCGTTTATATTCAAATAGTAAGTCTTGCATTCTATGATCCTCCTCATTTTTGGCAATAAAAAACGGACACCAATCAACGCACAAATGCTGTGCAGTTGATCAGTGTCCGCAGGCTTTCCGTCTTGGACGTATTCTTTTTTTTCGCTTTAATTTAATTTGAAGCCGATTTCAAATTCCACACGGGCAAGATCTCCCTTTCTCGTTTCGACGAGTGTTTTTCCGTGCTCCGGCGCTTCTGTGATCCATGCTTCTTGCTTGATGCCGTCTACAATAATGACATGGATTTTTCCGTCCTCCAACTGGCTCTCCAATGTGATGGAATCGATATGCGGCAGCTTTTTAGGATTGATCATGTTTCTTTTCCTCCCTTCCCGGTGCAGCGATTGTTTTGACTTTTTCCAATAGCTGAATGATGCGTTCCTTAGAATGAACAGAATCCCCTTTTAGAAAATCTAGAGATGCTTTGCATGCTTCCAGCAGTTCAGGCGCAGCGGCCATCAAAGCGGCATTGCTTTTTTGCGAAAAAGAGCTGAGGTCAAAGACAGCGGCAATCAGCCGTCCGTTTGAATATGGGAATCTTTCTTTTTCTTCTTCACTGTAAGCTGAATAAATATAGATCGGTTTCGTATCCCCGCACGGGACAGCACGCCATGGTGCAGGGCTTTTCTCTGCTTGTTTTTTTGCCATCACTTTCACTTCCCGTCATCCTGATACCATTGTTCAATGTTTTTTTCGGTTCGCTTTGCCCGAAACAGCAAAGCAACCAGGGCAGTCAGCTGTTTAATCATAGATATTCAGCCTCGCTTTTCCTGCTGTCAGCATTTGCTCCAGCTTTTGAATGACAGGCGTTAAATCAGTGCCGGACCGGCAGTTCGGACATGGATGAAAAACGACTCCAATACCGGTATGTTCCACAATGACTTTCTTTGTTTGACAAAGCTTACACATTATCTGACGCCCTCCAATCTGTGGTTAAGCTCGTAGGCTGCCCCTTTGATAATCACCAAGTAGTCGCTGCACATTTCGTAAATTCTCGTACCGAGCGCTTCATCAACCCGGACAAGTGTTTCAATCGTCAGCTCACTGGATAGCAAAATGGGTTTATGGTTTAAGTAGCGGTAGTTGAGTACCGAATACATTTGCTCTAGTTGCCAATCTGTGGCACGGGGTTTGCCGTTAACCGGTTTGAACAGATCATCTATGAACAGCACATCTGCCTGCTTCATTCGGCTCAGTTTTGCTTCCAAAAGATCAAAGTCATTTTTTAGATCAGTAAAGCCTTCTACGAACGGAAAATAAATGACCGGCACATGGATTGTTCTCATCAATTCATTGGCAGCAGCGGTCAAAAGGTGCGTTTTCCCTGATCCCGGCTGTCCTAAAAGAGCAATGCTGTTTTTCCGGCTGTCCTTGATTTGTTCATAATCCGCCACATATTCTTTTGCACATTCAAACGCGTCTTTTATGGCCTGCGGCTTTCCCTCGACGCAGAATTCCTTGAAGCCCAGCTGTCTGAAGGCGGGGGTAATCTCACTCGCACCTAGCAGCCGCTTCACCTTCCGTTCTGCCATGCAGCTGCACATCGTCCAGACTTCCATGCCGTTCTGCCTGATGAGATAGCCTCCCTGATCCTTGCATCGCGGGCAATCATACCGGCTTGCGTCTGATTCGGCCGGTTTGTCCGCCAGTAATGGATGTCTCCCTCTTCTCAGCTCGTCCAAAATTTGCTCGATTGTTCGTTTTTTCATGTCTTTCCATCCTCTCAGGTTGAATTGCGGCATTCTTTTTGGCTTGCTGCGCGAAAAATCGGTCCTCGATGAATTTCGAGCAGTAGCGAAAGGCCTTGATTGTTTCCGAAGCGGCGGTCCGCCGGTTTTCAAAGGCTTGAAAGCATTCCTCCAGCCATTTGATTGTTTGCGTCACAGGAACGCCAATGGCGACAATACGGGCGATGGCTTGATAATCTCTTGAGGAAGGATACACGGTGCGTCCTTCTTGAGCCGACCGTAATTGTGTAAACCGCTTCGCAATGTGATCCACTGCATCATCAGCAGCAGTATATGTGTTTGTTTTATCTTTATCTGATCGGACGTCTGTGTCCGGAGCCTGCGGCGAAAATGGCCGTTCCTTTATGCCCCCGTGTACAGTTCTGTCCGATCTGAAGCTGAATTTTTTGGAATGCTTTACCGAAATGATCAGTCCGTAGGGCGCACGGACAGCCTTTATGTATTCATGGCTTTCCAGAAGCTCCAGCCATCTTCTGACGGTTTTTTCACTCACACCGAATACAGCAGCCATTTCTCTCGCTTTTAATGGCTTATGGCCTAGCACAATTCCCCAGCTTACACCGTCTTTTTCAATTTCTTTTGTTGTTGAGCTGATGAACCAAAGAAACAGCCAAAGCGCTGGACCAATTTTGTCATAATGTTCTGAATTCAACAACCCTGAATACGTAGGAAAAGGATAGCTTTTATCGGTTTTCATTGTATGCCGTTTCTCCTTTTAACATCATGTAGGTTTGAAACTGCTCCTGCGTTTCAAAATGGAATACCGGAAGGCCGCATGCCGTAAACGAAATAGTGCCGCCGGATTGTCCGAGATGGCGCTGATCTATGGGATTTTCACTAAAAACAATTTGGATCGGATACATGTAATCACTCTCCTGATCATTTTTTGATACATTTCGTATCAACTGTTACCAAGTATAAACGATACAATTCGTATCATCAAGTTATTTTTGATACTTTTTTTATCATGACTTTATTTTGATACATATTGTATCTATAATCATAAGTAACTTAGGGAGTTAAAAAAGAGAGGTCATAGTATGATAGGCGGCAGATTGAAGAGTCTCAGAGGGAAAAGGACACAGGAAGAAATCGCATCTCACATCGGTGTGTCACGGGCACGATATTCCCACTATGAAAACGGGCGAAGCGAACCTGATTACGACACACTCCAAAAGCTGGCTGATTACTTTCAGGTAACAACTGATTATTTATTAACAGGAAAAGACAAAACATCCGAGGACGACGTGTTCTCAGATCCCGACTTGCAGCTTGCGTACCGCGATATGCAGGATTTCTCCCCGGAAAGCAAACAGCAGGCCATCGAATTTATCAAGTATTTAAAAGAAAAAGAGAAGAACCGCAAACCGAAAAATAAATAAATCGTTCTCTGTTCTCTAAAACATATAAAAAATAGACCGATATAAAGAAAAAAGAGTTTATTTTTTAAAGAAAAGGGAAAGATTTCTACACGCTTTCCAGTCCTATAAGGGCTTTTCTTTCTCGCTAAAAACAGAACACACGTTCGAAAGGGAGTATTCAATTGGGAGATTACTTATCACATCTGGAGGAATACGTGAAAAATTTGTACAGCCGGCTGGGCATCACCTCCCCACATCACATTGATATGCTGAAAATCGCAAAGGATCTGGATATTTGGGTTCATTTTGAGGATATGGGGAGCATGATGGTCAAATACGACGGCATGTACAGTATCGTGTTGAACCAGAGAAAATCACGGGAAGAGCAATGGGAGGATTTTGGCCACGAACTGTGCCATGTGTTAAAGCATGCAGGCAATCATTTTCAGATGAACAAGCTCTTTCGGGAACTGCAGGAATTTCAGGCAAATCAATTTATGTACCACTTCTGTGTGCCAACCTTTATGCTGTTGCAGATGGAACTGCCGCAATGGAGAAGCCAGGCGCTCGCGACAATTGCAGCGGTTTTCCGGGTAACAAAGGAATTTGCGGAAAAAAGGCTTGAAATGTTTGAACGGCGTAAAGCAGGTATTCAATTTCAGAAGCGGCTCGCTTACTTATTATCACACAAGCGGCCAAATGCGTACGAGGAAGGCGAGCAGCAGCACTTGCAGGTCGCTGAGGAAAAAGCATTATATCATATCGGCAAATACAGCTGATCAAATATGGGCTGAGGAAAATATCCTCAGCCCAGAAGAGAACTAACATTTCGACATTGGGGGAACTGTATTATGCACCCACATTGGCGCCGGTTTAAGACGAGGCGCAGGCCCGAACGCAATCGGAGCGGGAATATACCTGAACTCTCCCCGGCCGTCAAAGGCTTCGCCATGAGCCCATCTTCCTTGTGAGCTTTCATCCCCTCTGGAAAAGTTAAACAGATCATAGGACACTTCCTGCTTTTCGAGCTCACGCGGGAACGTCGTTGGAACCACAATATCCCGTTCTCTTTCTTCCAGCTCTTTAATTGCCGCATACCACATATTTTGATGATAAGTATCCCTTGCAATCAAAAATGACAGCATATCTCTTACCCCAGGATCATCAGTCATGGCATAAAGCCGTGTCACCTGAAGGCGTCCTTGTGCTTCCGCATTTAAGTTAGCGCGAAAATCAGCCAACAGATTTCCGCTTGAGATGATGTATTTGGCATTCCACGGATAGCCCTCACTATCTGATGCCATCGCGCCCAAGCCGGACACAATAGCATGCTGAGGATTCATCCCTGACATGACTGCTGCAACAGCTGGATTGCTTTTATAAGCATCCTCCTGTACATCAGCGGGTGCATTGTCCACAAGCCTGGAAATCATCGTAGCCAGCATTTCTACGTGCCCAATCTCTTCCGTTCCCACATCACATAACAAATCTTTATACTTAGCATCCGCCCTGCAGTTAAACCCCTGAAACAAATACTGCATCATAACGCTAATTTCACCAAATTGACCGCCCAGCACCTCTTGAAGTTTTTTCGCATAAACAGGATCGGGATGAGCAGGCTTCGCTTGGTATTGAAGCTCTTTAATATGATAAAACATGATTCATTCCTCCCTACACTTTCGCACAACCCCAGCGTATGAAGGAATAGGCTGATCGTGCAGGTCCAATTTCATTGGTTCAAAAAACCAAGCTTAACGGCATCCACATATCGATCAAACAGATCATTTTGTGTGTAGCTTTGATCACGGCAGCCAAAATTAGAGAACAATGCTTTTCGCTGTGCCGTGCTTATTTCCAATTGCAGACCCTTTTCCCTTTTCGTTCGATTGACAATATTTTTCGGATGCACACCTGCCAGCCTGTCCTTCTCATTGATGAGCTTGGCACTAAAGCCCGCTTCATTCAGCCGCTCACAAATAAGCTTGGCTTTCTGGCGATCGGCGCCTCCGACCAGTGTATGCGGAGTTTTTGGATCATGATACCCATGAATTGCTAATGCATAATGGTGGGCGTTCACTTTTTCTACAGCCAGCGGCTCGTCAAAACAAGTGCTTGTCAGATGCAAGGAACGGTTATTACGCTGCTTTACACCTTCAAACAAATAAATCGAACATTGATCGGAAAATGCCCGTACCAGCTCACTGACACCAGGTTCAATTCTGCCGCCATGAGGTCCGAGGACAATATATTCACTTCCGTTTTTTTCCTCATAGATAATCCGGTACTCCGATTCAGACGCGGAAAGGGCTGCAAAGCTTTTATACATATCTTTCATTTTGAACGCTCTCCTTTGCCAGTCAGCACCAGTTTACTCTACTCATCTATGAATGAAAACCTTTTTATAGTATGATTTGATAGAATACGTACCAGGAGGTATATCATGGGATTTATCGATGGATTACTTGGCAATGCGTCAACACTGTCTACGGCAGCGGCGAAAGAAGAACTGGCTGATATTTTACTAGAGGGTGAGAATGTCAATGCCGCATTTAAGCTGGTTCGCGATATTATTGTCTTTACTGACAAGCGGCTTATTCTTGTAGACAAGCAGGGAATCACAGGGAAGAAAACGGAATTTCAATCGATTCCGTACAAAAGCATTTCCAGATTCAGCGTGGAGACCGCCGGACGCTTTGACCTTGACTCTGAACTGAAAATTTGGATTTCCGGCGCGGAACTTCCCGCTGTCTCAAAACAGTTTAAAAAAGATGAGAGCATTTATGATATTCAAAAAGTTCTTGCTGCAGTTTGTATGTAAGAAGAAAACGGAAGCCTGCCAGCTTCCGTTTATTGATTACAGTTTTTTCTCCATTTTCGCCTTCGTTTTCGGACCGTAAATCCCATCTGCCGTTAATCCGCTGACAGACTGAAAACGTTTTACTGCATTTGCTGTTTTCGGGCCATAAACGCCGTCAATGCCGTGATTTTTCGCTCCTTTATCAGGATAAAAATAAAGGGCAGCTAAAGCGTTCTGCACTTGTTTAACGTTTGTCCCTTTCGTCAGAGGACTTGTTACTTTGATCACTCCGGATGGGAGCGGATATGAGGACCCGGCATGGCTTTTAGAAGCAGATGCCGTCTGAGGCAGCTTTATTATCTGTCCGACTATGATGCGGTTCGGGTCAGTGATATGATTTATGCTTTGCAGTGTTTTCACACTGACACCGTGTGATGCGGCAATACCTGACAGTGTATCGCCTTTTTTCACATGGTATTCAGGCTCCGAAGAAGAGACGGAAGCCTTTTTCGTTGATACGCCTCCGTTTAGTTCCTTCTCAATTGCCGCCTTCACTTGATCCCAGCGTCCCTCTGATAAAATGCGGTGCGGGCAGTACTTTCCGCTCCAGTCCTGATGCTTTCTCACCCGATCGATTCCCCAGCCGCGCTCCTTCAAAAGCTGTGCGACAAATGAAATCGCCAAGGCTTCAGCCGCCTCGTACTTTGGACCTCCCGATTTGCTGTAGCAAATCTCAACGCCGATGGATTTGCGGTTTCCTGTACCATTTGTGCCGTCACCGGTATGCCAGGCGTTTCGGTTAAGCGGAAGACCTTGAATCACCTCTTGATCATCCACTGCAAAATGAAAGCTTGTCGAGCTGGTGTTCCCTATCATATAACTGATTTCATTAGCCGCTGACGCATCGTTTGCCGTGTTATGAATGGTAATGTATTCAGCGGACATCGGATTGGGACACTTCAGCGCGTATTTCGCCTCAGAAACCAAATTTTTCTTCACTTGAATGCTCACCTATCATCTCTCCTTTTTCTTTTTCATCAATAGGTGGCATTCGTAGGACGAAAAGCTCATTTCATCTGTCGCCGTTATATGGATCATAGTGTTAAACTGATGTTCATTGGGAGGGGGAAGAGCATGAACACATATTTAATGCTGACCACAAGAACAAATCAATTCAAGCAGGGGCATGTAGCCGAACATTATGAATTTTTGGATCGCTTACAGGCAGAAAAGCGCTTAAAGATGTTCGGGCCATTCAGCGACGCCACAGGCGGAGCATACGTCATCGAGGCAAGTTCGCTGGAAGAGGCAGCGGAAATCGGACATGCAGATCCGCTGGTGGCAGGCGGATCTTCTGAGCTGACCATAAAGGAATGGAAGCTGAAGTAAAAAAAGACCCCTGAGGGTCTTTTTTTTGTTATCATTATGTTTGATTGCGTGCCGCAATATGAAATGTTTTATCCTCTGTGGCTGCTGTGTCTCCTGCATGGACCATTACCTGTGTAAAGCTGAACCCGACCGCAACGAGCAACAAACCTGACATCCATTTAGATTTCATATAAACAATCTCCTCTCTGGATTTGTTTTTGTGCGTGCACCATTTTCTCATAAAATGAAAGTGCTTTTTCGGGCTGTCCGTTTTCAATATAGAATTGGGCAGCATCATGCGCCAGCTCTTCAATATAAGGATACAGCATATGTTCTTCAAGAAATTGAAAGGTGTGTGAGACTGATTCTGTGTCAATGTTTTTTCCGTATAACGCATGTAAAAATTGAAAAAGCTCCACAAATAATTCATCACTGTATTGACGGGCGATTTCCAATCCTTCACGATACTTTTTTTGCGCTTCGGCATTATTTTTTTGTTTATACAGAACCTGTGTTAAAGAGTAGATAGAATGCGGAAGATTATCGAACTTTTCCGACTTGCAAATAGAAACAGATTTCTCAAAATATTCGGCTGCTTTTTGCAGTTCCCCCATTTTCTCGTAGCAATTTCCGAGATTGTACAGGGCAGAACTGATCAGGCGGGGATTGCCTTCTTTCTTTGCAAGATCTAAAGCCAGTTCTAAGTGGGGCAATGCTCTTTCTGGATACTGCATATCATCATAATTTCCTGCAATAACGAATTCACATTGGATTCTGCGGACGGTGTACGTTTCATACATTTGGTACGTTTCTAACGCCTGAACGGCGTAGCTCATTGAAACATAGGTTTGTTTTAAATTGTAAAAAATCTCGGCCATCTTAAAAGCAAACTCGGCTTTCTCAATATCATCCGAGACGAGGGCAAGATTCTTTTCCGCCCGTTTATAATACATCATGGCACTGACAAACATTTTCTGCTTAAATTCATACATTCCGCGAAAAAAATTAAAGTAATAATCGAGAAGCCCTGTCAGTTTGTATTGATTCCCTTCAATGTCTTCTAATAATTCTGAAAACTCCAGATGAGACGTGTCCTCTCCAAAAGGCTTAATGTAATCCAGCATGACACGGTGCCTGAACTCCATTAAAGAATAATACAGCAGCAAATCTTGGTCTTCTTCCATATCCTCGATTTCTCTTTCTACTTCGAGCTTGACCCGTTCGGCTTCAGCAACGTGGAACTGCCGGATATGGGTATACCATTCATTAATTTTAAGCCCGACATAAGAGGACGGAATCGTCTGCTTCATCCTCAATTAATCCCCCCTTTTTGAGTTACCCGAGATATGTCATATTTTATCATATTTACAAGAAAAAGAAGAACGCAAAATAACCGCAATTGTCGAATTTCGGCTAACCGCAACAAAAAAGCGCGGGTTTTTCAAAACCCGCGCTTTCTTTTAATGAAAACCGACCTTGTTTCTTTCCATCCAGCTTCCGTGCCGGCTTTTTCTTTGCTCTCCTGTCATGTCTTTTACCATGGCTTCAATATGATGCTCCCCTTCTTGGTGCCATTGAAGGGCAGAAGATACATATAATTCTCCCAGCTGTGCAAAGGAAAAGCCTTCTGTAAGCTTCGCGGTGCTTTTGATTTCTTCTTCATTCAGGAAGATGTCAAAGCCTCTCATTTTCATATATTCCCGCCGCAGCTCTTCATCCGGAAGTCCGATTTCGTAGGCACGGTCAAACCGTCCTGCGCGATTCATCAAGCCCGGATCGATCTTTTCGGGATAGTTTGTCGTGCCGATGAGAAAGAGCCCCTCTTTGGATGTCGCGCCGTCCAGCGTATTGAGAAAAAAGGATCGCACATCTTCCGGCATCGAATCTATATCCTCGATGACCAAAACTGCAGGAGCGAGGCGTCTCGCTGACTGAAAGACTTCTTCTATTGTCTCGCTTGACGTAAATTCTGTTATTTGCCAATAGGCAACAGGTGCATCGATACTGCCTGCAATCGACTTTACTAATGTTGTCTTTCCATTTCCCGGAGGTCCATATAACAGGATGCCGCGCTTGTAAGGGATGTTATACGTTTGATAAAACGTTTTATCACTATGAAAAAATTGATCAATTGAACGGTATATTTCTTTTTTCAACACTGGGCTCATAATCACCTGATTTCGTTGAACCTCTCTGACGATCGCTTCCTGTTCTTTTGAAGTTCCGCCGTCCCCATCCGTAAAGACGGTCACTTTCCGCTTGCTTTTTTCCCAAAGGCGCGGCCTGACGCCCTCTAGGAATGCACGCATTTTTTCATCATTAACCGCAAACAGGCAATCGAAGCTCATAATGCTCCCATCTTGAAAATATGGAATTCTGGCAAAAGCAACACCCTTTTCAGGATATGCATATACGCTGTTTCTTATAGATTGATGAACGGTATAATCCGGTTCTTTTTCATCTTCATCGTAAGCAAAGGTTTTCTTTTCAAGCTTTTCAAATATATAAGCCACATGCTCAGTCTCCAATGAACCGCTGCGGACATCTTCTTCAAGAAGCTCCCAGTACTCAGTATTCGGGTCATCACTCGAATAAAGCTCATAGAAAACGCCATATTGATCATAAAGCGCCTCTTCAATTCGTGTAATAAGATAACCAAAAGTGCCGTAGCCCGCCGCAGCTCTTTCATTCTCTTTTTCTTCGTACTGATAAATGAAAGGTATGTTTGTCATGTTAAATCTCCATTTCTTGAACTTTTGTGAACGTTATATATACGATTGACATCGCTTTTTGTTTCATCCCACAGCATATTGCTTGTGAATTGATAACCGTTGATATAGGATTTCATTGCACCATTCATTTTTACATATGGAGGAGATCATAATGAGCCAACCCAATCAAATTGTCAGCCATTTTTTATCCCATCGAAACGTGACCAATGAGCTGGCTGAAAAAATTAGCAAAGAAAATTACAGCTACAAACCGGCAGAAACATCAATGTCAGCAGAAGAGCTGGTCAAACACATTCTTACGTCTTTCCACTTGTTCGCAAATGTCATTAAAGAAGGCAATGCCTCACCTTTTCAAAACAAGCAGGAAGAAACAGAAACAGATCTCAATGTTCTGGCAAAAACATATACAGACAAAACGGTCGCTATCCTTGAACAGCTGACTGAAGAGCAGCTGGACAGAGAAATTGACCTGACAGCCGTTTTCGGCAGAAAAGTCACAGGCAGCGCACTGCTTCAGCTTGCAATGGAGCATGAAATTCACCATAAAGGCAACCTGTTCGTTTATGTGCGGGAAATGGGCCACACGGAGCTTCCATTCTATCAGCAGCGCATGTAATGTAAAGGAAAAAAAGATACCTGTTAAAAGGTATCTTTTTTTTGCCTCCGCCTCACTTCTGGATTTCGTCCAGACACTCATTATAGGGCAAATGAATAGAGATATTGAGCATACCAAAATTTCAAGCAGCTAACGTACAAAAATTCAAAACATTTAATTGATTAACATGACCTAATCATATATAATCTGATAAAAATAGTCGGGTTTTCAGGAGGCCTTTATCATGAGTGTAAGCATCATATTGATGGGTTTGTTTGTCGGAGCCTTAGTCGGATTGACGGGAGTGGGCGGGGCTGCCTTATTGACTCCTCTTTTAATTGTGCTTGGAATTAATCCTTCCATCGCGGTCGGGACGGATCTTGTATATAACTCGATCACAAAGCTGTTTGGCGTTGCCTCCCATTGGCGGCAGAAAACGATTAACTTTAAATTGGTCAAATACTTAGCCATTGGCAGTATTCCGAGTGCATCGCTGGCCATTGGCATACTGCATTTGTTCCCCGCCTTTCATCAGCATCAGGAAGAAATTATTAAGCACGCTCTTGGCTATGTGTTAACACTGGTTGCCATTTCAATCATCGTCCGCTTGTTTTTGGATCGAAAACTTCGCCCGAACCGCTGGCAGCTGATGCCGCTTGAAAACAAGCGGGCGCTGACGATTCTTATTGGTGTTGTGTTTGGATTTATCGTCGGATTAACATCAATTGGTTCAGGATCATTATTTGCCATTGCTATGATTTACTTATTTAACATGAAAGCGTCACAGATTGTCGGAACCGATATCGCGCATGCTTTTCTTCTTGTTACAGCAGCAGGCATTTTGAACGCAAGCTTCGGAAGCGTGGATTACATGCTGGCAGCTAATCTGCTGCTCGGTTCAATTCCAGGCGTGCTGATCGGAAGCCATCTCTCGCCTCGATTCTCCCCGCGTCCGCTGCAATTTATTATGGCGTCCATCATTTTAATCAGCGGCTTAAAACTGATCTAATGAAGAAGGCTATCCTCTTGGAGGATAGCCTGTTCTCTTTATAGCGTTACACCCGATTTAAAAATGGCAAGTTCTCTGAAATCATTCTTTTCATGGTTTACAAGCTGACCGCTTGCCACCTCAATCATATATTGGATAAACTCTCGCAGCACATATTCCTCATGAACATCATCCTCCGCTAAAAGGCCTGCGTTAAAATCAATCCAATGCGGCTTCGCCTCATACAGCTGGGTGTTTGTCGCTACCTTCACCGTCGGGACAAAGGTGCCGAACGGCGTGCCTCTCCCCGTTGTAAACAGAACAATTTGACAGCCGGCCGCCGCCAATGCGGAGGAAGCAATCAAGTCATTGCCCGGCGCGCTCAAAAGCGTCAGCCCGTTTGTCTTGAGCGTTTCGCCGTATTTCAAGACATCCGCGACAGGTGAAATCCCCGCTTTTTGCGTGCATCCCAGCGATTTATCCTCGAGTGTAGAAATGCCGCCTGCCTTGTTGCCCGGCGAAGGATTTTCGTACACCGGCTGATCATGTTTGATAAAATATTGTTTGAAATCATTGATTAAATGGACAATCTTATGAAACACTTCTTCATTGGCAGCCCGCTGCATCAGGATGGTTTCCGCACCGAACATTTCCGGAACTTCCGTCAGCACCGTGCTCCCTCCCTGTGCAATGATATAGTCTGAAAAACGGCCAAGCAGCGGGTTTGCCGTTATGCCGGAAAAACCGTCCGAACCTCCGCATTTCAGCCCGATCTTCAGTTCGGACAGCGGAATGTCTTCTCTCCTATCGCCTTTTGCCGCTTCATGAATTTCCTTCAGCAAAGCAACACCTGCCTCCATTTCGTCGGTTACCGACTGGGATTCGAGAAATTTCACCCGATTCAGGTTCACATCTTGCAGTGCTTCCTTCATTCCTGCCAGCTCGTTGTTCTCGCACCCAAGCCCTAACACCAAAACGCCGCCGGCATTTGGATGGCGGATGGCATTCAGCAGGATTTGCTTCGTATTTACATGATCGTCGCCAAGCTGCGAGCATCCGTATTGGTGTTTTAACACGAGCACGTTATCGAATGGAGCAATATCCCCCGTTTCTCTGACAAAACGCTGGAGCATTTTTTCAGCTATCCCATTGACGCAGCCGACAGTTGGCACAATCCATAATTCATTTCGCACACCGGCATTTCCGTTTTCTCTTCTGAATCCTTTAAACGTCCGGTTCTCATTTGAATATGGATTCTCTGCAAATCTCGGAGTATAGCTGTATGTTTGGATATCAGACAGATTTGTTTTCGTATTATGGACATGAATATGCTCTCCGATCGAGATATCTTGTGTCGCACGCCCGATTGGAAACCCGTATTTAATAATGCTGTCGTTTTCTTTGATCGGCTGCAGCGCAATCTTGTGGCCTCTTTTTATATTATCTCTGACTTCAATCGACACGCCGTCAGCATTCAGCCGCTCTCCCTT
Source organism: Bacillus sp. N12A5 (assembly GCF_026790125.1). NCBI lineage: Bacteria > Bacillati > Bacillota > Bacilli > Caryophanales > Bacillaceae > Bacillus > Bacillus sp. N12A5. The sequence continues at coordinate 269,439 of NZ_JALAMR010000002.1, read as the reverse complement.
TTGGATATCCCGAAGCGCAAGAAGGACATTATCTTGTTTATGAATCTTTATACATGACTTCATCGTACCTCTCCCCTTTGTGTGCAGCATTGTTCAAAAGCCCGCTGCATGCCAAGTTCATGAATATGATTCAAGTAATCAGCAACTCTCTCGGTCAGCCTCGGTATCTTGTTGAGATCTGCCCCCCACAGCCGCCGTTCACCTAACACTCTTGATGCAATACAAAGCAAGTCTCCATTCTCCTGATGCCACACAGCTTTGAAAAATTGAAGAACATCAGGATCATCCTGCAATTTCTCGTTTCCCTGATAAAAATACAGCAAAGCGCTGAACGAAAACACCAAGCGTTCAGGAAGCTGTCCCTTCTGTTCAACATATTCCTGAATAGTCGGCAGGTTTCTCGCTTTGAATTTGGAAACGGAGTTCAATGCTATGCTTTCCAGGTAATGCTTAATATACGGGTTTTTGAAACGATTCAGCACATCCTCAGCATATTCAGAAAGCCCTTCCATTTTTAAAACAGGAAGAATTTCGTCATGAATCATCTCTCTGATAAACCGCCCCACTTCCGGATGCTCGACAGCGTCCCGCACAGTTTTTAAGCCGTATAATAAAGCTACTGGTGTCATTGCTGTATGAGCGCCATTTAAAATCCTTACTTTTTTTGTCCGATAAGGGGTGAGGTCGCTTACGATCTTTGTATGGAGCCCGGCAGCCGCAAAGGGCAGTTCTTTTCCAATCCAATCCGGCCCCTCGATAACCCATAAATAATATTGCTCTCCTACAACAATCAAATCATCCTGATAGCCCAGATCAGCCGTGATCTCATCAATGCTGTCTACAGGAAAACCCGGGACAATGCGATCTACTAAACTATTACAAAACGTGTTGGCCTCATGGATCCACTGTGTAAATCCTTCTTCCAGCTTCCACAGCTTTGCATAATGAAGAATGGTTTCCTTCAGCTTTTCGCCATTATTCTCGATCAGCTCACATGGGATCAAGACACAGCCTTTAGTCTGATTTCCTTTAAAGGCCTGATAGCGAAAGTATAGAAATGCAGTTAATTTCCCAGGGAATGTTTTTTGCGGCCTATCCTCTAAACGGTCTTTTTCATCACATACGATACCAGCCTCAGTGGTGTTGGAAATGATCAACCGCAGCTCTTCGCTCGCAGCCAACTTTTTGTAAGCTTCATAATCAGAAAACAGATCAATTCCACGGCTGATTGAGTTGATAATCATATGCTCGTTTACCGCTTCTCCATCTTTCATTCCCTGTAAAAAAAGTGTGTATAAGCCATCTTGATCGTTTAATCTTTTGATTTTTTCTGACCCCCTTGGCTGTACAACTGCGACGCTTCCATTAAAATCAGTGTGTTGATTCAATTGATCAATCTGCCAGTCGACAAAGCCTCGAAGAAAGTTCCCTTCACCGAATTGGAGAATTTTTTCCGGATACTGTGTATAGTGATCGTACATGTTTTTATTCAGCTTCTGCACCTTCATTGCCTCCCTCTCCTTTATGCACACGTTAACATTTTTCCGCAGAAAGAATGCCCGCTGAAAAACGGGGCATCACGTTGACAATTGCCTCACTGAATCACGAACCATGAACTCTGTATTTTCGAAAATTTTTTCTGCTTTTGTTTCCGGCTCGCTGATCAGCGACAATAGTTTTTGCGCGCCAAGTACACTGATTTTCTCTACTGGGCGCTTTACAGTTGAAAGCCTCGGCGTTATATACTGTGAAAAACCAATATCATCAAAACCAATTACGGAAATATCATCAGGGACCTTTAGGCCCTTGGCGAATATCGCATTCATCGCTCCGATTGCCATGTCATCATTCGAGCAAAAGACAGCGGTTGGGGGATTTGGCAGCGCCAGCAGCCGCTCCATCGCTTGAAAGCCGCTTTCCATATCGTATTGCCCTTTGACACTGTATTCATGTTTGATCGGAATATGATGATGAATCAGTGCAGCTAAGTAGCCTTCCTTTCGCTGCTGGGAGGATTTAAAGCCTTCGATTCCCTCGATGATGGCGATGTCTTGATGTCCGTTCTTAATGAAGTATTCTACAGCTTCCTGCGAGCCTTCCTTGTCATTAGACAAAATATTCGTGATGCTGCGGTCATCAATGTCGCGATTCAGCACGACGAGCGGGATGTTTTTTTCCCGAATATGATAAATAAAAGAATTATCAATGTCACTTTGGCTCATTAAAATGATGCCGTCATATCTCATCGGCGTAACGGAGTCATAGTTTTTCAGATCATCGATGCCGCGTACATAGAGATTGTAATCCTCACTTATGGCTTGATTGACGCCTTTGATCGTGTCAGCAAAAAAGCTATGTGAGGTTCCGTTTGTGATACTTGTAAAGAAAAGCCCGATCGTATGTGACTTTTGCATCGCCAGGCTTTTTGCATTTACATTCGGTGTATAGTTGAGCTGTGCTGCGAGCTCCAGTATTTTTTTCTTCGTGTGTTCTTTGATGTAAGGGCTGTTGTTGAGTGCTCTGGAAACGGTTGTGTGGGATACGTTTGCGAGTTTTGCGATATCTTTTATGGTTACCATCTATTTCCCTTCCTTATCATACCGGCTGCGATTATTTACTGTATATTGTATCATCAAACATACCTCTCTCCCACTCTATTTCCAGATTAATAAGACACGGAATCCTCCGCTTCAGTTCCTGCTGGTTTGCCGATGATTGGACGGACAAAACGAATAACAGCAAGTGAAGCAAAGACAGCTAACCCTCCTGCAAGCAAAAATGCTCCAGAAAACGTACCCGTCTGATCAACAATAAACCCGGTTAACGCCGGCCCGATAATTCCTGCCGTATTGGCGAGGAAATGCATGAAGCCGCCTACAGAACCGACATTGTTTTGATCCACTACATCTTGAATGACAGCCCAGTAGATAGCGCCGGTCAAATAAAGAAAGAACACGGACAGAGCGACAAGGGTAACAGCGCCTGCCGTCGTTGCCACAAGCCCGGCGAAACCAATCAAAACCGCAGATGAAAACAAACACGTGACGAGCACTACCTTGCGCGAGAACAGCACACCTTTTCGGGCCGTTTTTTTGTACACATAGTCAGAAACAAACCCCCCGGCTGCGAGCCCGATAAAGCCTAAAATCCACGGAATGACCGTGATGACACTCATCGATTCAACACTTAATCCACGTTCTTCAACAAGGTAGCTCGGAAACCACGTCAAAAAGAAGAAAAGAATATAATTGTAGGCGAAAAAAGCAAACGCCGTGAATAAAACCGTTTTTTGCTTCAGATAAAAGGTGAGCGGAATTTTTTCTCCGGGAGACGTTTCTGCTCTTATCGCCGGTGCTTCCCTCATCGCCTCAGGGGGCTTTTCTTTGACAAACCTGAACCAGAGCACTGCCCAAATCAAACCAATAATCATAATGAGAACGAAGGATACCTTCCAGCTGAACGCCACTGCAATCATGCCGACAATCGGCCCGGAAATGGCTCCCCCGAGCGGCGTGCCGCTGTTGGTCACACCGATAACGGACGCCCGCTGGGTTGGCGGAAACCAGTTATTCACCATCTTGTTGATGGTCGCAGAAAGCGGGCCTTCTCCCATTCCGAAGAGGATGCGTATAATCAGAAGGCTGACAAAACCAAAGGCAAGGGCGACTGCTCCGCTGAATAGCGACCAAACGACCATGGCGACAAACAGGGTCAGCTTTGCCCCATAGCGGTCAGATGCCACTCCCCCAAGAAAATTAAAAATGGCATAGCCAATCGAAAAACTGCTGAAAATCAAGCCCATTTGCGTAGCAGACAATGTGAGATCATCCTGAATAAAAGGAGCTGCAATGGAAAGCGCCGAGCGATCCAGGTAATTAATCACTCCTGCCAGGAACAAAAAAAGGATAATGGGAAGCTTATCTTTTGAAAACATCTCAACCTCACCCCTATGTTGGTTCAGTTTCTGTTGCTCCGATTTCGTTATACGCCTGAATAAGCCATAAATCCTCCATCGACAGGAACGGTGATCCCGGTGATAAAACCGGAATAGGATTCATCCGCAAGCCAAAGCAGCGTGCCGAGCAAGTCCTCCGGTTTTCCAAAGCGCTTCATCGGTGTTCCCGCAATAATTTTGTGAGATCGGCTGGTTAAGGTTCCGTCTTGATTGATCAGCAAATCATGATTTTGTTTTGTCAGAAAAAAGCCTGGGGCAATGGCATTGACCCGCAGCCCGGTTTCGGCAAAATGAACGGCCATCCACATCGTAAAATTATTAATGGATGCTTTGGCGGCACTGTACGCCGGAACCTTCGTCATGGGTGAATAAGCACTCATGGAAGAAAGATTGATAATCGCCGGTGAATCCGCCTTCAGCAGCTCTTTTCCAAACACTTGAGAGGCCAAAAACGCTCCGGTGAAGTTGGTGGAGAATACAGTTGAAAAGCCCTCCTCATCCATATCAAAAAAGGATTGGCCTGCTCCCGCTTCTTCATATGTCTCCACATCGGTTATCGCGGCAGGATGATTGCCGCCAGCCCCGTTAATTAACAGGTCGACAGAGCCAAGCCGGCTGAGGACGTCCTCCTTTGCCTGTACCAGTGACATCCTGTCCAGCACATCCGCAGTAACAGAGCATGCTGTGCCGCCAGCCTCTGTAATCTCCTTCACGACCGCTTGGCCCTTTTCAGCCGTCCGATTCAATATCGCCACCTTCATGCCATGACGGGCAAGCTCTCGGGCCATTGCAGAGCAAAGCACCCCGCTGCCGCCAGTGATGACAGCCGTTTTACCAGCCAAGTTCTCATGCATCTGGATCATACTTCCACCTCTTTTTTGGCCATTGCTTCATATGCGTCCCACAGTCCGTTCAAGTACATGATGCCAAGGGCCCGATCGTATAAGCCATAACCCGGCCGGCATTGCTCGCCCCAAAGATGGCGCCCGTGATCCGGTCTGACATATCCTTTGTAATCCTGCTTATGCAGTTCTTCCATCACGCCTTGAATGTTGATCGAACCGTCTTTCGTCAGATGAGATGTTTCAATAAAATTGCCATTCTCAAAAATTTTTACATTCCGAATATGTGAAAATGGAGCAATGCCTGCATACGTCTTAGCGATCTCCACCATGTCGTTTGCGGGATTGGCTCCCATTGAACCTGTACAAAGGGTGATGCAATTAGACGGTGAATCTGATATCGCCCGCAGCTTCTTATAGCTTGCCTCCCCTGTGATAATGCGCGGCAGTCCTAAGATCGGCCATGGCGGGTCATCCGGATGAATGGCCATTTGTACGCCATGCGCCTCAGCAACAGGAAGGACTTCTTGCAAAAAGAATGATAAATTGTCCCATAGCTGTTCCTCATCGACCGTTCTGTAGGCTGCAAACAGCTCTTTGATTCGAGCCAGTTTTTCTGGCTCCCACCCCGGCAGTGTCATGTCAGATGCTTCCTCCACCGTCTGAATCAGCTCTTGGGGCTCAAGGCTTTCTACCTTTGCCTTTTCAAAAAACAAAGCAGTTGACCCATCTTCCAGCGGCCGGAACATGTCCGTGCGTGTCCAGTCAAAAACCGGCATAAAATTGTAGCAGATCACTTTCACGCCAAATTTGGCAAGATTGCGGATCGTTTGTTTGTAGTTTTCAATATACCGGCCGCGCTCTTCGTTTCCGAGTTTAATCGCTTCATGAACATTCACGCTTTCTACAACTTCTGCATGAAAACCATAGGATTGGATATATTCGGTCTCGGCTTTGATTTCTTCTTCTTCCCACACGCCGCCGACAGGCTTTTGATGGAGAGCCCAGACGATGCCTTTGACTCCGGGAATCTGCTTTATGTGTTCAAGCGTGACAGTATCGTTGCCTCGGCCATACCATCTGAATGTTATATTCATGTTTACACCTCCGGAATCAGTCCATTAATCAAACGTGATGACAGCTTTCCGCACCTGATCTGGGTGCTCCTTGATAAACTGAAATGCGTGATGAACGTCAGCAACTGAAAAGGTATGGGTCACCAGCCCGTTATGCGCTAACCGGCCTTCATTCAAAAGCTCAACCACTTTTGGAAACTGATTGGTCTGCAATCTCGATCCCGTTATCGTGACTTCTTTTTTTGTAATCGGCAGCTGAGAAATCTGTGCCGCTCTTTCATCAAATCCAAGCACAACCACATGTCCCGCCGGAGAAACGACCTCAACTGAAAGCGCAAAAGTCGCCGGCAGGCAAACCGCATCAATGACCACATTGGCTCCTTCATTCCCAGTCCATTCACGGACCCGCTCAGCAACATGTTCTGTTTGGGCATTTACAATAGCGTCAGCACCGTTTTCTTTCGCAAATGCCAGCCGCTCGTTGTTCAAGTCAGTCATCATGACGAGAGCGCCCGCCAGCTTTGCCATTTTTAACACACAGATCCCGATAGGTCCCGCTCCTTGGATCAGGACGGTATCACCTTTTTCCACCTGGCCCCTCCACACTGCCTGTGCCCCTATCGTGTAAGGCTCAGCCATGACCGCCTCCTCCCAAGGCAAGTCCTTTGATACTGCGTGAAGCTGTCTTTCCGGAAGCACAATATATTCCCGCATGCCGCCGTCTTCATGTACGCCAAATACAGAAAGCTTTGCGCAAACATTCGGCCGCCCTTTGCGGCAGGCGTAACACGTTCCGCAATAAGAAATCGGCTCAATGACCACGTGGTCACCAGCTTTTAGGCTGCGCACATTCGCCCCAACTTCCTCCACTTGTCCCGTTACCTCGTGTCCGATGACTCTCGGGAGGGTGGCGAGCGGATTCGTGCCATGATAAATGTGCATGTCTGACCCGCAAATGCCGACCCGCTTGACTTTGACGAGCACTTCATCATCCTTTGAAAGAACCGGCTTCTTCATCTCCGCTGTCACCAGATCATACGCTTTTCGCACTTGAACCGCTTTCATTTTACTCACCTGCTTTTTAAGAATTCATACACGCTCCGAGCAATTGATATTCCGTGGATTTTATTTCTTTCTTCATGCAGCTGCTCGATCTCGCCAGGCACATACACTCTCTCGACTCCAACAGCCGGAGGGGACGCCTGCAGTTCATCGAGCATGGCATCCATCTGCTCTAAAAATGCATCCTGATCGGTAAAAAAGGACGGATTGATCGCGCAAACGTAATGCCCCAGCCTTCTTTTTTGATCAAGGCCGCTGTACATTTTGGCAATGTGAGGGCCAAAAGCCGCGCCCGCCAGCAATCCGGAAAACACATCCACGACAATCGATAGTCCATAGCCTTTCGGGCCGCCGAATGTTGAAAGTGAAACGACCTTGTCAGGATCAGTTACTGCTTCTCCGTTTTCATCGACTCCCCATCCTTCAGGTATGTCTTTGCCCTCTTCACGTGCTTGCAAAATCTTCCCAAAAGCCACTTTCGATGTCGCCATATCTAGGATAAACGTTTTTTTTGCTTAGCCGGAACACCGTAAGCAATCGGATTTGTCCCTAAAAAGGGAGTCCTCCCGCCAAACGGGACAACGATACTGTCCGTATGTGTCATTGCTATTCCGATCAGCTTTTCATCAGCCGCTTTTTGCACAAAATAGCTTAACGCTCCACAATGGCTGCTGTTTACGGCCGTCACCATGCCGACACCGTTTTTCTTTGCCATGTCAATTGCACGGTCCATTGCCATATCACAAATCACATGGCCGAAACCGTCATCACCATCCAGCACTCCTGTCACGGGTCCCGTCTCTTTAAAGGCAGGATGCGCTTCAGGGTTGATCCCTCCTGCCCTTAGCCTGTTCACATAGTGCTCTGTTCGCAGCACCCCATGAGAATGTACGCTGCGTAAATCGGCGTGCACGAGCACATCTGCCACTTTTTCAGCGTCTTGTTCATTCAAACGTGCATCAGTCAGCTTTTCCAAAACGAGTTCCTTTGCTTCTTCAGCCGATATCGTTACCGTTTTCAATCCAGTGCCTCCTTCCTTTCTAGTTCTTTGGGCACCTCCTAGAGAAAACCCTTACAAATACATGTTATTTACTAATTATTTTAAATATTCTTTATATTGTGCTGTCAGCTCTTTTGATGAAGATCTTGAACGATCTGTGCATGCTGCTGGTCTGTGAGTTTATAAAGAAAACCGATAATGATCATTGCTAATGCCAAAGCAATGGCCGGATACAGAAGCAGAAGCGCTTTGATGCCGATCAGTGCCTGTGCTGTCTGAACTGCATTCGGAACATAACCGATAAGCCCTAAACCGATGCCCGAGAGAAAACCGGACAAGGACTGAGCAAGCTTTCTGGAGAAATTAAAAAGTGAATATGTCGTTGCTTCTTTCCGTTCACCAGATTTCCATTCACCATAGTCAATAATATCGGAGACAAGCGCCCACGTAATGCCATTCGGGATACTGATTCCGATAAAGGCGATGCTGGCCAAAATCGTAAACACATAGACGTTTGACGGAAGCATAAAGTTGACCAGATCCGCAGCCACACTGATGCCGAAGCCAATCATTGCCGTTCGTTTTTTTCCAAACATCTTGACGAGCTTTGGAAGGAATATGACGCCCAAAAAGGAAGAACCGATAATAATAAAGTTCATATAAGCCATCAGTTCAACATTGCCGAGATTATATTGTGCGAAATAGACGAGCATAGCGGATTTGATGTTGTATGCGGAAATTGAAAAAATCGTCATTAAGACAAGGGTCAGCAGCGGTTTATTCGCAATAAATGTTTTGACGACAGATGAGAGTGTTAATTTTTCTTTTGGCGCTTCCGATATCACAATGCGCTCTTTGCAGTTGCGGTAGCAAATATAAAACCATAGCACACCGAGTGCGGCGAACAAGCCCATGACCACCGGGTAGCCGACCTTCGGATTATCAAATTTGACGAGCAGCGGCATCACGGCCACACTTGTGATAAACAAGGCTCCAAGTGATCCGATCTGGCGAAAAGTCGAAATGGAGGTGCGATCCTCAGAATTTTGAGTCATCGCAGCCCCTAATGAGCCGTACGGAATATTCACAAACGAATAACCGATGCCCCAAATCATGTAGGATGCATATGCATAAATCAGTTTTCCGGTCGTTGATACATTAGGAGACAGAAAAATAAGTACAGTAAGCACCGCAAGCACGATGCTGCCGATTAATAGATAAGGCCTGAATTTCCCCCGCTTGCCGATGTTTTTGCGATAATCGATTGATGAGCCGACAATTGGATCTGTGATCGCTGCAAACAGCTTGCTGACTAAAAAAATGCCTCCGGCCATCGCAGCCGGGATTCCCGCTACATCAGTAAAATACTTCAATAAATAAATCTGGCCGAGATCAAACATAAAACCGTTGCCAAAATCACCAAAACCATAGGAAATCTTCTCTTTCAATGAAAGCCTTTTCTCTGTTTCGATCGACACAACCTTATTTGCCAGTTCAGTTCGCATCTTCCACCTCTGTGTCTTAGAAATTTTCGGGCAGTGATCCGCTCAGTGATGCTGAGTGGACACTTTGTTACACGTTTGCTTACTCTTCTTGAAATTGAAAATAGTGTTTCGCATTGTCATAGCAAATTCCTTGCACAATGCTTCCTAAAAGCTCCATATCACGCGGCACTTCGCCGTTTTCCACCCATTCCCCGATCAAATTGCAGACGATCCGCCTGAAATATTCGTGGCGCGTATAAGAAAGAAAGCTTCTGGAATCGGTGAGCATGCCGATAAAGCGGCTGAAAAGGCCGACATTTGACAACGCTTTCATTTGATCAAGCATCCCGTCTTTTGTATCATTAAACCACCAGGCCGTGCCGAATTGGATTTTTCCCGGGGTGACACCGTCCTGAAAACTGTTGATCATGCTGGCGATGACATAGTTATCGTTTGGATTCAGTGAATATAAAATTGTCTTCGGCAGCTGGTTCTTCATCTCAACTGAGTTCAGCAGTTTATATAAAGGCTTGGCTATTTCTTCATCATTCATAGAATCATAGCCTGTGTCAGGTCCGAGCCTCTTCATCATCTTTGTATTCGTATTTCTTAAGGCGTTGATATGAAACTGCATCGCCCAATCGAGTTCCGCATACAAACCGCAAAGAAACTGAAGCGTATACGTCTTAAATTTCTTCTCATCTTCATCAGCAACCTCTGTTCCTCGCAATCTGTCAGAAAAAATGCGGCCCGCTTCCTCTTTTGTCGTTTCGGCAAATACCATTGAATCGATCGCGTGATCAGACACTCTGCCGCCGGCTGAATGGAAGAACCGCACTCGTTTTTCCAGCGCCCTTAGAAACTCATCGTATGTTGAAATCGATATGGCTGCAGCGTTTTCAAGTGCCCGCACCCAATCAGGAAAGCCTTCACGATTAATCTCAAGCCCTTTATCCGGCCGAAATCCTGGCAGCACGCTGACAGGAAAATCTTTGTCTTCTTTTAATAATAGGTGGTATTCAAGAGAGTCGACAGGGTCATCCGTTGTGCAAACGACCTTTACATTTGATTTCACAATCAAATCTCTTGCCCCGAAGCCTTCTTCTTTGAGCAGTTCATTCGTCTGTTTCCATATAGCCGGCGCGGTTTGCTCATTTAAAACATCATAAATGCCAAAAAAACGCTGCAGTTCTAAGTGGGTCCAATTGTAGAGGGGATTGCCGATCGCCATAGGCACGGTTTTCGCCCAAGCCATAAATTTCTCTTCATCAGTCGCATCGCCTGTAATGTATGTCTCTTCAATCCCATTGGCTCTCATAATGCGCCATTTGTAATGGTCTCCATACAGCCAGGCTTCCGTGATGTTTTGAAATGTCTTATTTTCATAGATTTCTTTCGGGCTTAAGTGGCAGTGGTAATCAATAATCGGCATGTCTTTCGCGTAATGGTGATAGAGGTTGACAGCGGTTTCATTTTTCAACAAAAAATTTTCGCCCATAAAGGGTTCCATGTCCTCACCGTCTTTCATTCTATTTCAAAATGTTAACGTTAACATTTTGATTTAGTCTTATTTTACCTTTATATTCCTCTAGGATCAATGTCTTTTTTTGAAACAAAAAAAGACATTGCCGGAAAGCATCCCCGAAGGAACGCTTTTGGCAATGTCTGATCCACAAGAAAGGATTAGTAAGCCAGGCTGAATAGTCCTTTAATGTGTGTTAAGTAGCGTACGTTACTTGCTTCTTTCATCAAGGAAGCAGGAAGACCTTTAAGCGGTGTAGAATTAGCACCAATGATGGCAACCGCGTCTTTGCGTCCAAGGCTTGCAAGTGTACCAGAGTTTACTGGCTTGAATGTTTCAAGCGTTTTGCCTTCTAAGTAAGCGAATAGGTTGTAACCAATCAGCTCACCCATTTGCCATGCGATTTGTGCAGTTGGCGGGTATGGACGGCCATCTGGAGCAAAGTAAACAGCGCTGTCTCCGGCAACGAATACATCTTCGTGAGATGTAGATTGCAGGAAGTCATTTACTGTCGCACGTCCGCGGTTCACTTCAAGGCCTGATTCACCGACTAATGGGTTACCTTGTACGCCGCCAGTCCAAACAAATGTGTTGGCAACAACTTTTGATCCGTCTTTCAGATCAATCACGTTGCCTTCTACATTTGTAACAGGAAGACCTGTTAAGAACTCAACGCCGCGTTTTTCAAGACTTGTCGTCGCACGTTCGATAAGATCATCCGGAAGAACAGGAAGGATTTTCGGACCTGCTTCAACCAGTTTCAGTTTGATTTCTTTATGGTCTACGCCGTATTTTTTCGCAAGGTTTGGCATGATGTCAGCAAGCTCACCGACAAGCTCAACGCCTGTTAAGCCGCCTCCGCCGATAAGGATTGTTGCATCTGCTTCGTTTTTCGTTTTAGAGTACTCACGCACACGATCTTCAACATGTTTGAAGACTTTGTTCGCATCAGCAGCAGATTTCAATACCATGCTGTTTTCTTCAAGACCTGGGATGCCGAAGTAAGCTGTGACAGAACCAAGTCCTACAACAAGCGCATCATAAGTTAATGTAGAACCGTCAGCAAGCGCAACTTCTTTTTTATCTACTGAGAAAGAGCTTACTTCCGCAATTTTAAGATCAATGTCTTTGCCTTTGAAAAGTTTTTCTAATGGCATTGCAACCGCTTTTTCAGACACGTTGCCTGCTGCAAGGCGGTGTAATTCCGTAATGATTTGGTGAGTTGGGTATTTGTTTACCACTGTCACGCGTGCTTGTTCTTTTGTGTAATGTTTGCGAACTGTTAGAGCAGAAAGAACTCCGCCATAACCAGCGCCTAGAATGACAATATGTTTTGACATCGTATATCCTCCGTCCTTTATATCAATTTGTATCTGAGATTATTTTTGGTTTTCGCGTTCGTTCATCACTTCAAGGTAGCTGTTAGCAAAACGGAACAGCTTTTGAGCTTGAGGATCCTTCAGCATGCGCAGCAGGCCGAACAGTCCAATCGTTTCGTTGCTTGCTTCTGCACGGTCTTTTGCTTCGATTGCAGTCGCAGCTACTTCTTTCGCCGTTTCTTTTACAGGCTCAAGAATTTCAGTGATCGCACCGACTGTGTCGCTTTTTAGCACTTCGTCAGTTGCTACAGACTGAGCGAAATCATAAGACTTCGTTAAAATATTCACTAACTCAGTCAGCTTCGGAAGCTGGTCAACTAAAACAGTCAGTGATTCTTGAACTTCTGGCTTTAATAGCTGATCAATAAGATCTTGCTGGCTTTGGCTGACAGACGCATTTGTTTGATCGATTGTTTCTGGCATATCCAATTCTCCTTTACTATAAGCAGTTTGCTGATTTTTTTTGGAAAGGGTAGTGCCTCTCCCTGATCTCACGCTTGAAGGCATAAGAATAAGGATTGTGAATTCATGCACAATCATTTACAAAAATAAATGTTTACTACCCAGTTTTTCATCTTGCCATATTCAGTATTATTTTTATCTCAAAAATAAACAATTGAATAAGTCAAAATCCTTTACTCTCTCTGAAAATAGCAAACACAAAAAACTCCAATTCGATTACCTTCTATATGATAACACTTTTTGAACAAAATTTGAACGTGAATTGCTTCGATTATGAAATTAATTTATTTGGAGCTCGTGTCATATCGTTTCTCTGGCACTAGTTATTGACAATCCAGCAATTTCTCCCCTTCACTTTACCCATATTTCCAAAAGAGGAGCCCTTTTTCCTGTGATCGGGTCTTTCGCCGGCAGCGGCACCTGCTTGATCTGTTTCATCGCTTCCTTCCGTTCATCTGGCTCTCCCGTCTTCATATCATACTGAATGCCCCCCGGATATGCGCCGATGACGGTAAAATCTGAGCTAGCACTTAGCTTTTTATGGCCGACTCCGGCTGGAATCACGACAGCGTCACCGGATGAGAAAGGAATGACGGCCCCTTTCTCTCCCCCAAATTGAATCATGGCCTCTCCGCGGACAGCAATCAGCACTTCATGTGTATTGCTGTGATAATGATGGTATGGAAAAACACTGCCTGACCAGCTGTTTGACCAGCCATGCCAGTTGACGGTCCGCTCTGCCTCACTCGTATCCCTGAACGCGTTTTGATACCGAACGAGCGGAAAATTTGGGTGATTCGGAATCCTGCCGTCATCCTGAAAGAAGTACGTCTGTGTCTTTGTTCCCATCAATGTCACCTCCTATTTTTTGTCTTCCACACCTAGCGGCTCGCAAAACCTGATGTTTTTCTCACGATTCCATTGAACTGAATAATACCGAATAGTATAGTATAAAAAATAATGCCAAAATGAGGGATATCATGAAAGCAATCATTATCGGAATATTAGCTTCACTCTTTTTCGCCGTTACCTTTATTTTAAACAGGGCGATGGAGTTATCCGGAGGCAGCTGGCTTTGGAGCTCTTCGCTGCGCTTTATTTTTATGGTGCCTTTTTTATGTTTGATAGTCATCATGAGAGGGACATTCGCTCCTCTTTTACAAGAGATGAGGAAAAAGCCGTTCTTTTGGATCAAGTGGAGTTTTGTCGGTTTTGTGCTTTTTTACGCGCCGATTACCTTTGCGGCTGCTTACGGTCCCGGATGGCTTGTAGCCGGAACTTGGCAAATCACCATTGTAGCCGGTGTGCTCTTATCTCCTTTTTTCTATGTCAAAAAAGACATGCCGGGTGGTCCGCAACTCGTTCGGCAAAAGATTCCCCTAGTATCACTTGGCACTTCCGTGATCATCCTGATCGGAGCGGCGCTGATTCAGCTTCAGCATGCAGAATCGCTTTCAGGGAAGATGCTGCTTTTCAGTGTGCTGCCGGTTGTTATTGCGGCTTTTGCCTATCCGTTAGGAAACCGGAGAATGCTGGAAGAATACGGAGGCCGGCTTGATACATTTCAGCGCGTGCTGGGAATGACATTGGCAAGCCTTCCGTTCTGGCTTATACTGGCGGCTTACGGCTGGTGGTCAGACGGCCTTCCATCAGCAGGGCAAACCGTTCAATCCTTTATCGTTGCCGTCAGCTCAGGCATCATTGCGACGGTTTTATTTTTCTGGGCCACTGATATGGTAAGAGACAACCCGCAGAAACTCGCGGCCGTTGAAGCCACTCAGTCCGGTGAAGTGATTTTCGCGCTGTTTGGTGAAATTGTTCTGCTGTCAGGCGTTTTTCCGTCCCTGTTATCATTTGCCGGTTTATTCATTATTATTGCGGGGATGGTATTACATACCTTTGCTTCACAGCCGAGAAAACCGAAAAAGAAAACACAGCCAAACCTGACCGCATAGTTTGAGCAGGAGAATAGGTGAAAGCCTGTTCTCCTTTATTTTTTCTACCAAAAGGCATCGGTTTCACGTTATATTTAAATATAGGTTCAGCCTACTTATACTGAAAGGTGATTATTGTAATGGAAGCAAATGATCAAACACAAAACATACCAGCCATTTCCTTTAGATCAGTCAGAAAAAGCTATGAACAAGATGGACAAGCCTATGATGTATTGCAGGATGTCACCGGAGACATTCAACAGGGCGCAATCGTAGCTGTTTTAGGCCCTTCCGGTTCAGGCAAAAGCACCCTTCTGTCCATGTGCAATTTAATGAGAACGCCGGATCACGGCGAAGTGAACATATACGGAAAGGAAATCAGGGATTGGAATGTCAATGAGCTGAGGCGAACGGCAGCTCTCGCGTTTCAATCGGCTCCCGTCCTCGACGGAACAGTGCGTGACAATCTTAGTCTCGTGCAAAGGCTGCATCAATCCCAGCTATACTCCCCCGAAGAGCTCGCTTCTCTTATAGGGCTGCCGCCAGAGCTGTTAGACAGAAGCGCCAAGGACTTATCGGGCGGACAGCGGCAAAGGCTGTCACTGGCCAGAACACTCGCAAATCCTTCCTCTATTTTATTGCTTGACGAAATCACGTCGGCCTTGGACCCGGTTTCTGTTCTTGAGATTGAAGAGCTGATTAAACGTCAGCATCAAGAGAAAAAATGGACAGTCATGTGGGTGACCCATAACATGGAGCAGGCAAAACGAGTAGCCGATACCATTTGGTTTATGGCGGATGGACGGCTGCTGGAAATTGCAGAAACTGAAACATTTTTCTCTAATCCGCTGCATGAAGCAGCCAAGGAATTTTTGAAGGGAGGAACCCGGTAATGGATTACCTTTCCCTCTCTTTAACGATGATCTTTGTTTTGATCGCCTTGTTTTTATCAAAATCCTTTAAAGCCGGCGTAGAAAAAGACATGATCATTGCCACCATCCGGGCCGCGGTACAGCTGCTTATCATCGGTTATGTACTGTCGCTGATTTTTCGCGGAGACCATCCTGTTTTTATCGTGCTGATGGTGCTGTTAATGCTGGCAGTGGCAGCGCAAAATGTGATCAAACGAAAGAAAAATACAATCGGTTCGTTTTGGAGGGTGTTCGCCGCGTTAGCGATTGTAGAAATTGTGACGCAGGGAATTCTGCTGTCTCTTCATATCATCCCGCTTACGGCCCGATATGTCATCCCAATCAGCGGGATGGTCATCGGAAATTCGATGGTGCTCGCAAGTTTGTTTTTAAACCGGCTCAACTCTGAAGTCGGCGTGCGTAAAGAAGAAATTCAGTTAATATTGTCTCTTGGAGGCACACCGAAGCAATCTATACAGCGCATTCTTACTTCTGCGATGAAAATGAGCATGATTCCGACGCTGGAAAGCCAGAAAACGCTCGGACTTGTTCAGCTTCCCGGCATGATGACAGGCCAGATTCTAGCCGGTGCGGACCCGATTCAGGCGGTACGTTTTCAGCTGTTAATCGTCTTTACAACAATGGCGTCAGCCGCGCTGACATGTGTGATCTTAAGCGTACTGACATACCCTTCATTATTTACAGTGCATCAGCAATTGAAGGAAAATGGATGACACAGAAAGATGAGCCCTTCCTTTTCGGGAAGGGCTCATCTTTATTTCACACCTAAAAAAGCAGTTGGATTCAAATAACAAATTTCATCAGCGCTTTTTTTATTAAAATCAAATCCGTTTGCTTCAGCAGCTTTTTTTACTTCTGTCAAATATTCCGTATATGCTTCAGTCACTGTGCCATTTTTTAACTGCCCGAAATCCGTCGATACGCAAATACGATCCGTTCCCCATGTTTTCAACACTTCTACTAAATCCTCGTGCCGGTCATAACCAATTTTGCTCATTAAAACAGCAAATTCAACATAGACGTTGTTTGAAGAAGAAAGCATGTCGATGATCTCAGCTATAGTAAAATTCGTACATTGGTAAAACGGATGAGTGATCATCAGCTTACAATTTTGTTTTTCTGTTTCTTCAATCAGCATATACACTTCTTCTTTTGAAGAGTGACCTGTTGCTAATGGAATGTTAAACGCCGATGCTAATTGAATGACTTCCCTTGTTTCCTGCCGAAGTTTTCCGTTTTCGCTGACTCTTTCATATTTCACTGCATTTTCAGCTAAAACAGGGTGAGATGTTGTTTGTTTTGTTTTTGGTTTGTTTGACGGTATGGTCAAAGTGGGAAACCAAATCATCATTGAAGAATCATCTGGACCGTTTGCAGCAATCGCTGCTTCAACCACCGATCGGTTGATACCGCCGTTATACTGGTTTAATGTAATAGAGCCAAAGAGCGGCAGCCCCATCTCCCGGGCCATATGGGCAAGCGGTGTTGTGACCATCAAATGGCTTTTCATAACGGCTGCTCCATTGTTCGCTTTTAGTTCTTCACCCAAATTAAAAATCGTATATCTTCTATTATACGTATCAGGCCATGCGTGTACATGAAGATCTAAAAATCGGTCAAGCTTCATTTGGCTACCACTTCATTCTCCCAAGGACGATGATATTTATACGTTTCACGTGCTTCTTTTAAATGGATGCCTCGAGAAACGGCTTCTTTAATTTTCTCTTCCGTTTCTTCAATTGCTTTACAGCGCTTGATAACTTCTTCGGCAACGTGTTGGGGAATGACGATCACTCCATTTTGGTCCGCGCGAACAAAATCGTTTGGCTGAATGATCGTGCCGCTGATCGTGACAGGCACCTGATGGGCTCTTTTTTTCGTACGGCCTTTTCCCGTTTTCATATAGACTGATTTACTGAACATTGCGTACTCAGTTTCCCGAATAAAGTCAATATCACGGCAAGCGCCATCTATTACAGTGCCCGCGATTTTCTTTTGTATAGCGATTTGGGTTAAAATGTTGCCCCATACGGTGCAATCCGCACGGCCGTTGTTAGCCAGAATGATGACTGAATTCTCGTCCGCTGCATCAATGAAATCGGCTGCTTTAGCAACTTGCTGTTCCTCTTCGTTCGGTTCTCTGTATTCAACCGTAAAAGCTGTTCCGCAAATATTTGCAGACTTGTTTCTCGGTATGATACCGCATAATCCGCCGTTTATATTTAAACTATCCAATGCGTCAGAAATCGTCGGCGTATCAAACGATTTCAGTTCTTTTATAATTTGTTGGTTGTCCACTTATTCAGTCCTCCTAGCAGTTTTGAATGATAGCATTTGCCGTTTCTTTTGTGCTTGCGATACCGCCTAAATCGTACGTTAACGTTTTTCCATCTTTTAATACCTTATTGACAGCGTTTTTGATCCGAATGCTTTCTTCCATAAATCCGCAATGCTCAAGCAAAAGAGAAATGGTTAAAAATTGCGCCATCGGATTCACTTTCATTTTACCGGCATGTTTTGGCGCTGAGCCGTGTACCGGTTCAAAATAAGCATTCTCGTAACCGAAGTTTGAACTCGGTGCAAGACCTAAGCCGCCCATGATTCCTGCTCCGAGATCGGAGAGAATGTCGCCGAATTGATTTTCACTGACAATGACGCCGAAATGTCCCGGATCTTTTACCATCCACATTGCTGTCGCATCAACGTTTTGGACCTCCCAGTCCACTTCCGGGTAATCCTTCGCCACTTCTTCCAAAATGGTTAACGCAAACTGACCGGACTGCCTCATCACATTGGGCTTATCTGACCAAGTCACTCGTTGATAGTTGTATTTTTTCGCCCATTCAAAGGCAAACTTCAACAATCGCCTTAAACCATTTTTCGTAATCAAACGAATCGCGGCACCTGCAGCATCTTCTCCGTCAAGCTGCCAATGATGTAGTCCGTTCTTGTTTGCCTGAATAAAATCATATAAACCTTTGGGTATCGGTGAAAAGTCAAGTCCTGCATAAAGTCCCTCTGTGTTTTCTCGAATGACGGTCATTCTAAACTTTTTTGATTGCTGATGCTCTAAACTGTAAGCAGGACGCACATTTGCGAACAAATTTAATTTTTGTCTCAGTTGGATGACAGGTGAGACATACTTCAAGTTTTTATCTTGTAATGACGGATCTAATTCTTTTAGACCCTGAGCGTGAGGTTTACTGGTGATCGCGCCTAATAATGTCACATCACATTTTTCAATTAAATCCCACGTTCTTTGCGGAACTGGATCACCTTCTTTTTTCCAAAACTCCCATCCGATATCACCAAACTTTAAATCAATATCGACACCTAATCGATCAAATACAGGTAGACTGCATTCTATAACTTCAGGACCGATTCCATCTCCTGGTAAAACCGCTGCTGTTATTTTCGACATTTGTTTTTACACCTCTGCTCCGAAATGTGAATCAATAAATTTCTCGATCACTTGTTTGACTTCCTCTGGTTTTTCACCGAACATGCGCATACCGCTGTTTTGTATAAAATAAATGTTCGCCTGCGGAACATATTTTTCAAAATATTCCGACTCTTCTTCCCCTAATAAAATCGATTCTTCTCCGAAAATGATTTGAATCGGTGACTTCATCTGATCGTGATATGCTTTTCCGTTATGGCTTATTATAGCTTGCACGCCGGCTTTCATTTTGGCCACGGCAATCACCTCATCTTCTATGTCTGTCGTCTCCAACCGCATTAAAGGAAGCTCGCTTTCTTTGACGACCCACGGCACTAATCCCGCTTGAAGCCCTTTTACGCCAAATTTATCGCAAAGCATATACCATGTGGAAAAAACAGCCTTTAATTTTTTATTTGGATATAACATGGTAGACACCAATAAAACGGGAGTGTCTTCATATGCAGTGAACGTACTTAAATACTGAGCCATCATCCCACCGAGAGAAAAGCCCCAAATCATATAAGGTTTGATGTTATTCTTTTCGACATAATCATGTGCCCACTGTGCCAGTTCAGGGACGGTAAATGAATCTTTTTCCTGATTCTCTTGGATCAGTTTTTCCGGGACATCTAAAATGATAAATGTATAGTTGCTGATGTACGGTGCAAGTGACACCATCCATTCTTCTCGGCTTAATGCATCTGCGTCCATTCTCGGCAAAACCAAAATTACTCTGTCCCCGGTTCCTAACTCCAGTTTCCAACTGCGTTTTTCGTTCGGTTTGTTCATGACCTTCCTCACCCTACTTGACTCAGTTCGGTGCTTCTCAGCGCAAATTCCGCACGATGAATCAACGTCTGCTTTTCTAATATCACTAATAAATCCAATAACTTGAGACCGCTTGATTGCGCCATTCTGTCAAGCTTGTCTAATACATCTAAATTCAAATTATGCAGACCGGACAAAATCCCTTCCTCTTTGTCAAAGAAGGTATTCTCTGACGCATCATTGATGAATAAGGAATAGGCTTGTCTTGATAACTGGATTAATTCACAAATATCATATTTTTTGCTAAGGTCTAAGCGATTGAGTATCGCTGCAAATGTCTCGATGCACAGATTCCCCGGTCCTTTACCAAAACCGTATAAACTTCCGTCAATTAACTGTACACCGCACTGAATCGCATCAATGGCATTTGCCGAGGCAAGGCCTAAATTGTCATGAGGATGAAAACCGAGTTCTACAGATGAATGTTCTTTCAGCTTGGTAAATAAAGATGAAACAGCTGGCGGCATCATAGCTCCGTTAGAATCAGCCAGGTAGATATAATCCGCTCCCGCTTCTATGACTTTTTCCGTAAATACGATAATGTCTTGGATATTAGCATGACTTGCCCTAATTAAGTTTGCACTGACATTGATTCCGTGTGCTTTCAATTCTTTGATGACCGGCAGGCTAGCATCCGTTTTCGCAAGAGGAATGCATAAACGGACCATACCAACGGAAGGATGCTTCATACGATCTAGAAATTCTTCTATATATTGAGCCGGATGCAGCATGAGCACTAATTGTGAGCTTGACTCCGCATCTATCACGGAAGCCATTTCTTCTATGTATTCAATCGGACAGTAGTTTTGTAGATTAAGCCCTTCGTTCGAAGACACATAGCCGATTTCGATAAAATCAACATTCGCTTTTGAAAGTCCGCTGACAACTTGGCGGGCAGCATCTAAATTGATCTTCGCCCCATCAACATGAACAGATTCTCTTAACGTGACATCCATTAATTTTATACTCATCTTAAAACCCCTTTTTTATTGGATTTGATGTTATACCGCTTCTTTTTTGCTTGTCTTAACCGCAGGCGCGACAGAACGCCGTCTCTGGTAAATATTATTTAACACAATTGCACCGATCGTTAAGAAAGCTCCTCCTGCTTCAACAGGTGACATTTTATAGCCTGTGATAATAGAAATCATAAACGAAACAATCGGAACCAAGTTCATAAACAGAGAACCGTTGATCGGTGTCAGTATTTTATTGCCGATATTCCATGCAAACACACCGATAACACCTGCAAAAATACTCATATAAATCATTTCCCATTTGATGTCCGCGACTTGATTAATAGAAGGCACTTCTATTTTTCCTAATATTACAAATATTGAAATAACAGCTATAGATGTGATGTTTCCGAAAATACAGCTCAACGCTGTGTAACGCAAGGATGACCATTCCGGAAAGCTGCTGCCTCCAATCGTATAAAGAACCCAAGCTAACACACTGATTGACATTAAAATAATAGGAACGGCCTGATTATTGCTATCTGCAAAAAAAGCAACATCCCCCTTTGTCACAACAAGCAATACGCCGATGAAGGACACCGCAACCAAAAGCAGTGTAACATTCTCAGGTCTGTTCTTTTTATACACCCATAAAACAAGCAGTGACACCATTGGGATCAAGGCCATTAAAATAGAGCCTAAAATAGCGCCGTTATCGCCCGCCATCTTTTGACCTAAAAATACGAGAAAATTATAAGCGCAGAATGCCATACTCCCATAAAACCAAATCGGAATCAGTTTCCCTTCCGTCTTAAAACTTTTGGATCCCTCTGTAAAAAACAGAATAATAGATAGCACGACTGCCACAATCAGATAACGTATCAGTGTAAAAAAGAATGGATCAATATGTTTCAGAGCTCTTCCAGCTACAGGCCATTGCGCTCCAAAACAAATACCTGCAATCAGGCAAAAAAGCACACCTTTTTTAAAATGAGATGTAGTCATGTTCTTGCTCGCTCCTTTTGTAGTGAAATACTCCCAGTTTTCTCCTTTCAGTAAGATATTCCCTAATATACACAGGAGGGGAATATTTGTAAATAACTATTTTCTAAAAATTTATATTTTTATTGATTTTTAATTAAAGACTTTCGCCTTACGAAAAAACACCCTAAAAACCTTATAAAATAAGGGTTTTGCCCCCTTTGGAAACGTTTTCCTATTTAACATAAATTATTTTATAAAAAAATTAATTCTTTTTTGGTTATTTCATACAAAAAACAAAGAAAATATTGCAAGCCTCATGTAACCCATATAGAATGTTGAAGTGGAGTAAGGAATTAGAAAATTTCGAAAGGTCGTTACATCAAATGCAGAAATTATATTTTTCCAGCTATATCAGTGCACAAAAACCTGAAACCATTGTCAACAAGCAAAACGCCTGTCCTTTTTGTGACCGTGATAACCTCACCGGCATTTTAGAAACAGACGGGGAAATGATTTGGCTCGAAAACAAATATCCCACTATCCAAGATACGTATCAGACACTGATTGTGGAGACAGGCCAGTGCGATGAAGATATCACGACTTACAGCAATGAAAAAATGAGAAAGCTGATACGGTTTAGCTTAGAAAAACTGATACATATGGAACAGGATCCTCAATACAACAGCGTCATATTGTATAAAAACCACGGCCCGCTTTCAGGCGGCAGTATAAAACACGCCCATATGCAGATTGTCGGATTAAAATATGTGGATTATATGGAATCGCTCTCATATGAGAACTTTCTAGGGATTAAGGTTGCAGAGCATCCAAATAAAGCCGAATTCAACCTGTCGAGCGATCCGATTATGGGTTTCACGGAAATGAATATCATCATAAGTGACTCGCTGAAACATACAGACCTTATGGCTGATTACATTCAAACAGCTGTTACATATTTGACCCAAGATTTCAGCTATAAATGCACAAGCTATAATTTATTTTTCTATCATGCAAATCATCATATCATCTGCAAAATCGTACCAAGATTCGTTGTTTCCCCTTTCTTCGTTGGCTATAAAATCCCCCAGGTCTCGGTTGATGAGCGTTTACACGAAATAAAAGAAGAATTGCAGAAAAAACTTCATTTGCTATAGAAAGACTAGTGCTTTAATAATCAGTAAAATAGTTTGACAGTATTAAATGGAACTGAGAGGCTTAAATAGCAACAGACTAGCAGGAACTTCAAGATTAAACAAAAGTGCAATGATACAAAGCATGGTTTGACGGAAATTAACGATTCTCAAAACAGCGAGACAGAAAACCAGCATACAGCCAATCGGCTTTTCCGGCATACAAAAGCCGCTTTCCCTTGGAAAGCGGCTTTTTGTACTCGTTATTCCTTTTCTTCATAATACTTGGACAGCTCAATAATCATCGCGCCCATCCGCTCAATCTCCGGCGCAAGCAATCTCGTGATGCCTTCTTCCCGCAGTGCTTCAGCAGTCACTTTTCCGACAGCCGCAGCGATGACCCGCTCTTCGAATACAGCCTTCACTTCATCGATATAGCCGCGCTCCTTGGCAAAATCAAACAGGGAACGAACCTGAATGGCCGTTGTAAAACAAACGGCATCAACCTTACTATTTATCAGCTCTCGGCATAACTGTTCCACCGTTTCCTCCTCCGGCGGGATGTGCTGATAAGGCAGAATCGGCAGGACAGACGCGCCTTTTTCTTCAAGAAATGCCATGAGGGCCGGCGCTTTTTCGCCATGAAGCTGCACCATGACTGTTTTTCCTTTAAAGTCGTAAGGCTCCAGGGAACGGATTAAGCCTCTTGTTGTCCCGTCTTCATCCGAAGCTTCCGGTGTGATCCCAAGCTTTTTCAGCGCAGACAGCGTTTTGTATCCCCGGCACGCCGCTTTCGCTTGGCGAATGGCCTGCAGAAACTCATCTTTCAGTCCAATTTTCTCTGCCATATCGACAAGAGTCTCCAACCCGATGCCTGTCGTGAAAATGATCCAGTCAGCTTTTTCTTCCGCAAATGTTCTCAAATCCGGCTCCACCTGCTTCTCTGCCAAGTAAACCGTTCCTTGGAGAGGACGGATGACAGGAGTTCCGCCCTGTTTTTCAATGATCGTGCTGATTTCTTCGGTTTTTCGGGAGCCCCCGATCGCCACGCGCTTTCCATGTAATCCTTTTCCCATACCCGTTTCCTCTCCTTCTTGCACATTCTTTTATGTATACAAACGTAATAAAGCTATTGTGGCGCAAACCAAAGGAGAAATCAAGATAAACCAAAGCCTCTAAAATCCATTGAATACGCCGGAAGCTTGCTGTAAGATATACAGCAGACACGTTTACGAACGGAGGATCGATCATGGAAACAAAAAAAGAAGAATATGAAACAAAAGGCTACGATACATCGATCATTTACGAGTTTAATGAATATCCGGACGTCCACAGCGGACGCTGCGACAATTGTGATTACACCCTGTTCAAAAGCTCTGTAAAAGGGGGGAAATTTCTCAGAGAATGCCGGAGGTGCGGGATGAAAAAGAACATTTAAATAAAAAACCGAAATCAATGTGATTTCGGTTCTTATGTTTACTGCGGTACAGCGGATTTTTTCATAAACGCTTCAATCTCAGCTGCCGCACGCTCAGCTCCGCCTGCTTCTTTTACATCCTTTTGCATATTCTTGACGCGGCTGAGCACCTCTTGATCACCTGCTACCGCCTGCACCGCTTCCTGCAGTCTGGAAACCGTCACTTCCTCTTTCGGCAAATAAACGCCAAGGCCTAATTCATCGACACGCTTGGCAGTGAGCTCCTGCTCATACATTTGCGGAATGACGACGAGCGGCACACCGGCATTCATCGCTTCCATCGTACTGTTCATCCCGCCATGAGAAATAAACAAATCGGCTTTTGCCAACACCTCAAGCTGAGGCACACTTTGACGAACGGTAAAGTTAGCAGGGATCTCATCCAGGCTTTCAGGATCAATCGTTTTCCCGACGGACATAATCACTTGCCATGAAGAATTCTGAAATGCCTCAATGCACATCTTATAAAACTCCGGCCATGCGTTAAACGCCGTTCCCAATGAAATCAGCATAACTGGGCGATCATCCTTTTCGATCAACAGGCTTTCCTGTTCCGTGCGTTTTCCAAGGGATGGGCCGACAAAACAGAAACGGTCATCGAACGTCTCATGCTGAATCTGAAAAGACTTCGGCATAAAGACAATATTTAATGCTTCCGGCACAGCTAACTGTTCAAATGAAACAGCCGGCAATTGCTCTTGCTCCAAGTAGGCTCTAAATTCAGCCTCTGCTTCTTTCATTTTTAACAGCATGTCTTCATTTCCTAGCTGAAAGGATTCATTTTGGGCATATGAGGAACAGAGCTTGATGACCGGTACATGAAGCTTGTCAGCAAACAATTTTCCCGCTAGCGCAATAAAATCATAGACAATCAGATCAGGATGATCATTCTGATATAACGCCTCAAGCTGCGGCAGAATGCTTAGTGATTCTTTTAATAGACTGATTGGTGTTTCATTTTTTTCCATCAGCTCCCTGATTTGCTTAGGATCAATATTCAGGGATGTATGATAGATCAATGCTTCTGCACCGGCTTGCTGAACAGCAGATGCGAACTCCTCAGTCGTCGCATACGTGACGCGATGCCCTTTCTCACAAAGCTTCTCTACTAAAGCGAGCGTAGGATTGACATGTCCGTACGCCGGGATATTAATCATCGAAATATGGTATTTTTTCATAAATCTCCATTCTCCTTATCTATTACATTTTCACACGGAAGCTCTTTAATCCGTATATCACGCTGTTTTCAATCGGAGTGATACTGACGCACTCCATATGCGGAAAAGCAGTAATCAAAGACGTTAAAGCGATCGTTGCTTCAAGACGGGCAAGCGGTGCCCCAAGACAAAAATGAATGCCATGGCCAAACGCAATATGCGGATTGGGGTGGCGGCGGATATCAAACGTGTGCGCCCTGTCAAACTTCGATTCATCACGATTTGCTGATGCCACAAAGGCCAGAACCATATCACCTTCTTTAATCAGATGCCCTCCGATCTCCGTATCCCGCTTGGCAATGCGCCTCAAAACCGGTGCCGGCGCCCTGAAACGCAGGGTTTCTTCCACTGCCTGAGGCACCAGTTCAGGATGGCTGCGCAGTTCATCGTAGATATCCGGCGTTTCCAATATGCTGTACATCGCATTTGAAATCAGGTTTGTTGTGGTTTCATTCCCGGCCACCAGCAGCAGTGTACAAAACGGAATCAGCTCTTCACCTGACAGCTTCTCGCCTGTTTCTTCCGCTTTCACCAAAATTGAAATGATGTCCTGTGCCGGTTTGTTTCGCTTTTCTTCTATGATGCCGGCAAAAAACGCCGCCAGTTCTTCCTCACACTTGTTTCGTTCTTCCAAAAAGGCTTTTTCAGCTTCTTCACTCAGATCCTTCGGTGTGCTGACCAGAAGATCAGACCATGCTTTGAACTGATCCATATGCTCTGAAGGCACTCCCAGCAGCTCAGATATCACGATAACCGGAAGCGGGTATGAAAAATCATGAACAAGGTCAAACTCGCTTCGCCCCTGACATTTTTGAATCAGTTCATCTGTGATTTCCTGAATTCTCGGTTCCCATTGCTTCATCACACGCGGTGTGAACGCTTTATTCACAACAGAACGGATTTGCGTATGCCTTGGCGGGTCCATATTTATGATGGAATTCCCAATAACGCTTGACTGCTGCGGCATATAACTGGAAAACACCTCTTTATCCCCAATAACTTTTTTGACATCATCATAAAGAAAAACGCTCCACACTTGATTTTCTTCATCATAGGAAACAGGCGCTTCCTTTCTCATCGATTCGTACCATGGAAACGGATGATATGCATCCTGTTTGTTTTTTCCATTAAGCAGCGCTCGCTGCAAGGCTTGCCGTCGGTTTAACACATTCATGTATTGTCACTCCCTTGAAAGAATTCAGCAATTGACGTCTTTCTTCACCTCCCGCTTTCGAAAAAGAGAGGGACAATCAAATATAGACAGATCAATAACAGCAGGCAGGCGATCATGATGTCCGATGCAGGCATCATATATTCCCCCTCGAATTTCGTTCATCTTACCATAATCTTTCAATTTTTTTCTATTCTGCACTGCTGTTTTGGCTCACAACGTGACCTTAGGCATAAGCACACAAATCCAATATGCATTCAATTACACCGCTCCGCTCAAAAAATATCCCTGTTTTCAACCAAATGCACTAACTCCAAAAATGACTTTCCCATTATGTAAAATAAGCTGGATCTATGATTAAATAGAAGGTAAAAGGTGAAGGAGAGAACAACATGGCAGCACAGACCAATTTCAAAAAACAAGTTGTCGGCATCCTACTTTCACTTGCATTTGTATTATTTGTGTTCTCTTTTTCTGAGAGACACGGAAAACCGCTTGTTGAGGGAAAAAAGCAGGAAAACTGGCATACTGTCGTCGACAAGGCTTCTGTCGAGATTTATGGCAGCCGATTAGTTGAAGAAAACAAATTAAAGCAAAAACTCGGCCATAAACAAGCCGATTCTATTTTGACCCTTCTGAAACTTGCCAACGAAAAACATATTGCGCTATAAAAAAAGAGCCTTTAGGGCTCTTTTTTTGCTTAGTCAAATATCGCTTTTTTGTCCGGATGGCGCAAAAAGTCAAACAGCATGCAGAGCTGTGAGGGTGTGTTTCGTTTTGGAGAAAGCGGCGGGAGCCTGTCTTCTGGAAAAAAAGCGGCATGGTTCGTCTCAAATCCTGTTTCCCCCTGCCCGCCCGTCATCCTGCATTCAATGAAGATTTTATAATAATGATAAGGCTGAGGCGGATGAGGGTGTTTTTGGCTGTCCAGTACGGCCAGCAATCGAGACGGTTCTGTATCGTACCCCGACTCTTCTTTGATTTCCTTGACTACGTTTTCAGCTGGTGATAAACCAATCTCGCAAAATCCGCCCGGCAGCGACCACAGCTCATCATGTATCTCCCGGACAAGCAAAATCTGATTCTCTCGGAATACAGCGGCACGAACATCCGCTTTTGGTGTCGGATAGCCTTTCTCGCCTTTCCATAAATCAGTGACCACTTCAATGTCCGTCTTTGAGTAATCCGCCATCATTTCTGCGCTGATCCTCATCAGCTCTTCGTACCTTTCTCTGTCATACACATCCTTGGAAAAAGCGAGCCCCGCCTGTGCGATCGCCCGAATCCGCTGCGCCCGTTCCAGCCATTTGACTTGCACTTTTATCACTCATCCTTTCAAGTCAAGTTTCGCTATAAAAAATGCACGTTTTCCACAGATGAAAACGTGCAACTGTAAATTAGCTTCTAATCTAACTTCACCAAGTAATCAATATCGTCCTTTACTCTCTCTTCTGCATTACTGCTATTTGTATCAGCTAAAAACGGATTATATACCAGTGTGTAATGTTTCTGTTCTCCTTTAGGGATGACATAACTGAGTACACCTGTAACCTTTTTCCCCGATACTAGTGTTCCTCCCATAAGGATTCTGCCCTTCTCTTCTATAGAAAAAACAGGCCGCACTGATTGATCATTCTTATCTCTTAAATCAAACCCGATAAAATTGTAGCCTATTGAATCTTTCCCTATATTTTCCATCGTAACTTCTATAATAAGCCGTTCCTCATCATCTTTTATTGTTTTTGTCTCCTCATTTACAGCTCCGCCAACATTCATATATTCACCTTTTTGCACTCTATCAACTTTATTCACTGTAAAATTCGTATGTCCTGCTTTAAATGTTTCTCCTATTTTATGTATTTGATCATCTTTTTTGGTCTTCGGCTCACCGCCTTCTTTCAATTCCTTATCAAGTTCCTTTTCAAGCTCTTCTTGTGATTTTTTTTCTTTCGGTTTTTCCTTCTCTGACGCATCGCTCGATTGGCTGCACGCAGAAAGCGCTAACCCGATCGTCAAGACAAACAGTAGTAATAAGACTTTTTTCATGACTGTTCCCCCATCTAAAGTAATCGATTTCTATTATAATCAGATTTTTCCTTTTCTTAACAGGTAAGAAAGTAACGATTATTTTTATCTCATTCATCACAAACTTACTAATTTCTAGTATTTGAACATTTTCGACTAGTCCATTAGGCCTTTTCATCAAAAAACCCGAGCTGGCTGAAGCCGGCTCGGGCGGGTGGTCAATCTCGCTTATTCATCCCCCTTTTTGCGCGGGGTTCCTGATGATGTTTTTGGTGTTCTGGAGGCTGCGTCGTGCGTTCTAGCTCCTTTGTATCTTGTCCCATTCCTTTTAAAAAGGAAAAGAGCAGTGTAATTGATTTGTTGATTTCCGGGTCTTTGAGCGAACGGATGATATCAAAATACCCTGTCTTTTCTTCCCTGTCCTTCTGCTCCACCGCGTTTGCCACTCCCGCATTCACTTTCAAAATGAGAGGCTCCAGCTGTTTCACGTCCAGCATGCCGAGGGTTCCAAACAGAAGCAATAGATTTTTCAATGTGTTGGCCGTTTCCTCTGTATCAGCCTTTTTCACTAAGATGTCAAGAACTTTATCTCCTTGGCCAAAAAGGCCGCGCAGCAATGGCAGCACGCCGCGCTCGTTCATATGGCCGAGCATATGCAAGGTTTCGAGAATCGCTTCTTTATGGTCAACTAGAGCATCTTCAATTTCCCTCAAATCACGCTTTCGCTGATCCTCTTCGGTTACCTCGATTTTTTGAATTCGTTTAATCGCTTTAGCCATGGTGCCCAATCCCCCTTTTCACGGCGTCACCAGGGAAAATATAATCCTTCCTCGCCCATTTCTTTTGTACCTGCACACCGATTTGCGGCTGCGGATTGCCATTGCGGTGATTGATCTTAGGCAGTGGATTGTTCCCGTCGCGCTTCAAAATTTCCATTTTGGCTGATGTTTCTTTGTAAGCAGGCGTATCAGTATCCTTATCGGCATGGCTGCCTGTTAACAGGTTGATCGCCGCTTCCCCTGAATCATTCATGGGCAGGTATACTTCCTTCCCTTTGACACGATCAGTGATCAAGCACTTCACTTTGACATTTCCAAAAGGCGATGTGAGTCTGACAAGGGTTCCGTCCTGAATCCCTCTTTCTGCCGCAAGCTCAGGAGAAATTTCTAGGAACACTTCCGGTGTTTTCTCGGAAATCCCTTTTGATTTGTAGGTCAGGTTCCCCTCGTGGAAGTGCTCCAAGAGCCGCCCATTGTTGACATGGATATCATATTCCTCGCCGAACTCTTCAGGCTCCGTCCACTGAACAGGATAAAGAATGGCTTTTCCGTCCGGGAAAGGAAAGCGCTCGGTAAAGAGCAAAGGCGAATCCTTTCCATCAGCGCTTACAGGCCATTGCAGGGAATTGTAGCCTTCAAGCCGTTCATAGGTGACGCCGGCATAAATCGGAGACAGCTTGGCTGCTTCCTCCATAATGTCAGCAGGGTGCTCATAGTGCCAGCCAGCGCCAAGCTTATTGGCAACCTCCATAATAATCTGCCAGTCAGGCTTTGATTGGCCCAGCGGTTCAAACACCTGATACAGACGCTGAATCCGGCGTTCTGTGTTTGTAAAGGTTCCCTCTTTTTCAAGGCTCGGGCTCGCTGGAAGAACCACATCAGCAAACTCGGCTGTACGTGAAAGGAAAATGTCCTGCACCACAAAGAAATCAAGCTTTTCAAAGGCGGAATGTACATGATTAATATTGGAATCGACCAGTCCCATTTCTTCACCTTTTACATACATTGCTTTCAACTGGCCGGAATGGATTTTTTCAATCATCTCGTGATTGGTCATGCCCGGCTCCTTCGGCAGCGGCACACCCCACGCCTGCTCGTATTTTTGGCGGACTTGTTCGTCCGTCACTTTTTCATAGCCCGGCAGTCTGTCAGGCATGCTTCCGAAGTCACTCGCTCCCTGTACGTTGTTATGGCCGCGCAATGGGTATGAGCCCGCTCCCGGTTTTCCGTAGTTTCCTGTCACAAGCAGCAGATTAGAGATTGCCGTGCTCGTGTCGCTTCCGCCAATATGCTGTGTCACGCCCATCGCCCACAATGCGCACACACTGTCAGCTTGGCCAATCATCTCCGCCATTTGGATAAGGGTTTCTTGATCGATTCCGGTTTTCTCCTCGGCATATTCAAGTGTGTACGGCGCCAGGCTTTTTACATATTCATCCCGGCCATTCACTCTTTCCTGCAAAAAGCGTTCATCGGCCTTGCCGTTTTCAATTAAATATTTGGCGATCGCATTCAGCCAGACGATATCTGATCCGGCACGCGGCTGGACAAATAAATCAGAGCGCTCTGCCATTTCGTGTTTTCTGATATCGGCGACAATCACTTTCTGCCCTCTCAGCTTATGAGCCCGTTTAATCCGAGTGGACAAGACCGGATGCGACTCAGATGTGTTCGAACCGATAATCAAAACCAGATCCGCTTGCGCGATATCTGTAATTGATCCTGAATCACCGCCATAGCCCACTGTCCGGAACAGGCCGGCAGTCGCAGGAGATTGGCAATAGCGCGAGCAGTTGTCCACATTATTTGTGCCGATGATCCCTCTGGCCAGCTTTTGCATGAGATAGGATTCCTCGTTTGTACATTTAGACGATGTAATAAAAGCAAGTGAATCCGGACCAAAGGTATCTTTTAATTCGGTGAACTTGCTGGCGATCAGCGATAACGCCTCCTCCCACTCTGCTTCACGGAAATGATCGCCTTCCCGGATCAGCGGCTTTGTCAGGCGTTCCTCACTGTTGACGAAATCCCAGCCGAACTTCCCTTTTACACAGGTAGAAATACCGTTGGCTGGCGCCTCCTCCTGCGGCTCTACTTTCAGAATGTCTCTTCCCTTTGTCCAGACATCAAAGCTGCAGCCGACGCCGCAATACGTGCAGACGGTTTTCGTTTTTTTGATTCGTTCATCACGCATGGCCGATTCCATATCAGAAATGGCAAGAATCGAGCCGTAACCTGTCTCTACGCCTTTTGTGATCTCGATCATCGGACGCAGGGTTTCATTATTGATGCCTGTTAAATATCCGGCTTCCCCTTCCATTCCTTTTTCCATCATCGCGTTGCATGGACAGACGGTTGAACAGTGGCCGCATGACACACATGACGACTCGTTGATCGGCACATCGTTATCCCAAATGACGCGCGGGCGTTTCCGCTCCCAGTCAATGGTCAGTGTTTCAGTTACCTGAACATCCTGGCACGCTTCGACACAGCGGCCGCACAAAATACATTGGTCCGGATCGTAGCGGTAAAACGGATGGGATTCATCCTTATGGTAGGGCTTGTGATCAAACGGGATGCTTTGGTGATTGATTTTCATTTCCTTCACCGTATTATGTATTTCGCATCCCCCGTTGTTGTAATCGCAAACTGTACAATACAGCTCATGATTATATAAAATCTTGTCCATCCCGATGACCTGCGCTTTCTTTACATCAGGCGAAAGCGTGTCAATGACATCCCCATCCTTTAACTCAGCGGAGCACGATCTTTTCAGCTCGCCATTGATGCTGACAATGCACGTATCGCATGTTTCAATCGGCCCTAAGCTTGGATGATAGCAAACTTGCGGCACTTCAATTGAACTGTTATTTAAAAGCTGCAGCACCGTCTGTTCTTCGGATGCTTCCATTTCAACGCCGTTTATAGTGATTTTTTTCTTGTCAGCCATCTCCATTCCCCTTTCTTGCTCTATATACCGAATTACCTAATTCTGTTCCCTTGCGCGTGATCAATAAAACATACAAAGCGCACTCTCATGTTTTATTGCATAAACACCGGGAAACGAGATGAAAAAGGAGGGATTAACATGAAAAAAACAATGTCTATTCTAACCGCGGCAGCTGCACTGACAGGCACTCTTTCCGGCTTTGGAGCGGCGTCCTTCTCAACTCCCGCAAAAGCAGCAACGCAAACAAGCACGATCTCCGAAGATACGAATCACTCAGCCGCCGAGCTTGTCAAAAATCTCTACAACACCGCCTACACAGGAGAAATGCCTCAGCAGGTGCAGGGTCTGACCATTAACAAAAGCACAAAAGGCGATGTTCATGCAGCATTAGGGGAACCGGAAAGACCAGTGGGGGGAGACAATCGATTTGATTTATATCACTGGAATATGGGGCAGCCGGGCTACGGATTTTCCTATCATAAGGACATGACGATTTCAGAAATCCGCTACTTTGGAACCGGCGTGGAGCGGCAGCTTAATTTAGGCGGGGTAACACCGGAAGTGCTGCGAAATGAATTAGGTCCCGCGAATCGAGTGTTAACTGTTCCGTTTACCGATGAAATCGATTATGTATATGATACAGGCCAATATGAACTCCATTTTGTAATAGGCACGGACCAGACCGCCGACCATGTAAACCTAAAAGCAAAATAAACCCTTTCGCGGCTGTTCAGCCGCTTTTTTATTGGACAAATAAAAGATATATTCCTTACAATACATGGGAGATCAACCGAGACGGGGTATCAATTGTTAATGAATCGAAATCGATGGATATATGCAGCTTTCACCATACTGGTCATCGGGCTGGGGCTGGGATCTAGAGCGTTCTCCAACATTCTTCCAGCTACCGTCAACATGTATTTGGGAGACTCGCTGTGGGCCGCCATGATCTTTACGGGATGCGGGTTTCTATTTCAGAAACTGAAGACAATGACATCGGGGATGATCAGTCTTTCTTTCTGTTTTGTCATTGAATGCAGCCAGCTGTATCACGCTGAATGGATTGATCGGATCAGAGACACTTTTCTTGGCGGACTTGTACTGGGGTACGGTTTTTTATGGAGCGATATCGAAGCATATACAATCGGAATAGCCGCCTGTGCCGCCATAGAACTGCTGTTTTGGGAAGAAAAAAGCGCCGCTAGATGACGCTTTTTTCATTTGGAAAACAGCCCGCACTGAGATAGAATAGTCTTCGCATCTAAGCGTGTGGCCTCGTTTATCGTGACTTGCTGTTGCTCCATAAATGACTGAACGGCATGATAGCCAACCGCAACTCGCAAATGCCGATAATCCTGCAGGCTCAAAGCCCTGCTCTTTAGCAATTGGATCACCAAACATATAACGGCTGACTTCCGAAAAGCCTTTTCACATCCAGCACCTCATTGATCACATCAATGGAATATTGCAAATCCTCATGATCGAAACGCGTTACCCAAGGACCCAATTGTTCCTCGCCAAACAGCTCTCTGGCAAATGACTCAGCCAACCCTTCAATCACAAGATAATCCCCGACACTCACAGAGCCGTGATGAAAATCAATATACGAAAACCGTAAATTATAATGAAACTCATGCGCAATAATTGAAGGAATCCTTTTCAGGTTATAGCTGTTCGGGTCAATCCATACATGAATAAAGCCCGGTATCCCGCCAAACCCGCAGTAGCCTTTTTGCAGCTGTAGCTTATTTGGATCAGCGATATAAAGTCCGAATTTGATCTCGCCGGCATTCACCCCCAGTTGCTTCCGCTCAGCAAAACGCATACATTGCCGAAGCGCAGTTTCAGCTGTCTCTGCAGCATGTGATTCCTTCAATATTTTTAGAGCTTTCTGCCCGGTTTCAGCGTCACGGACATCCAAATCCAAGCATTTTCACAGCCATCATCACATCATAGCCGTTTGGCTCCTTTGCTTTCAGCGGACTCGGATGGCGCTCCACATCTTTTCAAACGGCCTCATCATCGTATACCGAAATTCATCCTCTCTTTTCTGTTCTTCCATTGAAAACAGCTTTTCGTATTGCTCAAAGGTCTTTTCCATGACAAGATTCATCCTGATCCCTTCCTGTCAAATACATATGATATGCCGCAGCGTAAGGGTCAACAGGGAAAAGTAATCCTTTTTCCACTGTAAAATCATACAAAGACGCCGATAGGTAAGGCATAGGAGGTGGAACGATGGATATTCCTGCTTTATCAGTTGCGATGCATCAAGCATCGCTTGCCCAAAATGTTAATATCGCACTTACGAAAAAAATGTTGGACACCGCCCAGCAAAATGCAGATCAAACCTTAAAGATGATTCAGCATCCAACGCTTGGACAAACCATTGATGTAAAAGCTTAACCTCACACAATAGGCGGCCAAGAATTCCATCCTCCCGGCCGCCTTTATTGTTCACAAAAAAGCATGCATGTTTTGATTGTTCCTCCGTATGATTTATTGTTTGCCATATTAAGGAGGTTACAAAGGACATGAAAAGATTGTTTACGAAGGCTTCATTGGTGTTATTCGCAGCAGTATTTATTTTTGCCGTCAAAGGAGCACCCGCCAATGCGGAAACTCATGCCTACGATGGAAAAAGCCCTTATTACAATGACTGTGCGTCCAGCGGCTCCACAAAAAAATCTTCAAACTTAGTCAATGCCAATAATCAAGTCATCGGAGTGGTCGAGCTCAAATTCAGCAGTACATGTAAAACGGCTTGGGCAAAAATCACGATGAATAACACTTTGACGACGGGCTTTGAGGCTAATGCGGAGATTACCCGGAACACGGATGGAAAGAGATATAACTGTGATTCTGCAGGCGGCAACGGAAAAGCGGTCGCCGGCCAAAAGTCCTGTTATACACCGATGGTATATGATTTAGATCCAAGGACTTCTTACGCTTTCGGCAAGTATTCAGGACCGAATCTGAATGTTTGGGCCACCACAGGCTCTTATTAAATAGAAAAAAGGCTGTCCAGACGGACAATATCCGCGGCAGCCTTTTCGTATTAATTCGCTTCTCTTTGTTTTTTCACCTCTTCAAGCTGAGAGACCGTTACCAATTGATAGCCCTGATCGGTGAGCTTTTTTATAATTTCATCGGCCGCATCAGCAGAGGTTTGGTAAATGTCGTGAATCAAAATGGTTCTTCCATCTCCCGCCTGGCTCATGACACGGTCAACGATTGTTTTTTTGTTACGGTCTTTCCAATCTTCCGGATCAATATCCCATAACGCGACATCCATTTTCAATTGACTCCGCAGTTCATCATTAATGCCGCCGTATGGAGGTCTTACAAGCGTCGGGCGGTATCCGCTTATTTTTTCAATGATGTCTTGCGTATCATTGATCTGTTTTAACGCTCCTTTCACTGAAAGCCTTGTGAGAAGCGGATGGCTCCATGAATGGTTCCCCACCTCATTTCCTTCTTTCAGCATTCTTTTTAGTGTTTCCGGATAATATTGAACCCTGCTCCCCAAAACAAAAAACGTGGCATTGCCCTTATATTTCTTTAAGGAATCCAAAATCTGATTTGTTGTCGCAGGATTCGGGCCGTCATCGAAAGTAAGCGCAATGACTTTTTGATTTGGATCAACTGATTCCTCCTTGGGCAAGGAAATCACTTCATGCTTTGGCTTTTGTTCTTTGATTTTATTTTTGTTTTTTGCTTTATCCATATATTGTTCTTTTACGATGTCTTTCAAAAGGCTTTTCTTAATCGCAATCGATTGCTCTCCAAGATGGCCTGCTGCGACCTGATATGTATCAAAATAAAATTCGATATAATCTTCCTTAATGGCAAAGCGGCTGAAATTTTCTTTTTTCGGTGCCGTTCCTTCTTTTAACAGCGCATCATCTGCAGCAATGTCCTTATCTTTTTTCAGCTCATGATAGGCAATTAACGAAAGCTTATGTAAATAGTCAGCATTCTCATTGAAAATATCATCAATTGATAGAAAAGCTTGCTTACTAAAATCATAGTTAAACGTTTTTTTCACGGTTTGTCCGTTTGCACCGCCGATATATTTATATTCAGTAAATACAATCGCTACTGTCTGCTTGGCATAATGGACAATTTGATAATCAACATTTAATTCGTTGCGTTTTGTCGTATGTTCCTGATTCACGTCTTTTGTTTCCTTCTGAAATTGGCGAACCTCTTTCTCTGCAAAACTCTTTAATACTGCATCCATTTTTTTATTTTTGAAAACTGGATAGTTGACCGCGTAATTGAAAGTTTTCCCGTCATTCACAAGCGTTGCGATCTCTACATTCCCATACTGAGAATCCGTTTTCACTTTATTCATAACCGTTTCTTTTTGTAATGAATTATGGAAAAAGCCGATAAGGCCCGCCACACATACAACTGCTAATAATACATGAAACCATTTGATTCTTTTTGCCAACAACACAAATTCCTTCTTTCATAACCGTTTCGATTTATCCTGTATCAATGTTAGAATCATAACTTTTTAGAAATATTTTTGTAACATTAAAGTAACATTTATTTCACATTTGTAATACTATGAGATTTAGAAGTTCTTGTCAATCCTTTTTCAAGGATTACACCATAAAAAAAATTGAATTCACAAATGTACATACACCCAACTTTCACATCAAGAATATGGTAAATAGAATAAAAAAGTTAGGGAGGTTTTCCTCTTGGATTATCCTTTAAACGAACAGTCATTTGATCAAATTACACCTTATGATGAAAGACAGCCTTATTATTATCCGCGCCCGAGACCGCCATTTTATCCGCCTTATTATTATCCAAGACCGTTTTATCCGTTCTTCCCGTT
Organism: Bacillus sp. N12A5; assembly: GCF_026790125.1. Taxonomy (NCBI): domain Bacteria; kingdom Bacillati; phylum Bacillota; class Bacilli; order Caryophanales; family Bacillaceae; genus Bacillus; species Bacillus sp. N12A5. Next base: position 231,980 of record NZ_JALAMR010000002.1, on the reverse strand, counting down.
TTATCCGCGTCCGCCTTACTACTACCCGCGCCCGCGTCCGCCTTACTCCCCGTGGTACGGTTACGGCGGCGGATATGGCGGAGGATACGGCGGAGGATACTAGGCTTTGTTTACCGAAATGGGGGCAGTCCAGCTCCCCATTTTTTTGTTTTAAAAATGACAATATTATGACAGATATAGGAAATAATTGCGTTTTCACAGCCCTCTTGTTACGATAACAAAAGCATGCAGTTTTTGGGGGAGGCGTCTATTTTTGGAGAATACAAGGGATTCTGCGGCTATATCTGAAACGTCATACATAAAACCTGCGAACCGGGTAACAGTTTACGATTTTATCAAACTTGCAAAACCCGGCATTATCATATCAAACTCAATAGCTGCCTTCGGCGGATTTTGGATCGCATTTGCCAGGGCAGAAACACCATTAACAGGAATCGCTTTTTTGATGACAATGGTGACAGCAATGCTCGGAACCGCGTTTGTTATGGCTTCCGGCACTGTCTATAATAATTATTTTGACCGCCATATAGATGCAAAAATGACACGCACCCGCAGCAGGGCCTCAGTCACAGGGAAAATGCCGCCAGCTATGATCTTAACGTATGGCTCCATTTTAGGAATCGCTGGCCTTGCGATGCTCTATTCCCTCAATCCATTAACAGCTTTTCTCGGACTGGCCGCCTTTACTTTTTATGCAATCATCTATACGGTATGGGTAAAACGAACCTCTGTGTGGAGCACCTTTATTGGGAGCTTTCCGGGAGCAGCGCCGCCATTGATGGGGTATTGTGCCGTAACTGGAGACATCAGCATGACGGCAGTGCTGTTGTACGCGATTATGTTTCTATGGCAGCCCCCGCATTTTTGGGCGATTGGAATCAGGCGCAAAGAGGAATATCGGGCGGCGGGCGTTCCGCTCTTGCCTGTTGTAAAAGGAAATCATGTAACGAAAATAAAAATGATTCAATATATTGCAGTCCTTGTCCCGGTGACGCTGTTATTTCCTTTTTCTCTCGGAACCGATCGGATAAGCCCTTTTTATTTCTTAGCTGCCTTGGTTCTCGGGGGCATATGGATCAAAAAAAGCATCAAAGGCTTCAAAACAGGCGATGACGTGAAGTGGGCAAAGGATATGTTTATCTACTCGCTTATTTATTTTTGCCTGTTGTTTTTGATCATAATGATTGATTCATTTGTGATGTTATTGATGAGATGATGTTAAGCAAAAAGAGCCACACATTAGTGTGACTCTTTTTTGTTTGGAAAAACAGCATCTAATAGAAATGTCATGATCAAAAACACAGCCGTGCAAATTAAAAATCGTACGATTTCACTCAAAATCCAGCTATGGGCAATACGCATATGATCGGTTTCCTGAAGGGTTGCACATATTGAGAAAATCGTGAGTATATATTTTAGGGTTTCTTTGTTCATGAATATCATCGCTTTCTCGAACGATTACTTAAAGACAACATAAATGATGAAATAAAGTCCAGCCGGATACAAACCATGTCCGCATTTCATGTTTTAATTGATAGAGAATAAAGTACGTCCCTCAGCTTACTCTCGGGCGCTCGCCAAAGTTAAAAGCAAAATGGCAATAACATATATGCGGTTCTCTAATCGATAAACTTGAACTCTTTTTCCACTATCAGGTATTATAAGCCAAAAGCAAACAAAAAAACAGACATTTTCCTTTATAAAATCATCCATATTACTGTTATATTGTTTAGTTTTTCTAGATTCATAGATTTGGGGGTTATTAAAATGAAAATGACATTTTTAGTCATACAGCTTGGATTTTCTTTTATGGTTTTTCTTTTTTTAGCTGCTGTCAATTGGTATCAAGGAAGTGAACTTATTTCAGATCGGTTTGATTGGAACTATACTGCTAAAATGTCAAAACTCCTAAATGGAATTGACACCATTACTAGCCCCAAGCAAATTTCACAGCTTGATTTTTTTATCTACTCTGCGAAACATTATCCAGTCATGAGTATGTTGATGATCCTTTCATTTCTATTTGTTCTGGCAACTCTTTTTTTGCTCATTTGCTCAGTCAAGTTCAAAAAGCAAAGGATTCATGAAGTGAATTAGATTTTTATTATGATTGAAAAAGAATAATGGCAGATGAAGAAGAACAAGAAATAAGCTTAGTCTAGGCGACTAAGCTTTTTCGTTTATAATTCATTGCGTGCGGATCTATACAATTTCTGCAAATGCTGCATCGCATGCTTTCGCTAAATCTTGTGGCGCTACCTTTAGCTGCATGCCGATTTTTCCGGCACTGACAATGATATAATCAAGAGTTTCAGCTGCTGCATCAATATAGGTCGGGAAGAGTTTTTTCATGCCAATTGGTGAGCAGCCGCCGCGAATATAGCCAGTTACCCCTAACAGTTCCTTCATTGCAATCATTTCAATTTTCTTTTCCCCCGCTACTTTTGCTGCCTTTTTTAGATCTAATTCCTCAGCAACGGGTATCACAAAGACGTAATAATGATTTGCTCCTGCTGTTGTCACCAATGTTTTATATACATGCTCCATAGGATAACCAATTTTTTCTGAAACAGAGATGCCATCTGCCGGCTGGCCGCCTTCTGTTTTGTAACGTAATAACTCATAGGAGATGTTCTGCTGTTCTATCAAACGAACCGCATTTGTTTTTGCCATTTTTTTCGCCATACTCTTTTCCCCCACTATCAAAAAACCTGCATTTGTGTATGTCTTCTTATTGCAATCAACATATAAATTCTATCATCAGAGACAGCCAGATTCTACTGACCTGCATAGTCAAGGCACTGCCCTTTAGCAAATAAAACGGGTATAAAACATGAAGTTAAGCATCACACCCCTTCAGTTCCAGTCTTAGTCAACTTACAACAAAATAGGAATGAACCAAATACACCCACATACAATTTGTATGAATGTAAAAATAAGGAGTGGTTGCTTTGTATCATTATTTTTATGGTCCTGCGTTAATTCCTTCCTATACACATCCTTATACCCCTCAAAGACATCAAGACTTTTCAGAAAGGCAGAGAAGAAGAGAAATCACACTGACTGTAGACGGCTTTATCCCTCCATCTTCTTCCGAGGATCTCGGAGATGGTTTTTATTCCTTCGCATGGACTGGCCAACAGGTAATTGATCCTGGTGAATACCTTGTTTGTCATCTTGAGGGTCGTGATATCAAAGTCATTAACGGCGGGTTTGTTACACGGGATACTGCTCCATTGTATGCAATCGCAAGCTTTCCAAGGAGAAGAAACCAATGGGTGATTATCATCCATAATCCTGTTCAAACCCAAAGAGCCATATCGCTTTATCTGATTGCGAAAAGGTAAGATAATATGTTTAAAAACGGGTAGGAGCGTTTCATGAACCACGTTTTCCTGCCCGTTTTATAGCTGGCATTATCTCACTTTGTCAATTGCCATACAGTTTCAATAAAGCGATTCATTTCAAATAAACCGTATGTCCTTGGAGCTTTTAGTCAAATCAAGGTTGTAGTATGCTACGATTACTACCAGAAAAAGAAAAGAGGATTACGTATGGTTCTTCTTGAAACGAATCGGTTACGAATAAAAACGATTGATGCTCCCCTTCTAGACGCTGCATCTAGACGAGATCATCAAGCCATTAAAGACCTGGGCTATGAAACAAATGGTGAATGGCCAAATTCTGATTTTTTTGAAGCCATCCCTTATTTCCGTGAGAAATTAGTTGAACAATGGAACAAAAGGATTTGATTCATGGATTATTTTAAAGAAGGACAATAATGAAATTATTGGCGGAACCGGGTTTTTAGGCAACCCGGACACAAATGGCGTGATCGAAATCGGTTTTGCAACAAATAAAAGCCATCGCCGCAAAGGATATTGTGTTGAAGCTGCCCAAAAAATCATAAACTGGGCATTAAGCCAAGATACCGTGAACCACATCACAGCAAGATGTGAACATAATCATTTTGGTTCACAAAATATTTTAAAGAAGTTAGGTTTTGAATTGGAGCATAAATCAGTAGACTTTATGCATTGGAGATACGTTACAATTTAAAAAGCAGGCTCTATGCCTGCTTTTAACTTATTTACCCCTATGCTTCTTTTTCGCTTTTTGCTTTTTGAGAAGTTCCTTTTTTTCTTTTAAGTTTTCCCTCTGTTCTTTTGTTAATTGTTTTTTCTTTTGTTTTCTTGCTTCAAACTCTAGTTTCATTGCTTCTTGAGCTTTAGAAGTCACTCCGGCAATCTTCAATTCTTTTGAAACCTGCCGTTGCAATCTTTTGGGATTTACCTTCTTTTGGTGTCGGCCTTTTAAACGAATCCCTTCCTGCTCAGTTTTGGACATGATAGTCAAGAGTTGGTCATGAACAAAATCTAATACTTCAGAGTCCTTTGGCTCTTTTCCAAATAAGTGACGAAAGGCTCTCAGCTTTCCATTATTAATTTCTTCAATAACGCCTACCCAAAACTGACCATCATAGTAAATCGTTAATTTCATAACGATTCCCTCCTCAACAAAATACTAAAGAATGATGGACATCCCGAGGAGGGGAAGGTTACTGACATGATCATTCATGCATCCGGACTACCAACCGAATCGTGTTTTTTCATTCTCTGACATAAGTTTATCATATATAGAAAAGGATTTAACATTTATTTTCCAGCTCCTTCAGCAGATTTCCCAAAAATTTAAGATTTTTTATCTGTTGAATGAAGCCACCGAACATCTTTTGAAGCTGGGGATTGAACTAAAGCATTAAAAAACTGAATAGCACTGATTTTCATAAATGAGAGACAATACACTCTGCCTGCCCCTCCAGTTTATATTCCCCAAAACCGTAAGGCAGCAACATATGGTCTCCTTTTTTGAATGTATTGACATGCTCACCGGAGAATATTCGGCCTTCCCCTTCGATAACACTGACAAGAAGGAATGGCTTTTGCTGCTGTAAGCTTGCTGATCCTGATAAATTCCACTTTTCCACCGAAAAGTAAGCGCATTCAATCAATGTGGCTATAAGCAAACCATCTATTTGAGCGTATTGAACAGTTTGCTGATCTGGAATAAATGGAACTTCTATCACTTCTGTGCTCTTTTCCAAATGAAGCTCACGCATTTTGCCTTCTGCATCTTTTCGCTCATAATCATATAATCTATAGGTTGTATCTGAATTCTGCTGCGTTTCTAAAACGAGAATGCCTTTCCCAATTGCATGAACAGTACCGCTTGGCACATAGAAAAAATCCCCCGGCTTTACCTTTATGCGGCATAAGAGCTCATCCCAATCTCCACGCTCTATCATCGAGATCAGTTCTTCCTTTGTTTTTGCGTTGTGGCCGTAAATGATCTCTGCATCTTGTTCGCAATCAATAATGTACCAGCATTCGGTTTTTCCGAGCTCTCCGTTTTCATGTGTTTTGGCAAACTCATCGTTCGGATGCACCTGTACCGATAAGTCCTGGTCTGCATCTAACAGTTTTGTTAGAAGAGGGAACCGGTCCCCTTCAAGATGTCCGAATAAATGTCTGTGCTGTTCCCATAATTCGCTTAGCTTGTATCCTTTATACATGCCGTTTTGAACAACGCTTTGCCCATTTTTATGAGCGGCAAAAGCCCAGCACTCCCCGGTTTGTTCTGATGGGATATTATAGCCGAAAGCAGCTAAAGCAGTGCCGCCCCAAATTCGCTCTTTGAAAACAGGCTTGAAAAATAACGGTTCAGTCGTCATGAAAATCCCCCCGCATTATACGATTTCATCCAGCAGCTTGTATGCTTCTTCTGTTGTTTGCACGGAGAGCAGCCGCTTCCTGTAGCTGTCATCCATTAGTTTTCGAGATAACATCTGCAATATTTTCAGATGCTGGTTCCCCTCGCTCTCTTTCGGTACAGCAATCATAAAGATTAATTTTGCATCTGATCCGTCAAGGCTGTTCCAGTCAACACCTGATCGTTTAATCCCAAAGGCAACACTCGGCTCCCTGACCGCCTCAGACTTCCCGTGCGGAATCGCGATATTCATGCCAATCGCCGTTGTTCCCTGCTGCTCACGATTCAAAATGGCTTGTTTAAATCCGCTTTCTGAAAGCAGCAAACCTCCGCGGGACAATTTTTGGATCATTTCATCAATAATGTCATCCCTGGTTTCTCCGGATAAATGTGGTTCAATCAGCTCTGGACTGATGATGTCCGACAGTTTTTTGATGTCGGTTATCTCAGCTTTCTGGCTTTCAGCTTGAGTTGGCTGCGGTATTTCTTTTGCCGCAGCAGCTTCACTTGCCGGTGCAGCTTCGCTGGGCACAGGGGACGCCGCCGTAATATCCTTTTTCAGTACATTGACGAATAGAGCAGTGACAAGGGATCCTGCAATCACAGCAATAAAAAACATCAAGACATGGTCAACCGCACCAAGCACAGCAACGATAGGCCCGCCGTGCGCCACTCTGTCGCCCACATTGCCAATCATCGCTATCACAGAACCTGTCATAGAACCTGCCATAATACTAGGAATAACCCGAAGAGGATCCTGTGCCGCAAATGGAATGGCTCCTTCAGTGATGCCGAAGAGTCCCATCGTAAATGCCGCTTTCCCCATTTCTCTTTGAGATGCCTCGAATTTTCTTTTTCCTAAGAACGTCGCAATCCCAAGGCCAATCGGCGGGATACAAATGGCGACGGCAATTGGCCCCATAATTTCGTAATTTCCTTCTCCAATCATTGCCGACCCAAACAGAAATGCCACTTTGTTTACAGGACCCCCCATATCAAAGGAGATCATCGCGCCTAAAATCAATGCCAGAAGGATCGAGCTCGATCCTTTCATCCCCGCCAGCCAAACCGTTAAAGTTGCGAAAATTTGAGCTACAGGTGCGCCGATCAAAAACACAAACGCTAAACCTACAATCAGCGATGCAAACACCGGAATAATAATAATTGGCATAATCGGCTGGATTGCTTTTGGAACTTTTGCTTTTTTTATCCCAAGCGCAGCATAGCCAGCCAAAAATCCGGCAATGATTCCGCCAAGGAAACCGGCACCGCTTGCGCTGTCATAAAAACTTCCAGTCGCTGCAATATATCCCCCGATCATCCCAGGCACAAGCCCCGGCTTATCAGCGATGCTATAGGCGATATAGCCTGCTAAAATCGGGATCATAAATGAAAATGAAGCACTGCCGATCTGTTCAATCGTTTTCCAGAAAGAATCATCCGGAATGACTAAGCCTTTAGGTGTTTTTTCGCCTCCAAGCGTTAATGCAACCGCTATCAATAATCCGCCGACGACAATGAAAGGAACCATAAATGAAACGCCGTTCATTAAATGACGGTAAATCGGATTTTGTTTCTTCTCCTGTTGATTGTTAGGTTTCGATGTTGAAGCAGAATGATGGACCGGTATATGACCGCTAAGTGCTTTTTGAATCAATTCTTCCGGTTTGCGGATGCCGTCCTGAACCCCGACAGACAGCAGTTTCTTTCCTATAAACCGGTCTTTGTTTACTGAGCGGTCTGCTGCAATAATGATCGCATCAGCTTCCTGAATCTCCTCTGCGGTTAGCTCATTTTCTACCCCGATTCCGCCCTGGGTCTCAACTTTGATGCTAACGCCCAATCTGTCAGCAGCTTTTTGCAGATTTTCCGCTGCCATATACGTATGGGCGATTCCGTTCGGACAAGATGTAATCGCTAACAGTTTCATATGAAGCCTCCTTAAATGTGAGAATAATAAGGTCTTGTCTCAACTGTATACCGAAATCATGCCGTTAAAATCGCGTTTTTTACCATAAGTTCCGGAAATCACGGCATTTTTCCCTATAAACACAAAAAAAGCAAGGAAGGAATCCCTGCTTTTAATAATCCAAATAAGATAAAAATGTCATGACATTTGTTTCTTTCGTCAGCTTCTGGACGAAGGCTGGCTGCTCACTCAGGTATGAAAGCTCACTAAACAGCTGCTTTGTCATGGTTTGATCCTCATGTTTGACCGCCAGCATAAAAACGAGCGATACTTTTTCACTTCCCCAATCAAGAGGCTCTTTTAAAGTGGCAATTGCGATTGCTGATTGTTTAATATACTTAGCGTTTGCATGGGGGATGGCTATGCCTGCTCCAATATTCGTCGCCGCCATTTTTTCCCTCATAACCGCATGAACCGCATATTCTTTTTCAACATAGCCTTTCTCAAACAAAGCTGTGGCCAGCTGTTCAATTAACTTATAGCGATGCTCTGCCTCTTGCTGCAAAAAAACCAAAAATGGAGTCGTATTGTTCAGCATCTGAAAGTTTTTTTGTTTTTGGCTATGCGATTCGTCAAGCTGTCGCATAAATGCACTTAATTTCTTCTCATCACCAGGCTCCAAAAGCGGTGATACAACAATATGGGGAATCGTCATATTCTCCAGCTCAATGGTGGAAATAACGAGATCGATATCCTCATGCTTTTTTGTGTAGTCCTTTAGATCGGCTTTAGCGATACAGGCCGCTACAGCAATTTGATGACATTTCCGTTCAATTTTTGTTCGCAGCAATTGTGACATTCCAATGCCCATGTGACAAACGATAATTGCCTTTTTATGTGTCTCGCTGCTCTGATGCAGCCGTTCGATCGCCGCCTGAAAATGCAGTGTCAAATATGCTGCCTCTTCCTCAGGGATATAAAGATCAAACGTTTGATTGATGTCTTCCAGAACGTCAATGATCAGATGAAACAAATAAGGGTACATCTTTTTGATGTCATGAAGCATCGGATTGGATACAGAAAGATCGTAGCTCAACCGCTGTAACACTGTATTGAGATGAATGTTCAAGCCGTTGATCAAATCCTGGTCTTTATGAAAATCCAGCATTTTCAGCTCTGAAACACGATTGATTAAGTGCCTTACAACCTTGGGAAGCACAGCATTTTCATGGTCATTTGTCTGTTTATGCTGCAAGGGATAACGAACTTTCCCGCCCAATATATGTAATGTTAAATACACGGCTTCTACTTCAGGGAAGCGAAGGGCAAACACCGGCTCAAGCCGTTGCAAACAAGCAGAAGTCCATTGATATTCTTTTTTCTTTTTTACTGCCTCCAGTTCTCTTGGGGAGACCGAGACCGGCTGCTTCATTTTGATTCGGCGAATCATTAACAATGTATGCAGCAGTAAACTCTCAAACGTCTCATCTGTGAAATAGAGAGAATGCTTTTTTTGTAATGATTTGATTTCTTTCGTTACGAAATCAACTTCATAACTTAAAAACTTACTTTTAATAAATTGGCTTGTACTCTCCGTATTGTCAATCAAATCAGCTAGTCTTGCCAATGCTTTTCTTTTATTTTTTTCGTTCCCTTCAACCTTTAAACCAAGCCGCTGCTTCGAAACCAGTGTGAGGTCAAATCGCTTCAGCCACACTTCTACCGCACATAAATCCTTTTTAATGGAAGATCGATTGACAAAATGCTGAGCGGCCATTTCTTTTGCAGAAACAGGCTTTAGATTCATTAATAAGTCATAAGCAATATGCAGCATTCTTTCTTCATCAGTCCGCTGCCTTGAATGAAAATGTTCAGTATGTAATTGTTGGCTTAGCCAGGCCCTTTCCTGATCTTCTATATGTAAATAAACGCCTAATCCCGGTTTCCGAATGAGCTTAGCTTGAGAATATTCATTAAGATAATCCTCGATCGCTTTCAAATCATTCCTGATCGTTTTTTCAGAACACTGTACCCTGTCTGCGAAATCTTGTACAACTAAATAGTCATCAGGTTCAGATAACAACAGATACAAAATCTCTTTTTGTCTTGTATTCATGTACTTCATCTGTTTTTCTATCCTTCCTGTCAGTATCCACTTGAACAATTAGATAGTATAAGTATACTACATAAGAAACCGTTTTCATTATAAAGTAGAATCCTAGAGCCAAAAGTTTCGTTTTTTACCGAAGCTTCCGGAAAAAAGCGATTTTTATATTCTTAGAGTTTGCTATATGATCGTATTTTTTTATAGCGGTCCAGCAGAAATTCAAAAGAATACTCCAATTCTTGATCTATGGTATGAGTGCGAAAATAAGAACAAGATGAAGAAAAGTTATTTGATAGCTTCGGGGATAAAGTGCAGGTTACCAAATTCCCACATGCTCAACTTCAAAGATGGCCAAACTCTCTCAAGCATGTTCAACACAAACTCTGTGTTGGGTAGCTTCAGCTCATGAAATACACTCTACACCTGCTGAAGTAAAGAACATTTCTATTTCACCTTCACATGTTATCAAGATTCAGGACTATAATTTGCCTCTGAAAGTTGGAGAAACCTGTTCTGTTAAAAATAATTCAGCTCATTATAACATTTTCTTGAAAAATGTAGATGTCATTTATAAATCATTAAACGACATCGATAGCCTTTTAAACCAACTTTCTATAAATTCTTAAGCAAGCTAAAGGGTCATATCAGACCATATGGTCCTTATTTATGTTTATTCTGACCTTTATCAGTCTAAATAGAGAGACTTTTCAAAAAAAATGATTCTATTAGAGGGTGTCCTTGGTGGTATAATATTAAATATATGTAAATAAAAGGAGGTATTTGATTGTCTGTTTCGGATTTAATTCCATATCATTATGTAACCACAGACATTAATCATTGGTATGTTGTCATAAAGCAGGGTCGAGTTGAGAAAGCCAAAGAAATGAAAAGAAAAGTTGAAAAAGAATTCGATATGATGGAGAAAAATGAAAAAGTAGCAGTCTATCTTCAGCTATTAAAGCTGCGGCATGAAATAATGCTGTCGTATCTTGAACCTGACTCTGTTAAAAATATAGATGGTGTTTATTCTGATCTTAAAAAGACAAGGGAGAATATGGCCCCTGAATCCCTTACGAATACAATAGAGTTCTATTATCATTTTTTTACCGGTATGTATCACTTCAGAACAAGAGATTTAGTTATTGCCCTAACATATTACCGTGAAGCTGAAAAATATCTTGATTTATTAGATGAAAATGCAAATACAGATAAGGCCGAGTTCTATTTTAAAGTATCAGAGGTCTATTACTATATGAAAGAGACTCATTTCTCCATGAATTATGCTCAGCGAGCATACTCTATATTTAAAGAGCAAAAAGATGCTCAGGGTAATCTTACATATGGCAAAGAAATGGTCCAGTGTCAGTTTGTTATCTTCGGGAACTGGCTAGATAAAATGTGTTATGAGGATGCCTTAGAAACAGCTGAAAAAGCTTTAAAAGATGCCCTAGAAATAGGGGAGCAACATTTAATTGGTTCAGCTCATTTTAACGTGGGATTATGTTATAATAACCTTGAAGAACTTGACAATGCTGAGAAACATTTTCAAATCGCCTATGAAATTCATAAGGATCGAAAACACATTTATGAGTCCAAAGCGATTTTTAATCTGGCATATGTCAAAGCAAAGAAGAATGATTTAAAGGCTGCATTAGAATTATACCAGGAAGGTCAGAAGGTTGCTGCCCGACACAACAACCAGGAAGTAACCGAGAAATTAAAACTGGTTAAAGGCCTTTATTTATCATTCGACTTACAAACACTTAGAGAAGTGTTCAAGTTCTTCGAAGAGAAAAACCTTTACGGTGATATGGAAGAATACGCTGTTGCTGTTGCTGATTTTTTGACCAACAAAGAAGACAGACATGATGCGGTCGATTTTTATCAAATGGCAATTGAAGCACGCAAACAAATTCAAAGGGGGAAACATTTAAATGAAAAAATGTAAAATTGCAATTTGTTTAGCGCTCTTGCTTGGTGTTGTTGGAGTATCTAGCGCTTCATACGCTCTTTCTGAGCAGTCCACTTATAAGGTCGCAGATAGAGCAGCAACTTAATATGATATCAAGAAATAACCCCATTTTGAACTTTAAAAATGGGGTTTTTATTTTATCTTCCTCAATTCAATTTTTATTCTTGGGTTTTCATTTAAATCATATACTGCATTAATAAAACCGAAAATCCCTATAAAAAGAAAAAACCCTTACTGCGCAAGGGTTTAAGCTATGATTCCGACTGGGCTCGAACCAGCGACCTCTACCCTGTCAAGGTAGCGCTCTCCCAGCTGAGCTACGGAATCATGATATGTATGTGTTGCTGGGTATGCTGTTGTCTTTCTGACAAGTTCTATTATATAACCTCCTCCTCTATTCGTCAACTGCTTTTTCAGAAAAACTTTTTTTCGGACTTGCTGTTCTGTTCATCGGCTATTATAATATGTCTTAATTTTCTAACAATAGGGGTGATGGGGTTTTGCATTCTTTGATTTCTTCTGATGATGTATGGGTATTATGGGGGTTTATTGCGGTGTGGACGGCAGTGAGCATCGGGTTGGAGCAGCGCTTTAAGTGGGCATCCGCTGTGTCTGGGGCTATTATTGCGCTTGCAGGTGCTATGGTGTTTACAAATGTAGGAGTGCTTCCTGTTGAGTCCCCTGTGTATGACACTGTGTGGTCTTATGTGGTACCACTGGCGATACCACTTTTATTGTTTCAGATCAATGTGCGGCAGATTTTTAAGGAAAGCAGGCGTTTGCTCTTTATTTTTCTGATAAGCTCCGTTGGAACAGTGCTTGGCAGCATCCTCGCTTTTTTTCTACTCAAACAGCATATTCCTTATTTAGATAAAATCGGCGGGATGATCAGCGCTTCTTATATTGGCGGCGGGATCAACTTTGCGGCGATGGCGGCAAAATTTGAGACACCTGGCGAATATGTGTCAGCTACCGTTGTGGCGGATAATTTTATGATGGCGCTTTTGTTTTTTATCTTAATCAGCATTCCTGCACTCAAATGGTTTCAGCGCCATTATGCCATGCCTTTTGAGGAGAAAGTGAAAGCTGATGAAAACAGGAAAAACAGTGCTGAAAGCTATTGGAAACGGAAGGAAATTTCCTTAAAGGATATTGCTTATAATGCCGGTACTGCTTTTGCGCTTGTTGCGGTCAGTGTGAAGGTTTCCGGCTATTTTAAAAGCATGTTTTCTCATCCCCTTTTGACCGGAACGCTGGGCGATCAATATTTGATGCTTACATCCCTGACTGTTCTTATCATTTTTCTTTTTCCGCGTTTTTTTGAAAAGCTCAATGGTTCTCAGGAGCTTGGAACCTTTTTGATTTATTTATTTTTTGTGGTGATCGGCATTCCTGCAGATCTGCGCTTAATCGTCTCCAATGCCCCTCTTATTCTATTATTTGTGTTTATCATTGCGATCAGCAATTTAGCGGTTTCCTTAGCTATCGGTAAATTGTTCCGCGTGCGGCTAGAAGAAATTCTGCTAGCCGTCAACGCTACTGTCGGAGGGCCAACGACTGCGGCTGCGATGGCAATTGCCAAGGGATGGCGGGAGCTTGTCGCCCCGATCATGCTTGTCGGTACGCTCGGGTACTTAATCGGAAACTATGTCGGCACCTTTATGGGAAATTGGTTTTCTTCCTTTTTATAAAAGGTTTTTTACACTTTCCTTAGAATAATGTAAGAATGCTGGCATGAGAATGGAGAGATCGCTGTATGTTAAAAGGAAATACCATTTATCTAAGGCCTTTAGAAATAAAGGATGCCGAACAAAATCTGCGGCTGCAAAGCGAAAATCGGGACTTTTTTGAACAGTTCTCCATGATACGCGCAGACGATTATTATACGATTGAGGGTCAGAGAAAACGAATAAGGGGGTATCAGCAAAGGCTGGAGAAAGATGAAGAATATCATTTTGGCATTTTTACAGCATCAGATGATACATTAATCGGGACGGTTTCCCTCTTCCAAGTCATCCGCGGTGCGCTGCAAACTGCGTTCATCGGATATTTTTTAGACAAAGCCCATAATGGAAAGGGACTCATGACAGAAGCGGTCAGATTGGTTGTTGATTATGCGTTCCACGAATTGAAACTGCATCGCATTGAAGCCGGTGTGATGCCCCGCAACCTCGGGTCCATGCGTGTATTGGAAAAAGCCGGATTTCATAAAGAGGGCATTGCCCGCAAAAATGTAAAAATCAATGGCGTTTGGGAGGATCATCAAGTCCTCGCGATTCTGAATCGTGATGATGAATAATAAAAGAAGCCGGGCTATCGCCGGCTTCTTTTTCTAACGAACCGCCACTGGCGCAATTTCTTTCAGCGCTTGTTCGAAATCACGTTCTAAATCGTCTGCATGTTCGACTCCCACACTAAGACGGAGCAGGCCGTCTGTGATGCCGCGTTTTTCACGCTCTTGCTTAGGCATTGCCGCGTGAGACATTGTTGCCGGATAGGACAAAATCGATTCCACGGCGCCGAGGCTTACAGCAAAGACCGGAAGTGATACATTCTCTACTAATTTCTTAACGGCCTCTTTGCTTTCAAGCTCAAAAGATAGCACAGCGCCCGCTCCCGTTGACTGGCCTTTATGGGTTTCGGCCCCCGGATGATCAGACAGCCCCGGATAATATACGCGTTTCACCGCCGGATGCTTCTGGAAAAATTCAGCAAGCCGCTGCGCTGTTTGGCTCGCTTTCTCTAAACGGACCTGTAATGTTTTTAATCCGCGCAGCACGAGCCAGCAATCTTGCACCCCTAGGACCGCGCCAAACGCGTTTTGCAGCTTATATAACTGCTTCCCAAGCTCATCATCCTTGACAGCAGCCAGGCCTGAGAGCACATCACTGTGTCCGCTCAAGAACTTTGTTGCACTGTGAAGCACAATATCCACGCCGAGATCAAGCGGGCGCTGCAGTGCAGGTGTCATGAATGTATTGTCCAAAAAGGTCAAACAGCCGTTTTCTTTTGCAAGCTGAACTACCGCTTTAATATCAGTGATCCCAAGTGTCGGATTTGACGGTGTCTCCATATAAATGACCTTTGTGTTCGGCTTGATATTCCGCGCTACTTCGTTACTATCCGTCATGTCGACAAATGTATGGTCAATGCCGAACCGGGTAAGCACCTCTGTCACCATGCGGAAGGTTCCGCCGTATACATCTTCTGTCACAAGAACGTGATCGCCCTGTGACAGAAGTAAAAATGCTGTTGAGATGGCAGCCATTCCTGAGCTGAAAGCAAATCCTCTCGTCCCGCCTTCCAATGCGGCAATTGTATCTTCGAGCGCTGTTCTTGTCGGTGTCCCTGAGCGGCTGTAATCATATGCGCCAAACTCTTCAAATGAAGATTGGTGAAAGGTTGATGCATGCTGAATCGGTACACTGACCGCCCCTGTTGCGCCGTCTGTTTTAAATGGATTGTGAACGAGCTGGGTTTCCAGCGTCCAATTGTGATTACTCAAATGAAACAGCTCCCTCTTTGACCTGACATAATGCCTGTTTTAGGTCCGCTTTTAAATCTTCCGCATGTTCAATTCCGACCGAAAAACGCAGCAAACGATTGCAGACCCCATTTGCGATGCGGATCTCTTCAGGAATATCCATGTGCGTCTGTGTGGCGGGGTATGTAATAAAGCTCTCCACCCCGCCAAGGCTTTCTGCGAAACAAATGGTCTTCAGCGCTTTTAAAAACGGGTTAACCCACTCTTCTTTTTGAAGACGGAAGGACAGCATGCCGCCTTTTCCGGGATACAGTACATCCGCAATTTCCTCCTGCTCTTCTAAAAACGCCGCAAGCCCCTGCGCGTTTGCCTGATGCTGGCGCATTCTGAGGCTCAGCGTTTTCATTCCTCTCATCAGAAGCCACGAATCAAACGGAGGCAGGACGGCACCGATCGCATTTTGATGCTGAAACATTTCCTCTCCAAGCTGCTCATCCTTGACAACGACAAGCCCTGCAAGCAGATCGTTATGCCCGCCTAAATACTTGGTTGCGCTGTGAATGACAATGTCAGCTCCCAGTTCAAGCGGACGCTGTAAAACCGGTGTATAAAATGTATTATCTACAATCAGCAGAAGGCCGTGCTCTTTAGCAATCCGGGCGATCTTTTCAATGTCCGCCTCCTGCATGAGGGGGTTTGTCGGTGTTTCCACAAACACCGCTTTTGTATTCGGCGTAATCTTAGAGCATAAACAGTCCTCATCGCTGAAATCATCATAATGAAAGGTCAATCCATATTTTTTCCATTCATTTTCAAACAGACGGTACGTGCCGCCATATAGGTCCGATGAAACGATCAGTTCATCTCCGCTTTTAAACAGCGCCATAATCGTTTGGATGGCAGCCATTCCCGAGCTGAAGGCAAGCCCTCTCGCGCCGTTTTCTAAGCTGGCGATCGCATCCTCAACAAGCTGGCGTGTCGGATTTTTTGTGCGGACATAATCAAATCCGGTAGATTCTCCGATCCCTCTGTGGCGGTATGCTGTTGATAAATAAATAGGAGGACTCACTGTTCCGGTGACTTCGTCGCTTCGGTTCCCGATTTGGGCTAATTTCGTTTCAACGTGCTGTGACATATAGCTGACACCTTCCCTTTTCATAATAAAAACCCCTTCTTCATAAGAAGAAGGGGTTTAGCTTCTTCTTATCTTCCAAGCATAAAAAACGCTTGCTGGATTTAGCACCTTGGCGTTTTGCACATATACAAAACAAGCCGGTTGCTGAGGTTTCTAAGGGCCAGTCCCTCCACCTCTCACGATAAGAAATATCGATTTCAATTTTCTGATTGTTTTATATTAGCGCAATTTGCAGTTAATTTCAACACTTTTTTCTTCGAGTTCCGAACGGTTTAAAGAGAGAAATTTCTAATAATTCATGGTACAATAATGGAAAACAGCAAGAAAGTCTAGTGATGTCCTGGAGGAATGTATTATGGCACCGAAAAACGGCACAGTGCAAGAAAAGAAATTCTATTCGAAAGAGCTTAACGAGGAAATGACCTTGCTTGTTTATCTGCCGTCCAACTACTCCCCTCTTTATAAATACCATGTCATTATTGCGCAGGACGGCCACGATTATTTCAGGCTGGGGAGAATCGGCAGGCAGGTCGAGGAATTGCTTTCCAAACGGGAAATTGACCGGAGCATTATTATCGGTGTTCCTTATAAGGATGTAAAAGAGCGCAGACAAACGTATCATCCGGAAGGCTCAAAATTTTCGGCGTATAAACGGTTCATCGCCCATGAGCTCGTTCCGTTTGTAGATGATGAGTATCCAACCTATCAGGTCGGATACGGACGAACGCTGATCGGAGATTCACTCGGGGCTACCATATCTCTAATGACAGCGCTCGATTACCCGAATATGTTCGGCAACATCATCATGCAGTCTCCTTATGTTGACAAACATGTATTGGAAGCTGTGAAACAGTCAGACGATGTCAAACACCTGTCTATTTACCACCAAATCGGCACAAAAGAAACTGACGTCCACACGACAGACGGAAACATTCTGGACTTTACAGAACCGAATCAGGAGCTGAAACAGCTGCTGGAGAAGAAGCTTTCCGATTATTATTTTGAGCCATTTGACGGAGATCACAAATGGACATACTGGCAGCCGCTCATCACGCCGGCGCTGAAAAAAATGCTTTGATACTCTATCATACTTTATTTCCAGGAGGGACATAATATGAAATACGGAATCGTTTTATTTCCATCAAAAAAACTCCAAGACCTTGCGAACTCTTACAGAAAGCGCTATGACCCGAGCTATTCCCTGATCCCGCCCCATTTGACACTGAGAGCATCGTTTGAATGTGCGGAGGAGAAAGCGGATCAGCTTGTATCACATCTGAGAAACATCGCGAAGGAGTCCCATCCGATCGTTCTCAAAATGACAAAATACAGCTCATTCGCGCCTGTTAATAATGTCATTTACATCAAAGCAGAGCCGACGGAAGAATTAAAAACACTCAATGAAAAGTTATACACCGGTGTGTTGGCTGGTGAACAGGAATACAATTTCGTTCCGCATGTGACGGTCGGGCAAAATCTTTCCGACGACGAGCATTCGGATGTGCTGGGACAATTAAAAATGCAGGAAGTGTCACATGAAGAAATCGTTGACCGCTTCCACTTGCTTTATCAGCTGGAAAACGGATCATGGACAGTGTATGAAACCTTCTTGCTAGGCGGAGGAGAATAATCGACTTGAAAGCAGTTATTGCAAAAAATGAAGAACAAATGAAAGATGCATTTTATGTAAGAGAAGAAGTCTTTGTCAAAGAACAAAACGTGCCTGCTGAAGAAGAAATTGACGAACTTGAAAATGAGTCAGAGCATATCGTCGTGTATGACGGCGACAAGCCTGTCGGCGCCGGAAGATGGCGCATGAAGGATGGCTACGGCAAGTTAGAGCGCATCTGTGTATTGAAAAGCCACCGCTCAGCCGGTGTGGGCGGCATCATTATGAAGGCGCTCGAAAAAGCGGCTTCAGACGGCGGCGCTTCCGGTTTCATTTTAAACGCACAAACACAGGCTGTGCCGTTTTACAAGAAACACGGGTATCGTGTGCTTTCTGAAAAAGAATTCCTTGATGCCGGCATTCCACACTTACAAATGATTAAGGACTAAACAGCATCCGGGTCTATTGAGATCCGGATTTTTCCGCATATAAAAAACCGTTCCCTGGATGTGAACGGTTTTTTATACATATCGGTTAATGTACGTGCCCATTCCTTTTTCTCGCAATCTCTTATAAAGAGAGCGCTTACGTTTTGTCTCGTTTACCTTTCTTTCAGCAGCCGTTTGATTCTCCTGCTGCTTTTCCAGTTCTTTGTATACCCGCTGAAACGGGACATAGCTGATTTTTTCGGTTCCGGCATAATCCTGCTTATGCCCAATCGTTCTATTTGCATATTGAGCGTATTGGTGGTTCTGAATTTTACCTGCATATATCATGCGATACCCACTCCTCTGCCGTCTCTTTTCCCTTAAACTTACTTTTTGAAACACATTTCTTTTGATATGATAGTCATTGTCTGTAATGAACACCTTTTGATTGGGAGGACCCCTTTTTGAAATGCGCCCGACTGAATGATCGAACCATACATTTACATACATATTCGAGAGAACATTATCAATTCCTCTTTGAAGAGGGAATAAAAGGACATTTATTTTGTCCTCATTGCGGAAAGCCCGTTTTGTTACGGCTTAACATCTCCGATCCGCCAGAGTTTATCCATCGCCAGCCAGGAGATTTTCCTGCATGTGAGGCGGCGTGCGAACCGAAGTCCGCTAAAGAGGAGAAAAAAGAAGATGATCAGGAATTTGGTGTCATTCGTTTGCCCAAGGGGAAAACGATCGCTGCTGATTCGTCTCCAGCTGTCACGGAATGGCAGCGTCCGAGAAGCATTAAACCGGGAACACCATTTGTTCAAAAAACGATAGAACCTGATACAAGCCTTTTTCCGTCTGTCGGCTTGAACACGGATCAGCTGAAAGCTGTCACGGAAACGGAAGGCCCGCTGCTTGTGCTTGCAGGTGCAGGGAGCGGAAAAACACGTGTGCTGACTGCGCGCGCCGCTCACATGATCGAACACTTAGGCATACCGCCGGAACACATGCTGCTTGTTACCTTTACGACAAAAGCCGTAGCCGAAATGAAAGAACGCATGGCAAAGCAGTACGGATTACAGCCTGCAAAAGTGAGACGGCTTGTCACCGGAACATTCCACAGCTTGTTTTATAAAATCTTGTATCACTATGATTCTGCTAAATGGAACGGCGAGCATCTGTTGAAAATGGAGTGGCAGCGGGAACAATATATAAAAAAAGCACTCTATGAAGAAGGCATAGATGAGAAAGAGTTCCCCGTTGATCAGGCCCTGCAGCAGATCGGTTTCTGGAAAAACACTTATGTTCCGAATGAACGCATTCCTTTGCAGGATGAGTGGGAAAAACAAGTCTATCGTTTATATGAACATTATGAGCGCCAGAAAAAAGAACACAATCAATTTGATTTTGATGATATGGCATCCGCCTGCTATGAATTGTTTATCGATCGGCCGGACCTTCTGGAACAATATCAATCTCGATTTACGTATATCTTAATTGATGAGTTTCAGGACATTAACCCAGTTCAATATAAAATCATGCAAATGCTGGCAAGCCCGGAGCAAAATCTGTGCTGTGTCGGGGACGATGACCAGTCTATCTACGCGTTCCGGGGAAGCAATCCGTCTTTTATTCTTGATTTTCAAAAGGATTATCCCGGAGCGAAGACAATCTATTTAACGGCGAACTACAGGTCTACGCACCCCATCGTCTCAAGTGCTGATATCGTCGTGAAAAAGAACAAAAACAGGTATGCCAAAATGCTTGAAGCGGCCCGTGATGACGTCCAGGCCCCTGTGCTGTTTTATCCTTATGACGAAGAGGAAGAAGCCACAATGGTCGTTTCCGATATCAAGGAAAAAATTCAAAACGGGGCAAACCCTAAAGACTTTGCGGTTCTCTACCGCACAAACAGCGGAGGCCGCGCCATTTATGAAAGGCTTCATCATTCGTCAATTCCATATACAGCTGACCGCGGCGTCCAATCGTTTTACAGCAGACGGATCGTCCGCCAGATTCTCGCCTACTTGTACGCCAGCCAAAATGAGGATGACACTGAGGCGATTAAACACTTGCTTCCCGCCTTGTTCTTAAAACAGTCCGCTTTGAACACGCTGAAGGCGCTCTCGATTACGGAGGACTGCTCGATGATCAAAGCGCTGGCCAAACTGCCTGATCTAAAGCCTTTCCAGCTGGACAAAATCAAGAAGATCGTGCCGTTTTTCGCAAGCCTCCGCACGATGAAACCCGTGGAAGCGATCACCTTTGCAGAAGGAAAAATGGGCTTCTCCGAGTATTTAAAAAAACGGGGCAATGAGGGCAACAAACTGGAAAAAGGCTCCGATGACCTGCGCGACATTAAAGTCGTCGCTAAGAAGTTTAAAACAATTCCTGACTTTCTCGCCCACGTAGACCATATGAGAGCCGCTGAGAAAAACAGAACAGATGAAAATGGCGTACAGCTGATGACCATTCACAGGTCAAAAGGTCTTGAGTTTAAAACCGTCTACGTGTTAGGCACGGTAGACGGCTCGATCCCGCACGATTTCTCATTAGAAACAGCGAGAAAAGGAGATGAGGCTCCTTTGGAGGAAGAAAGACGCCTGTTATATGTAGCGATGACACGGGCCAAACAGCATTTATATTTGTCTTGTCCCGCAAACAGGCGCGGCAAAACGGCCCACCGTTCAAGATTTTTGTATCCCCTTTTGAAACAAGCAAAACAGCCCTTGCATAACTAACAGCCCGGCAGTGATCTGCCGGGTTTTTTCTTTTAAAAAAGGCCTGCTGCAATGAGTCAGCCAGGCCCTCTTTTTATTTATTATCCATCATTTTAGAAATCGTACTAAAATCAAGCTTTTCTTTTCCGCTTGTAATGGAATGTACAATTTTATCTTCTAATTCTTTCGGCACGCGTCTGTTTGCCAGCTGTGCTACACGTTTAATGACACTGCGCACTGTGTTTTCGTCTTTAAAATTGGCGTTTTGAAGGGAGCCGGCAAGATTCATGACATCCTGCATGTTGACACCTGTTTTCTTTTCGATGTTCTTAAAAAATTGATTATCCATAATACGCCTCCTTTTGGCGGAGTGATACGGTATTGTATGAACACCCATTGTTCAATGTGCTTTTTCCAAAAATAAAAAATAAACACAAGGCAAGGAAGTACAGGATATTACCTGTACTCCCCTTAATAAACCTTAGAAGTTATAAAAAGATGCACCCACGATGATAAGGAGAATGAACAATACGACTAAAAGAACAAATGTTGAACCATAGCCGCCGCCGTAACCGCCAGCATAACCGCCACCGCAGCCGCCGTAGCCGCCTCCGAATCCGTATCCAAAGCCCATAGATAAGCACCTCCTTTACTCTCTATACACTATGTGAGCCGCTTTATTCGGCTTGGATAAACGCATAGGGCGATTGCGGATTTATGATGGTTCGTGCTGTGCCTGGTGTTTTTTGAGTAAGGCTTCGGTTTTTTCAGCCAGCTCTTCCATCTCCTCTTCAAATGCCAGACCGGCTTCATCAAATGCATCCAAGTCTTTTCTTATGCTGCCCATGATGTCATCATGCTCTTTTTGCTTTTGTTCATGAGGTTTATATCTTCCTTCTATCCATTTTTCAAACTCATTCACTTGCATCCCCCCACTCATGATATATGCTGAGCGAGGCCGCCCTGTTAAACAAACAAAAAACCGGAGGTCTCCGGTTTCTTTGCCAGGCTATTGAGGCTTTTTCTTTTTCTTTCCGCACCCGCAGCCTTTCTTTTTGATCTTTTTTGATTGATACGATGAATCTGTATATGGAGTCTTTTGGGAAGGTTTATTGAATTGATTCACTTTGATCCCTTCCTTTCCTTATGTCATATATGCTACTTTATGCGGATGTTAGTAAAAAGTTGCTGGTGGGAACGCCTCATTCTTGCAGCCATTTTGATACGAGCGTTTCAATAATGCCGGCAAGGCCGGCGATCGCCAGCAGCAAAATCAGCCACTGCGCTGCTTGCGGGATCAATGCCTGGCATAAAATCAAAAAGCCGGCGCACCACACGCCTGTACACCAATAACAGCTCAGTAATTCACCAATAAACGCCCTCACACCTGTTCCCTTAATCACAATATACGTTTCACTATTACCATCCGCATCCGTTTCTTCCTTCTCTTCGTGAAACAGGCTGCGAAGCGGCGCCATAATTGTGTCAAACACCAACAGGCGGGCAAGCCGAAAGACCGCAAGCGAAAGAAGAGCAATTGTCAGCCCATTAATAACCACTTGTTCACTCCTTTGCCAATCATGATCCCTTCACATATATGCAAAAACCCTATTCTTCATGAATTGTATCTTGTCCGGCGCAAAATTGGTTATTTTTATTATTCCGCTCTGCACCCCATTTGCATTATATAGAGTATGGATAAGAAAGGAGTGAAGGTTATGTCATTTGAAGCAAAAATTGAATCTCTGCACCCTGCAATATTTGAGCAATTATCAAGCGAATTCGAACAGCAGATCGAAGTCATTGATTGCGAAAATATCACAATAGATACATCAAATATAACATCTGCCCTTTCTATACAAGCCTTTGTGACAACCATGATTATCCTGACGACACAGCTCATCATCGCTGACGAGGATTTGGCTGACGCAGTGGCAAGCGAAATTCTTGTTCTCGATAGCTCTCAAATCAAAAAAAGAACAATCATTAAAGTTATCAACAGCCGAAACATTAAGATTACTTTGTCTGCCGATGAAATAATAACCTTTGTACAAATCTTGCTTCAGGTGTTAAACAGCATTCTCAATGAACTTGACGTCCTTTAACCCTTTCTTTTCACAAACTTAAAGCCGAGGTGAGAACAAATGTCAGATAACGATAAAATTAAAGAAGAGCTTGCAAAGCTTCCGGAAGTTGATCCGATGACAAAAATGCTGGTCCACAATATCTTTCTTAAACATGGTGTCACGAAAGACAAAATGAAAAAAGTATCAGATGAAGAAAAAGAAATGCTTTTAAATCTAGTAAAAGACTTGCAGGCTAAATCAGAAGCTTTAATTGAAAATCAAAAGAAGAAAAAAGAAGAATCGGAGCAAGAGCAAAAGAACGCAAAACCGCTAAGCCGCAGAGAGCAGCTAATTGAACAGCTCAGACAAAGACGGAAAAACAATAACAATTAGCCAATCATAAAAAAATAGGGTTCTTCATCAGGATATATGACTCAGTCAAAGTAAGAGGCTCGCTCATTTAATAACAGTAAAAGAAAAGGAGGAATAAATATGGAAAGCAGACCATACTCTTGGGTTGCACTTGATCCTGACTGTGACCATCCGTTAGACGAAAAAGATAAAGAAAAAAAAGAAGAAAGAAAATGTCATTGCGATGTTTGCTGTAATGGAAATGGTTTTTTTGGCAACGACAACGCCTTCATCGACCAAGATCTAGCTCAGGCAAATCTCAACAAACAAGTCTCCGATGAGACGATTATTATTAGAGATTCTTGTGACATTAACGTTACATCTACAGACGTTCAAGCAGTAACATCAGTTGTAACAGCGCTTAATGCCGCTGTAGTTACAGCTACTCTCACATCCATTGCAGACGGCGTAATTGCCGAATTAGTCGCACAAGATTTATTGCAGCTTACAGCTAACAAGCAAGTTAACCGCCAAAAACTTCTCATCGAATGCTCCCGTGGCGTAAACGTCTCAACAGTAGATGCCGATATCGCAACACTTATCTCTACAGCAACAAACACCCTCGTAGCTATCCTAGTTATTACTCTTGTCCTCTAGGACTTAAAAGCAGAGCTAAAAACGCTCTGCTTTTTCTTATTTTCCAAGCATATGATGAATATATAGACGTTCACCCACACCAAGTGGGGCACGGGTACATATGTTGTTAAGGACTAAAGTCAAATACCCTATAAAGAAGGAGCTGAAATCAATGAGCTGCGGAAAAACCCATGGCCGGCATGAGAACTGTGTATGCGATGCAGTGGAAAAGATTTTAGCAGAGCAGGAGGCAGTTGAAGAACAGTGTCCGACTGGCTGCTATACCAACCTTTTAAACCCTACGATTGCTGGAAAAGACACAATTCCGTTTCTCGTTTTTGATAAAAAAGGCGGGTTGTTCTCCACATTCGGAAACGTGGGGGGATTTGTGGATGATATGCAATGCTTTGAATCCATTTTCTTCCGCGTCGAAAAATTATGCGATTGCTGTGCAACACTTTCTATTTTACGCCCGGTCGATGTTAAAGGCGATACTTTAAGTGTCTGCCACCCTTGCGACCCGGATTTCTTCGGGCTAGAAAAGACGGATTTCTGCATAGAAGTGGATCTCGGATGCTTCTGTGCAATTCAATGCCTGTCACCAGAGTTAGTTGACAGAACATCCCCTAACAGAGATAAAAAGCATCATCACAATGGATAAACACTTGTAAAGAGGAATCCCCTTCCAAACTCTATTACAGGTGCAAATTATTCAGCTGCTTCCAGAGGGAGGCAGCTGACTCTCCATCATTTCGCCAGTCTCAAATTTATAAGGCAGGAGGGATAATATGAGCCAGAAAACATCAAGCTGCGTGCGTGAAGCTGTAGAAAATATTGAAGAACTGCAACACGCTGTTGAAGAGGACTGTCCGACAAGCTGCCATTCAAAGCTTTTGTCGCCAACTCATTCGCTAGGCGATACAGTGCCTTTTGCAATATTTACATCAAAATCAAAGCCCTTAGTAGCCTTCGGTAATGTCGGCGAACTCGATAACGGCCCTTGCTTTAATACAGTATTTTTCAGAGTGGAAAAAGTTCATGACAGCTGCGCAACACTATCATTATTAATCGCATTTGACGAACACAAACACATTTTGGACTTTACCGATTCAGATACGGTTTGTGAAGTGTTCCGACTGGAAAAAACGAACTACTGCATTGAAGTGGACTTAGACTGCTTTTGCGCAATTAACTGCTTAAATCCACGATTAATCAATCGCACGCACCATCATCATTAATCATAAGCTTGAAAAGCTTGCAGGCCTGCAGGCTTTTCTCTATGTAAAAAGCTGCCCGAGAGCATTTGCCGGGCAGCTTTTTACATTTTATTAAAAACCGAGCGGATGCAAAGAGGTGATATCATCAATTGCCAGCTCAGTCGGGGCTCCGTTACCGGTTGTTCGAAGCAGGACGGAATCATTTCTTCTTCCAACAATCACACCCCTATACGTTCTTCCATTGGCTTCAATCAGACAGAGCGCTCTTGGCATGTTATGGGGAAGCTTTGTTAAAAAATCAATTTTTTCATGGATCGTCATCTTGCTCATCGGTTTTTTCACTTTTCTTGCCGGCGGTGCTTTTTCCTCCGCTTTGGCAGCATTATGGACAGCTTCCGGTTCTTTTTCTGGCTTTCGTTCCTCAAGTGCAGGCTCTTCCTTTTTTTCTGCTTTCGGCGGCTCGTGTTCGACGGTTTCTTCAACAGTCTGCGGCTCTGCTTTCTTCTCCTGCTGGTTCTTTGTGATCTTTGTGTTCTCTGGTTCTCTCACCTCTTGTGTTTGCTGACTCACTGGCTCAGCTGCAGGCTTTTGTTCTGCTTGCTGGACATCCTTTGCCACAGCTTCCTCCTGCTGTTTCTCATGGTAAGCCGGCTTTTCCTCTGCTTTTGGCGGAGCGGGTTTGTTGACCTTTCTTTTGATGACAATCTCCTGCATGGATGACCTTGTGGTTTCTGCATAATCCGGCTGAACAATATACATGAGCGGTTTTTTGTCCGCGTTTCTTTTCTTATTAGACATCTTCATCCCTCCGATTGTGTCATATTCTATCTATATGACAGAAAGCTGAAAATCAGAAGAAATAAAAAAGCAATCCCTGTTCGGGATTGCTTGGCAAAGATCCTGCTTAGCGGGCAGTAATATGGAAACCTGAATCAACGTGAAGATTTTCACCTGTAATGCCGCGGGACATGTCGCTGAATAAGAACGCAGCTGTATCGCCCACTTCTTCAGGTGTTGTCGTGCGGCGAAGCGGCGCACGCTCTTCAATGTCTTTTAAGATTGAGTTGAAATCGCTGATGCCTTTAGCAGATAATGTTCTGATCGGGCCGGCAGAAATGCTGTTGACGCGGATATTTTCTTTTCCTAAGTCAGCAGCCAGGTATTTCACACTTGCATCAAGAGAAGCTTTCGCTACACCCATAACGTTGTAGTTTGGCATAACAAGCTCTCCGCCAAGGTAAGTCAAAGTAACAATGCTTCCGCCTTCAGTCATCATCGGACGTGCCGCTTTCACAACAGCTGTCAGAGAGTATGAGCTGATGTTATGAGCCAAAAGGAAACCGTCACGATTTGTGTTTAAGTATTCGCCGACAAGCTCTTCTTTGTTGGCAAACGCGATGCAATGCGCGATACCGTGGATCACACCAACCTGTTCCTTAATGCTTGCGAAGCAAGTTTCGATTTCCGCATCGTTTGTTACGTCGCAAGGAAGGATGATGGAATCATTGCGCTCTAACGTACCGGCAAGCTCGTGTACAGATTTCTCCAGACGTTCGCCTGCGTATGTGAAAATCAAACGTGCTCCGGCTTCATGTAAAGAGCGCGCAATCCCCCATGCGATACTGCGTTTGTTTGCTACCCCCATCACAACAATGTTGCGGCCTTCAAGTGAAAAATTCATATGTATAAAGCCTCCTATATTTAATAAAGACATAGTATTAGTACCTGATCTTAATTCTTATCATATCATAACCTTGTCCAGATGAAAAGCGCTACCATAGACAAACGTGAAAGAGACCACCATCAACTGGTGATCTCATCGGCTTGTGTTTAAGCTGTTTCTTTTAAAGGCGAAATGGTTTGTCGGCCCGTGCCCTGATCCGATGCCGAGCGTATTTTCCACCGCTTCGCGGACAAAGTTTGCCGCTACCTCGAATGCCTGATGGATGCTGTCTCCTTTAGCCGTTTGAGCTGTTAAAGCGGCAGCAAAGGTGCAGCCTGTGCCATGCGTATGCTTCGTATCGATATAGGGGTGGCTGATTTGCATAAACATGTTTCCATCAAAAAGAAGATCAGTGATGTGATTGTCCTCAGGCTGGTGCCCTCCTTTGATAATCACATGCTTGGCCCCCATCTTGACGAGCTTCTCCGCTGCCTTTTTCCGGTCATCCAGCGATTGGATTGCCATTCCTGTCAGCGTTTCTGCTTCCGGAACATTCGGCGTAATCGCGTAGCTTCTTGGAATGAGGAGCTCTTTTAAGGTGGCAACTGATTCATCGTGCAGCAAGGATGCACCGCCCTTTGCGATCATAACTGGATCAACAATCACTCGGTTAAACTCATACTCGTCAATTTTTCTTGCCACTTCTTCAATCATTTCGGCATTCCAGAGCATTCCCGTTTTTACGGCGTCAGGTCTCAAATCCTCGGCAACAGCAT
Organism: Bacillus sp. N12A5; assembly: GCF_026790125.1. Lineage (NCBI taxonomy): Bacteria > Bacillati > Bacillota > Bacilli > Caryophanales > Bacillaceae > Bacillus > Bacillus sp. N12A5. Next base: position 204,135 of record NZ_JALAMR010000002.1, on the reverse strand, counting down.
CAATTTGCTGTCTCAGCGCCTCTACAGTCAGCGGATACACCCCATGCACACCGAGCGTATTTTGAGCGGTTACCGCCGTAATCGCAGACATACCGAAAACATCAAGTTCCTGAAAGGTTTTAATATCTGCCTGTATCCCTGCGCCGCCGCCTGAATCAGAGCCGGCGATTGTCAATGCTTTATATATACTCATTACACTACACTCCTTTTATTACCCGATCCATTTATGATAAATGGATTTTGCCCGGGCAATATCATTCGTTCCATGGATCAGCGCTCTGCCGTCCCGGAACAGCACCATTTTCATATCATCCGAGCGGCAGGAAATTAAATACCGATTCGCAGCTACTTCAAACCCGGCCTGTCTCAGCTGACCGGCAAGCCCTTCAAGATCAGCTTCTTTTGTAAAGGATGATCTGATTTGCACCGTGTTCCTGCCGCACAATACAGCCGCTTTTGTTTGGTTTTCATATGACAAAAACGGAAAATCTTTTGTGCCGCAGCTTGGGCATGTGTCATGTTTGAGACCCGCTGCTCTCACCTCTGACCGCTCATTTTTCCACAAGTCAAAAGAGCGCAGCACCGGCTCGCATTCTTCACCCGTCAGCAGCTTCAGCGCGTCTGTCACCTGAAAGACTGCTACCTGCAAAACAGCCGGACTGATGATGCCGGCTGTGTCACATGTCGCGCCGCCAATCGGAAGTGTATCGAGCAAGCAATGAAGGCAGGGGGTCGATCCCGGCACTACGGTAAAGGTCAGACCGTAGCTTCCTACACAGGCACCGTAAAGAAAAGGAATCCCTTCTTTTACAGCAGCATCATTTACGATCAGGCGGGTTTCAAAATTATCGGCCGCATCCACAATGATCGAAGCGCCCTTAATCAGCTCGAAGATATTTTCAGCTGTCACATCCATGACAAGGCCCGTCACATCAACATCGCTGTTAATCGAACGGAGACGCTGCTCAGCAGCGGCCGCTTTCGGCATTTCTTTTTTGACATCATCTTCTGTATACAGCTGCTGGCGCTGCAGGTTGCTCCATTCAACGTAATCTCTGTCGGCAATCTTCACAGAACCGACTCCCGCTCTGACCAGCATTTCTGCACTGGCTGTTCCAAGCGCGCCGGCGCCGATAATTACGGCGCGCGCTTCTTTCAGTTTCTTCTGGCCGGCTGGGCCGATCGGAGCAAACAGCTCCTGCCTGGAGTACCTGTCCGTCATACAGGAAGACCTTCTCCCGGACTGCTTGCCGTTCCGTATTGCTTCAACGGAATTCGGCCCGCCTCATAAGAAAGGCGTCCTGCTTCCACCGCGAGCTTCATGGCACGAGCCATTTTCACAGGATCATTCGCGCCTGATACAGCCGTATTAAGGAGTACGCCGTCCGCACCAAGCTCCATTGCGTATGCCGCATCTTTCGGCGATCCGATTCCGGCATCCACGATGACCGGCACTTTGGCCTGTTCAATAATAAATGACAGATTCAAAGGATTTAAGATTCCTTGGCCCGATCCGATCGGAGATGCACCCGGCATGATAGCATGAACACCAAGCTCTTCGAGTTTTCTTGCCAGCACAACATCATCTGACGTGTACGGGAGCACAATAAAGCCTTCTTCTAGAAGCTGTTCGGACGCTTTTAATGTCTCAACAGGATCAGGCAGCAAAGAACGGCTGCATCCGATGACTTCGACTTTAATCATGTCACAAAGTCCTGACGCTTTCGCCAGTCTTGCAATCCGGACCGCTTCTTCAGCGGTGCTGGCGCCCGCTGTATTCGGCAGAAGCGTATATTTGGATAAATCAAGCTGTTCCAGAAAATTAGGCTGAGACGCTTCAAAGATGTTCATTCTCCGCACAGCAAATGTTAAAATATCAGACTCAGAAACGGCCACCGCTTCCTTTTGAATTTCAAACGATGGGTATTTCCCCGTGCCCAGCAGCAATCTTGATTGAAATGATTTCCCGCCAATTGTTAACATGCTCATCCGCCTCCTACAAAATGGACAATTTCAATAACATCGCGATCACAAAGTTCAACCTCGTGATAATGTTCTTTACCGATAATTTCTTTATTTCTTTCAACAATAACAATTTTATTTTCAAGCTGATAAGACGCCAGCAGGTCTTGAATAGTGCCTGTGTCTTTTTCCCACTTCACGTCTCTGCCGTTCAGCTGTAGCATCATATCTGAACCGCCTCCTTGCGATCAATTCGAAATGCGTGCAGCCAGTCTTGATTGACTTCTTTATTCATCATGAGATCACCGATCAAAGCGCCCGTTGCGGGAGCAAGCAGGATCCCGTTTCTGAAATGGCCCGCTGCAAATAAAATACGGCTGTCCTCAGGGTGTCTGCCGATGTACGGTTTTCCATCCTTTGTCCCCGGACGCAATCCTGCCCAAAAACGATCCACCTTCATATTCTGAATGGCAGGCAGCATCGTTTTTGCTTTTTTCATAACCGATTCCAGTCCGCCAAGATCCGGTGTTTCACTCCAGTCACCCGGCTTCATTGTCGCGCCGACAACCAGTCTTCCGCATTTTCTCGGTACGATATAGCAATGGTCATGGTAAAGTGTTTTTGTCAGCGGGATATCATCATTCCAAACAGACAGGCACTCCCCTTTTACAGGAAAAAAGGCATGATTCAAGCCGAGCTGTTTAAAAAACATTCCGCTCCACACCCCGCTGGCAACCGCAACATGATCCGCCCATACGCCACCACTCGGCGTCTTGATCAACAGAGCTTCACCGTCACGTTCGACATGAAGGGCAGGAGTATGCTCAAAAATCTCCGCCCCAAGCGCTTTCGCTGCTTTCGCATATGCTTTGCAAACGAAATAAGGCTCAACATGCACATCATCCTGAATAAAGGATGCCCCTAGAATGGCATCAGACGTATAGGGCTCTTTTTCTAACACTTCTTCTTTTGCATGCCAGCTGACTGAATCCAAGTCATCCATTTTCCTCAGCCGCCGCACATCTTCTTCAGAAAACGCAAGCTTAAACATACCGCCGTTATGCTGCCGGATATCAATGCCGGATAACGTATAAAGCTCCTCACCAAGGCCTTTATACAGACGCTGGCTGTGCATGGCGAAGTCAAAAAACTCGTCACGTTCCTCGCACTCGGCATGGGCACCCAGCATTCCGGCAGCAGCACTTGTGGTTTTGCCGCCGATTGTTCCGCTTTCAAACAATGCGGTGCTCATATTTTCCTTTGCCAAATGATAGGCAATCGCGGAACCAATAATTCCGCCTCCAATGACAACTGCATCAAAATGCCTTTTCATAGCGCATCTCCTTTAGCTTGCGGGAATATCGTCTGGCAGCTTCCAAAGGGTCAGCCGAAGAAAAAATTCCCGACATGACAGCGATACCGTCTGCCCCTGCTTGTTTTACGCCTCTTAATTTGTCCGGCGCCATCCCGCCGATGGCAATAACCGGGATAGAAATCCGTTTTTTGATATCTGACAGCAAAGACAAACCTCTGCCTTCAAGACCCTTTTTGCAATCTGTATCAAACACATGACCGAACAACACGTAGTCGGCGTCTTCCTTTTCAGCTTGAACCGCTTCCTCCAGTGAATGCACCGACCGCCCGATATGAAGGTGAGGAAATCTGGCTCTGACCTGCTTCGGCGAAAAGCTGCTGCTCGGCAGCTGCACGCGATGAATCGTAGAAAAAAGCGCAATATCCACCCGCCCGTTCATGACCAATTTTCGTTTATCCACACCGCCTTCGGACGTAAGCTCAAGCAGTTTCAAAATATCTGCCGCCGATTTTGACCGTTCCCGGATGTGTATAAAATCAACTTCATTCTGAATAGCTATGATTGTTCTCGCTAACTCTTCAACCGGTTTGCAGTCATCCGTTATGGCGTGAAGCTCCAAGTTCCTCCACCTCTTTTATGCCGCTGTCGGACCAGCCTTCTTTCTGATAGGCCATTCCCCAAAATTGATATTCATAGTAGCTGGAGATGACAAAATTCTCTTTCATCTTGGCGCGCACTTCCTCCGTGCTGTTTTCCGCCAGCTCATCAAACCGGTTGACTTGCTCTTCGACCTGCTGTTTGAACCAGTCACCTCCGTATGTGCCGATCCACTTCTGATAAATCGGATGCCCCGGATCACAATGCAGCAATTTCTCGCCAACCTCGTAATAAAGCCAATAGCACGGTAGAAGGGCCGCTAAAATCTCAGCAAAATTCCCGCTCAAAACCGAACGGTACATATGGGATGTATATGAGTACGCCGTAGGAGACGGCTTAAACGCCTTACGCTCCTCTTCACTGATTTCCAACAGTTCGGCAAACTCGCGATGAAGCGACATTTCCGCCTCATATGTACCTTGGGCGTGGCTTGCCATCCGTCCCGTCGTATAAAGGTCCTTCGCATAAGCGGCGCCGAACGATTGCACCTTCGCAAAATGCGTTAAATAATAAGAATCTTGAAGCACGTAGTATTTAAAACGGTCAATCGGAAGCGTTCCGTCACCGATTCCCTGAACAAACGGATGGACAAAACTCCCCTCCCACCATTCTGCGGCTGCACTGCGGCATTCTTCTGAAAACTTCACACATCATTCCCCCTGTCTGATAAATAAAAAAACCACTTTCCCGCAAGGAAAAGTGGTTTGGAATTGGCATAGTAAAATACACAAATACCGCTCCACTTCCCTACGCAGGTCTGAACCTGTTCAAGTTATGAGGGTCTAAAAGTCACACTTTTATCTCAGCCCTTATGAAGGACACCCCTAGTGGTTATACGAATACATATTGAATTGTTCTGCACCTCTATATTAACACGAATCCCTAATTGGTCAAGATTTAACCTTCCAATGTTTTCTTAAGCTCCGTTACGTACTCGCGAGATCCGGTGACAATTAAGCGGTCTCCAAGTTTCAGCCTTGTGTCTCCATGAGGAACGATGCTGTCCACACCTCTGAAAATCCTGACAAAAATGACGTCGCCTGTTAGAGGGAATTCCCGCAAAATGACACCGTCGTATTTGCTGTTTTCCATATTAATTTGATACAGCGAAGATTCTTGGTTCGTGAGCAGCTTCATGACGCCTGGGGCTTCTATCAGCGCGCGAAGCAATGTTTTTGTCGACAGCAGAATAGAAAAGATGCTAATCCCCTGCTCCTTCAGAGCTGCTTCATTCTCAGGTGATCCGACGCTGGCAATGACTCTTTCTGTGCCTTTTTCTTTTGCAAGTAGTGCAATCTCGGCATTCATGTCTTCATTCCCTGTCGCCACAACGAGGATATCCGTATCAAAAATATCGAGTGAATCTAGGGTTTCAGGCTCATAATCAGCAATCGTCTCAACCGTAAACACTGATTCTGACAGCTTTTCCTCCGCATTCTCTTGATAAACGTGCACAACCCGCACGTCATACTCGTTCTCCGGCAGCTCAAGTGTAACAGGCAAAGTCATTTGATTGGCGCCGATGAACGTAATCGTCTTTTTCTCCTCAGGCTGCTCTTCCCGTTTGTACAATTTTTTAAAACAGATCGGCGTAAAAATACTCGCAATGACGGCTACTAAAATTAGCGCTCCTGACATATTTGCGCTGATCACGTGAAGCTGCTGGCCGATCGTCGCAGCGGCAATCACGAGCGAAAGCGTTGATGTCAGCAGGAAACCAGACGCGAAAACGGTTCGGTTATCATACCACTTCTTTAGGTACATAACAGGAATGATTTTGCTGACTAACAGCGCCAGAAGCAGAAGCGGAATCATAATTAAAATGGTTTTATCCTGGAAAAGAGTCCAAATATCCAGCTTCACACCGACCATCACAAAGAAAATCGGTATTAAGAACCCGTAGCCAAATGAATCCAGCTGCTGAACAAGTTCTTTGTTTGGCGAAAGAAGGGAAACAAGAACCCCCGCTAAGAAAGCGCCGAGAATATTTTCTGCCCCAAGTGATTCAGACAAGGCAACAAGGACAATAATTAACGTAAAAATGGCACGTGTCCCGATCTGGATCGTCCCTTTTGACATGGACTGAACAAAAGAGCGATGTTTAAAGACCCGGCCGAAAAAGTAAAGCACCACTCCGGCCGCAAACAGGATCATCAAGAGCCACATGTTTCCGCTGTCCTCTCCGTATAAAGAAGAAAAAACAGCTAGAAGAATCATCGTGGCCAAATCAGCGATAACAGCAACGAGCAAAATAATCTGCCCGATATTTGAATTCATGATCCGTTCTTCTTTTAACGTTGGAACGACAACACCTAATGAAATCGTTGAAATAATAAGTGTCATTAAAAAAGCATTTTGGATAAACCCTGCCAAGACGAACCCATAGGACAGCAGCAATGATAAAATAAAAATACCGGCAAAAATAATAGATGCCGCAGCAAACGTATTAGGCGCTTCCTTGCCGTTCGGCAGAAGCTGCTTTTTCTTTCCTTTCTCAAATGATGAAAAATCAATTTCAAGCCCGCTTAAAAACATTAAAAAGATAAATCCGAGCATAGAGAGTGTCTGAAGCCATGTATCACCCTCCACAACCAAATCAAGGCCGCTTTTACCAATAATCAGCCCCATAATGATTTCAGCAACAACAACCGGGATGCTGAGTTTAAACCGATGCAAAAGGATGGGTGTTAAAAATGCAACGATTAGTACAACAACTAAAGATGCGACAGATGTATGCGCCATAATCAGAACCTCCTTTTAAGATCAGGGTTATGTCAGTTCTCAATTAACAAACAGAACCTCATGTTTCAAAAACATAACGCGATTTTAACAAGGGTTAAGACGAAAAATAAAGTAATAAGCCCTTAATCCTATTTAGAAAATGATTCTTCTATAATTTGCACATAAAAGCTTGTGATGACTCACAGAACTTTGCTTCATAATAAATAAAACAATCGGCAAGGAGGATACCGCATGGCTTACGATATCATCAGCGATATTCATGGCTGCTATGACGAAATGACTGCATTAATCCAAAAGCTTGGCTATACAATCAAAAATGGAGTGCCTGTCCACGAGGAAGACAGGGTGCTTGTTTTTGCCGGAGATTTAACTGATAGAGGGCCCAAATCAATAGAGGTCATCCGCTTTGTAGCCAGTGCCTACGAAAAAGGCGCTGTACGTTATGTCCCGGGAAATCATTGCAATAAGCTGTACCGCTACTTAAAAGGAAATCCCGTAAAAGTCATGCATGGCCTCGAAACAACAGCGGCAGAGCTTGATGAACTTTCTAGAGAAGAAAGAAAAGCGGTCAGTGAACAGTTTATGAAGCTGTACGAAACGGCGCCGCTTTACGACATCTTACATAACGGAGAATTAGTTGTCGCACACGCTGGCATAAAAGCTGACGATATCGGAAAATATACCCGCAGAGTGAAGGACTTTGTGCTTTACGGAGATGTGACGGGTGAAACATATCCGGACGGCAGACCCGTCAGACGCGATTGGGCGTCAGCCTATAACGGAAAGGCTTGGGTAGTATACGGCCATACACCTGTGAAAGAGCCTCGAAAGGTCAAGCGCACCATCAACATTGATACAGGCTGTGTGTTCGGAAATCAACTGACAGGCTTTCGTTTTCCAGAAATAGAAACCGTATCTGTTCCAAGTTATCTGCCATACGACGAATCAAGATTTCGCCCCATATAAAAAAGGAGAGAATCACTGATTCTCTCCTTTTAACAGTTTTTGCATATCCAGAGGCAGTGAGGCATGAAACGTCATTTTTTCCTGCGTCAGCGGATGGATAAACGAAAGGTGCTCACTGTGCAGCGCCTGCCGGCCAATTTCCTGTCTTGTACCGCCATACAGTGTATCGCCGCACAGCGGGTGCCCGAGGTAGCTCATATGAACACGAATTTGGTGTGTCCGTCCAGTCTCGAGCTGCAATGTCACCGAGGTGATATCGTCAGTTGCACGTGTAACGTAAAAATGAGTAACAGCCTTCTGGCCGTCCGGTGTCACCATCCTCTCAATAATACTGTCAGGATGTCTGCCAATCGGAGCATCGACTGTTCCCTTCGCTTGTGTCATCCGTCCGTGGACCACTGCCGCATACCTGCGTTTCACAAGCCCGTTTTTTTGAGCCGATGATAAAATGGAGTGGGCAAAACGATGCTTGGCAACGAGCATGACACCAGATGTATCCCGATCTAGCCGGGTGACAAGATGTACTGTCGCCTGCACTCCGTTTTTTTGATAATGATGGATAATTCCATTCGCCATGCTTCCGGAAGGGTGCTCTCTCGAAGGGATTGATGATACGTATGGCTGCTTGTTTATCACAAGCACGTGTTCATCCTCATACAGGATATCGAGCGGAACAGGCTCTGCCAACAGCGTCTCGCTCACCTGTTCCTCAGGAAACTTCACGGCAAAAAGATCTCCTGCTCTCAAAACGTATTTAACCGTTACATGCTCGCCGTTGATCAGCAGGTCTCCCCCGCCAAACTTGATATCAGTGAGCAAACGTTTCGAAATTCCCAGTTTACCGGCATATTCTTTTACAGTCATCCCGTCCTCAGCGGAAGTGATGTTCTTTTTGATAAAAAAATGCTCCACGATACGTCCTCTTTCTATTCACCTTTTCCGATAAACGAATCCTGGACTCTTTTCCAAAAAGGAAACGGACGGAATCTCGCAAACCTGACATTTTCAGATGCAACCTGGCAGCGGATCGACTTTACATCCTTATGGAGAAGGGTTAAATGGTCAATCGTCACTTGAAAGTCAACTTCGTTTCTCGGCTTGATCATGCAATCATGATGGGAAGGGAGAAGCAGCGGCGATCCGACCGTCCGGAAAACCCGGTTATTAATAGAAGCCATTTCTGCGAGCTGGATCGCCCTGATAGACGGATGGATAATCGCTCCGCCCAGCGCCTTATTGTAAGCTGTACTGCCAGAAGGCGTTGACAGGCAGAGGCCGTCGCCCCGGAAGGTTTCAAAAAGCTGTCCCTTGATTTCCACATCAGCCACAAGGCTTCCTTCTATGCTTTTAATCGTACACTCATTCAAGGCTAGATATCTTTCCTCCCGCTCGTTTTCGTGATAGGTTACAATCACTTCAAGAAGCGGATATTCAACTGTATGATACGGCGTTTTCGCGATCGCGAGAACAAGTTTTTCAATTTCATGAGGAACCCAGTCGGCATAAAACCCCAGATGACCCGTGTGAACGCCGACAAATGCAGTTTTGTCCAAGCGGTCGCTGTATCTGTGAAAAGCGTACAATAGCGTTCCGTCGCCTCCGACTGAAATGACGATTTCCGGTTCATTTTCATCCAGTTCCATATCAAAATCCAATAAATACGCCTGTATTTTGCTTTTCAGCGTATCAGAAACTTGATCTCCTTTTGATGATACGGCAAATTTCATGCTTTTCTTCCCCTTTACCTATTGTTGCTCGCTTCCTTTTTTCTTTCTTGAAAAGGCAGCTTGAGCTTCCTGTACTTCACCCCTGATCTCCGACATCTCTTCATCAAGCCGGGAAGCCGCTTCAGAAGCACGCTGAAGCCTTAGTTTTACTTTTTCAGGAATGTTTCCGCTGTATTTATAATTCAATGAATGCTCAATGGTCGCCCAAAAATTCATCGCCAGCGTACGGATCTGTATTTCCACGAGAACATGCTTTTCTCCGGACACCGTCTGTAAAGGATACAGCACGACAAGATGATATGACCGGTACCCGCTCTCTTTATGTTCCGCAATATAATCCCTCTGATCCACAACGGTGAAATCTTTTCTGGCAAAAAGCATCTCTTTCACGATTTGGATGTCATCAACAAATTGGCACATGATTCTAAGGCCTGCGATATCCTGCATGGTCTCAATTTCATGCAGCGGTATGCTTTTCCGTCTCGCTTTTTCAAGTATGCTCGCCACAGGCTTGACGCGTCCGGTCACAAATTCGATCGGCGAATGGTCATCCTCGTATTCGTATAGCGTGCGGATCCCTTTGAGCTTCACTTTCAACTCTTCGACAGCCTGGCGGTACGGCACTAAAAAACGCTCCCATTGTTTGTCATCCATCATACATCCCCCAATTCCGAGCCAGTTTCTATAAAAACACGCGCTTCACTTTTTCTTCCATTTCTTCTCCGTAGTTCGCATTATCTTTAATATTTTCTAAAAGATACTCCAGTTCCTCATGCAGGCCTGCACATTCAATCGTTTCGTCTCCTGCCTCTAAAACAACCGGAATTCTTTGTGCATGGGCCTGTTTCAGTTCCGGCCATACATGTTCCTTTATAATGACATATTCAAAAGAATCAGCTAATTCAAGTATGTATACAAAAGCAAAGTGGTCAGAATCAACAAGCATTTGACCTGACGGCTTGCGTTCTGCTTCGTTTCCTTCCGTCTCACAGGCAAGGCGAAGCTGATCATCCGATAATGTGGCGTTCAAGATTTCGATTCTGTTTTGCATAATGCTCTCCTTTTTAAACAAAGTACAGATTCATTTTATCATATCAAGCTCGATATTGATAAACCTAACATCTCAAGAGATAATAGTAAAAATAAGATTTACAGGGCGGAAAGGAAGAACAACATGAGCCAAGAAATTGAAATAGAATTTAAAAACATGCTGACCAAACTTGAATTTGAAAAGATAACAGCAGCACTTCAGCTGACAGAAAAAGATTTTATAGATCAAAAGAATCACTATTTTGACACAGACGACTTCTCGCTGAAACAAAAACACGCTGCGCTTCGAATCCGTAGAAAAAAAGGTGAGTATGTCCTGACGTTAAAAGAACCGGCAGATGTAGGGCTTCTGGAAACGCACCAGCCGCTTTCAGAGGTATCAGACCTTGCCGGCTTTACAGTTCCCGAAGGCCCTGTGAAGGACCAGCTTCACAAGCTTCAGATCGATACAGACGCCATTCAATATTTTGGATCTTTAGCGACAAACCGCGCTGAAAAAGTAACAGAAAAAGGCTTAATAGTTTTAGACCACAGCCGATATTTAAATCAAGAGGACTATGAAATCGAATTTGAGGCGGCAGACTGGCATGAGGGCAAACAAGCCTTTGAGGAGCTGCTTCAGCAATTCAGCATTCCTCGGCGCGAAACCAAAAATAAAATTCTTCGTTTTTATGAAGAAAAACGAAAGTCTATATAAGGTGGAATGACATCGTGAATGTAACGAATTGGGCAGCTTTACTTCAGCTTCAGGCATTACAGTCCATATCTAATGCAAGCAGCAAAGGAACTCAGAATGCGGAAAGCCCGCTCACCAGCTTCAGCTCTCTGCTCAGCCAATATACAAACGGCCTGACATCTCAGCAGCAGCAGCCAACTGCATCTTCTGCATCGTCAAGCCCGCTCAGCATGCTGAACAGCGCTTCTTCAACAGCGCCGTCACTGCTTTCAGCATATGGGCTTAACCCATCTACAAACAGCAATTCAGGTTATATCACAAAGGCGGCAGAAAGCACCGAAACAGCTGCTGCAGATTCTTCTTCAACCAAACAAGAAGCAAAACAGATCAGTTCGGGAGACTTCTCCATTGACAGCGCGATCAAAAAAGCCGCTGATAAGTACGGCGTTGACGAGAAACTGATCCGTGCCGTTATCAAGCAGGAATCAGGCTTTAATGCAAAAGCGGTAAGCGGAGCAGGTGCGATGGGCTTAATGCAGCTGATGCCGTCAACGGCAAGCTCACTTGGCGTTTCCAATCCGTTGGATCCGCAGCAAAATGTAGAGGGCGGAACGAAATATTTAAAACAAATGCTGGATAAATACGACGGCAATGTGTCTATGGCATTAGCGGCTTACAACGCCGGACCGGGAAATGTCGACCGATATGGGGGCATTCCTCCTTTCCAGGAAACGCAAAACTATGTAAAAAAAATAACTTCAGCATATTACGCGTAACCAGAGCGGCTCTTGCCCTCTGGTTTTTTTGCGAAGTGAAATCTTACGCATTCCTGATTTTTATGTGATATGATATGAAATACAAACCCCGGCTGTCGCCGAAACTTATCATCAAACGCAGTAAAGGCAGTTTGTTTGTAGAAATGATGCCTTGTTGCTAAAATAAATCATAGATGAAATGATGAAATACAGAAAATTACTTTTTGCAATAGGATTTATGATTCCTATTAGCCATATTTAAAGGAGTAGTCAACATGGGACAATCGTTTAACGCACCTTATGAAGCGATTGGAGAGGAACTTCTATCGCAACTTGTTGATACTTTTTATGAGCGTGTCGCGTCTCATCCTTTGCTGAAGCCGATTTTTCCGAGCGATTTAACGGAAACCGCCAGAAAACAGAAACAATTTCTGACTCAGTATTTAGGCGGGCCTCCGCTTTATACGGAGGAACACGGCCACCCCATGCTCAGAGCAAGGCATCTCCCCTTTCCAATTACTAACGAGAGAGCTGATGCGTGGCTCAGCTGTATGGACGAGGCAATGGACCATGTAGGGCTGGAGGGCGATATTCGCGAGTTTTTGTTTGGCCGGCTGGAATTGACAGCAAGGCATATGGTGAATCAAACGGAAGCGGAGGATCGATCATCTTGACAAATTATCAGCATGAGCAATACTTCGCCCATTGCCACGGTCATCCAAAAAAACCGCTTGAAATTTACATGTTTGTAGATCCTTTATGCCCTGAATGCTGGTCCTTAGAGCCCGTGATCAAAAAGCTGAAAATCAGATACGGACGCTTTTTCACCTTACGCATTATCGCTTCGGCAAGCCTTACCGCTTTAAATAAGAAACGGAAAAAGCATCTTCTCGCAGAGGCATGGGAAAAGATCGCAAGCCGCTCCGGCATGTCGTGTGACGGCAATGTCTGGCTCGAGCAAGATCAGCCGCTTTCCTCGCCTTACATGGCTGCACTCGCTTTTAAAGCAGCCGAACTGCAGGGAAGAAAAGCCGGCATGCAATTTCTCAGAAATATGCAGGAGAGTCTGTTTGTTTCAAAGAAAAACATTACCGATGAAAATGTGCTTTTGGACATTGCGGAAAAAACGAATCTCGATCTCGAGGAGTTCAAAAACGATCTGCATTCTCAAAGCGCGGTCAAGGCGCTTCAATGTGACATGAAAATTGCCGCTGAGATGGATGTTTCTATTAATCCGACGCTGACATTTTTCAATACACAGCATGAGGACGAAGGACTAAAAGTACCCGGCAGCTATTCATATGATGTATATGAAGAAATTTTATTCGAGATGCTTGGTGACGAGCCGAAGCCGTCGGAAACACCGCCTCTGGAATGTTTTATTGAATATTTCCGCTTCGTTGCCTCGAAGGAAATTGCTCTCGTATATGACCTGAGCCTTGAAGAGGTAGAAAAAGAAATGAAAAAATTGGCGTTTGCTAAAAAGGTTGCCAAAGTGGAAGCCAAACACGGAATGTTTTGGAAATCCCTCAGCACTTATTCTGATGAATATCAATCATGTGAAAAATAGCCGCAGGCGTATATATGCTTGAGGCTGTTTTTTTTGCTCCGTAACCAAACATACGTTCTGTTAAAAACATGAAAGAAACCGCGCCGGGATAAGCGCGGTTTCATATGTCTTAACGACAACAAAGGGGATGGGAGAAATTTTTCACGGTCAAACAAAGGGGTAATGTTTGTTTGTGATCAATTTCACATCCTTATGATAACAAATGATGTCGACTTTTGACAACCTCTATGCTTAATGTTCATATTTTTGTCACAAAACATAACGAAGTACATTCACTCATATCCTAATAAGGAACAAGGACGAGGAGGACCGCTATGATGTATACTGTGATCTCAATTGTGTGCATAGCCGTTTTTTTCTGTTTGAATTTATTAGGCATGATGCATATGCTGCCGCTTTATATTACCTCTCCCCTGCTGTTTCTGTCTATTTTGTTTACCCTCTACCGCCTGAACCACCGGAAAACCTTTAAAGGGTTTTAAAAAAGCCTGTGCATCATTTCGCACAGGCTTTCTTTTTTTAGGACTGCTTGACTTTCATCAGCAATTCTTCCATTTCATCAAGTTTTTCTTCAAACATTTTGCACGCAGCTTCGATCGGCTCTGGAGACGTCATATCAACGCCTGCTTTTTTCAGCACATCAATCGGGTATTGCGAGCTTCCCGCTTTCAGGAAGTCAATATAACGGTCAACCGCCGGCTTTCCTTCTTTCAAAATCTGGCTGCTTAACGCTTGGGCAGCGCTGTAGCCTGTCGCATACTGGTACACATAGTAATTGTAATAGAAATGCGGAATTCGCGACCATTCAAGGCCGATTTCCTTATCAATCACCATGCCGTCTCCGAAATACTTTTTATTCAGATCGTAATAGACATTCGTCAGAAGCTCAGGTGTAAGCGGCTCCCCTTCTTGCGCCTTTGTATGGATCAGGTGTTCAAATTCAGCAAACATCGTTTGTCTGAAGACCGTTCCTCTGAACCCTTCAAGCATATGGTTGAGAATATATAACCGCTGTTTTTCATCCTCTAAATTGTTCAGCAGGTATTCGCCAAGGAGCGCTTCGTTTGTCGTTGACGCAACTTCCGCGACAAAGATGCTGTAATTGCCGTATGGATATGGCTGGTGCTTTCTCGTATAGTAGCTGTGTACGGAATGGCCAAACTCGTGCACAAGCGTAAAGAGATTATTGACGTTATCATGCCAGTTCATCAAAATATACGGATTCGTGCCATAGGCTCCTGATGAATAAGCTCCATTGCGTTTGCCTTTATTTTCGTAAACGTCGACCCAGCGGTTTTCCAGCCCTTCTTTCAGGATGGAGGCGTATTCCTCTCCTAAAGGTGCAAGGCCTTTCAGCATGTAATCTTTGGCTTCCTCGTACGTGACCTTCATCCCCGCATCCTTCACAAGCGGTGTATACAGATCATAGATATGCACCTCATCAAGCTCAAGCACTTTCTTTCTGAGCGCGATATAACGGTGCAGCAGCGGCAAATGCTTATTAATCGTTTTGACGAGATTGTCGTATACTTCCTCAGGAATACTGTTGTTAGAAAGCGCAGCTTCACGCGCTGACTTGTACTTTTTCACTCTCGCGTAGAAGTTGTCCTTTTTCACAGTGCCGCTTAAAGTCGTGGCCATTGTGTTTTTATATTGTCCGTATGTTTTATACACTGCGTCAAACGCATTTTTGCGGACTTCACGGTTTTCACTTTCTAAGAAATTAATAAAGTTGCCGTGAGTGATCTGTTTTTCATTCCCATCTTCATCTTTAATGGACGGGAATGTAATATCGGCATTATTTAACACGCTGAACGTATTGGAGGATGAACCCAGTACCTCAGAAGCTTCGGCAAGAAGAGCCTCTTCCTTCTCGCTCAGCACGTGCGGGCGTTCTTTTGTTATTTCCTCAATCGCATGGGAGTACAGTTTCAGTTCTTCTTTTTCAAGAATAAACTGCTGCAGTTTGTCTTCTTCTATGGATAAAATTTCCGGAACCAAATAAGCTGTCGCGCTTGCGGCCTGTGTATACAGGTTTCCCGCCTTGTCATTCAGCCCCTGGTAAAAGGAGTTCCCGGTATCCTGGTCAGAGCGCATATGCGCATATGTGTACAGCCTTCCCAGCCGTTCCATCACTTTATCTTGATACGTAAGAGCCTCGTATAAATGATCAGCTGAATCTGCCAGCTTTCCTTTATACTTAGATAAATTCGGAATTAATTCTTTTACAGCTTGAAATTCTTTATTCCAGGCCTCATCACTAGGAAAAATATCCTCAAGTCTCCATGTGTCTTCTGCCTTTACCTCACTTCTGTCAGGCAGTTGGTTTGCTTTTTTTTCCTCAGCCATGGTGATCCCCCTCGTCTTCTTTGATTCAAGCCAATTGAAAAAACAGCTGTTTCTCAATAAACTTGTGTTGTGAATATCTTCCGGTTTTTCACTGCCTTTTGTCAAATCATATGCAGTAATGAAGAGAACGAATGCCAAAAAAGCAGTAAAAACACGAAAAATCCTTCCTTTTGTGCCTTTCACAGCCAGCCCACCACCTTTGTCTTAGGGTGAGCCAAATGAGACAAACTCATTCTATAAAACAGCTGCGGTCTCTTTCTATGAGATCCTGCATTGAGCGTATGCCCTCTGCAGGCTGATTCAGCACATATACTTCTTTCTGAGTCTCCCTTAAAAATCCCTTCTTGCACAAAAAATCAATGTACTGTCTAACAGCTTCAGAAAGACAATCTTCTTTGCATTTGGACCTGACCGCAATGTTCTTTTTGTGAATGTGCAGTTTGCACTGATGCAGGATGGCTGAGAAGCGGATTGGCACACGTTTATAACCTAGATCTGTAATAAACAGATAAAGAAACCCCTGCCACACAAAAACCGGACTCTTAAAAACAGCCCCTTTGATTACAGGAACAAACACTTCGGTCGGAAGAAAAGAAAGGGACGTCTGCCGCTTTTCATAAAATAGCTGCCTGAGGCGGTTTGTTTCCTTTGAGATGAAGCGATGAGGTTTATGCCGAAAACGGTGAATCGCTTTCGTCCAGCTGGAATATTCAAATGAAGGCGTAGGATCAGTGAAAAATAAATCATTTGCATCTGCCCGATGGATAGGAATCGTTTGAACCGAGGAATAAGAATGGTTTGTGTAAAACGGAATGATGTGGCTGAGCCGGCGGAAGGAACGTGTTTCCGGGCAATAACATATCATTTCCTTGTTTGGGCTTGCATTGATAAACTGCCAATGAAAAGCAGACAGCTGATAAAAGGATGGAGCAGTTCGTTTTAAGCGGCTGTTTCCCACAATCCACTGCGGGAGGATTCCTTCTTGTTTAAAGCCCTCTGTACGCATTTCAAAGACATCTGGAGCAAGAGTGGCACATTGGTATTCAACAGCAAGCAAGCGTCCCTTGATCTTTGCCATGATATCGGGTCTTTGATTGATTTTCTTGATATATGGTTCTAATAGCGGAGAAGCCTGTTGCGTTTTCAGCCATACATACAGCTGTCTCTTTCCTTCTAAGTGGTAGGCGCTTTCCGGTTCTATGTCTATCGAGCAGGACTTGTTTTGTTTATGGGCAAAATGCGGCGCTTTTTGAGATCCGAGCTTCACATCAAGCTCTCCTCCGCACGCCGGGCAGAAGAATCGTCTCCGCTTTAATGTCCGGCTTCGCTGAGCCCCTAGAAGGTGAACCATTCGGCCGTCTTCAGTCACAGCACTAAACACTTTTCATCTCTCCTTTCCAGATGAGTATACTTTCTGGAAAAGATGGCCAACTCCTGTTCTCTGTATGGTCAGCCCGTATGTATGTTTTTGATTTCTTGTTTCAAAAATGGCTTTTTAGTGCATAAAAAAACCGATTTCCGGAAAGAAATCGGTTTGCTATGATGCAAAGTGTTTTTTTATTGTTTCTAGAGCATGCTCTGAAATAATCAGCTTGCCGTACTCTTCAAGACGGTGTATGCTGATTGAGGATTCATTTGCGTACTCCAACAGGATGCTTAGCTGATTTTCAACCTCTTCATCAGTCATATTGCAAAAATCTACATATAAATAATATCGGTTCTCAAACGAATATAAAGTCGTTTTGCTTCCGTTAACGTTCAATTTAGATAGAGAAATAACATCCTCAAAATCGCCAAACCGCAAGACAAATTGAAGCTTTTGCTCCTTCTCTTCCTGATTGACGGCTTGCTCTTCCTTCTGGAAATCATCCAGCAGGGCGTCAAGATCCTCAGATGCGGGTTCTTGCTTTTTATCCTCAGGAATCGGCAGTTCGAGCTTTTGTCCGTCTTTGGAAAGCTGGGCTTTTGTGACGATGATTTCTAATCCTTTGTCCAGTGCCTGAACTTGAATCCAAAGAGGGCCTTCCACAGCGAATTCCTCTTCTTCATGAACTTCATCCATGACTTCCCAGAACAGTTCTTCACTGCGCTCACGGTTATACCAAATTTCTTCTCTGTCAAAACCGCGATCTTCAATATCTCCATAAGACATATAAAATTTTACTGTATGCTCGTTAATTCTTTCAATTTCCATTTGCCAACCTTCCCTTCTATATAAGATGTTGAAGGGACATCTAAGCTCCCGATTAATTGTACTTTACTACACTTTACCCATTCCGTCCACATCTTAACCTTGAAGCAAGGCCAGTGTGAATTCCTTTGTATTTCTATTTTATGATAAAACAGTCACAAAAGAAATAAAAATGCACCTTTGACCAAAAAACGGCAGATCTCCGGCTGATATCATAAAATGCGGCCTGTCTCATATAGTAGTAGTACAAGCGATGGAACGAAAGCGAGGTGCCGATTCATGGAGCATGACTATCTGATTTCTCTGCTTGTCATCATTGGAATCGACCTGATCCTCGGCGGAGATAATGCGGTCGTCATTGCCATGGCCAGCAGAAATTTGCCGGACAAGCAAAGACAGCAGGCCATTATTCTTGGGACATTTATTGCCGTTGCTATGAGAATCGGATTAACGAGTGCAGCGGTTTATCTTTTGCATATTCCCTTCCTGCAATGTGCCGGCGGAATTTTCCTGCTGTATTTGGGATATCAGCTGCTGATTGAAAAAAAAGACACGCAGCATGTCAAAAGCAGCACCTCCTTATGGAGAGCGATACGAACGATTGTACTTGCAGATCTCTTTATGTCGCTGGACAATGTCATAGCAGTTGCGGGAGCATCTCACGGTGAGTTTTCACTTGTTATCATAGGTTTGTGTGTATCGGTGCCGGTTATTATTTGGGGCAGCAAACTCATCCACATTGCCCTTGAGAAAATACCGCTTCTGATTTACGCGGGAAGCGGGCTGCTTGCTTATACAGGCGGAGAAATGATTGTCAGAGACAAAAAACTGTCTTTTTTTATGGAGCAGCACGCCGCAGTCGAAACGCTCCTCCCCATTTTAACGGTCGCATTTGTCATCCTTGCCAGTATTTATTATCAGCAGGTTGAAAAATAAAAAGAAGGCTGATGACTCAGCCTTCTTTTATGATACGATCTATTAGTTTGCCAAACGCTGTGCTTCTCTTAATTGGAAAGAGCGGACTTTTCTTGGGAGGAAACGTCTGATTTCGTCTTCGTTGTATCCGACCTGTAAACGTTTTTCGTCGATGATAATCGGACGGCGAAGCAAACCTGGGTGTTCGTTGATCAAGCGGTACAAGTCTTGCAGCGGCATAGATTCAACGTTCACATTCAGTTTTTGGAATACTTTTGAACGGGTTGAAATGATTTCATCTGTTCCGTCCTCAGTCATTCGCAGAATTTGTTTTATTTCATCAATTGATAAAGGTTCAGAGAAAATGTTTCTTTCTTCAAATGGAATATCATGCTCCTCGAGCCACGCTCTCGCCTTTCTGCATGAAGTACAGCTTGGTGATGTGTATAGTGTAACCATTCATCTTCACTCCTCTAATTAGTAGGATGAACATCTATTTTATTCTTAAATTGAAATTACTCTAAAAAAGGAATCTTTACAGGTATTATACTATAAAAAAGTAAGTGTGAACAGTATCCTAAGAAAAAAATGTGTCAATCCAGCAAATTTTTATTTTTTATCATATGTTCTGATTCTCAATTAGCTTAACTGATCGAAAATGTTTTTTTGTTTTTCTTCATCAATGAGTTTCAGGACCTCATCTGTTTTTTCGTACGATTCCCCGTACCATTTCTCATCTTTATAAGTATGAATGTTTTCATATGTCTGTTTCATGGCTTCAAGAATTTCTTCTTCTGATTCTGTTTTCGGTGACCAGTACAGAATCTCCATCTTGTTTACTTCATTCGTAGCCAATGACCGGCGCCGGTACCCAATTGACTGAGCATGCTTGAAATGCTCTCTTTGATAAAACCTCAGGCGTTTTTCTGTATCTGTATCATCTTCATCCACAGGCTCCACCTCGAGCAAGATCGGCTTATTTTTCTTTTTCAGCTTTGCGATCAATTTGCCGCCAAGCCCCTGCCCTCTTGCATCCTTTGACACATACAGATAATCAACGAAGATAAAAGAATCGAATTCCGCAAACATTAAAATATGATGTTTGCCTTCATCTTTATGATAAATATCGCTTCGCTCTTTCAGAAGGGCTTCCATATGCGCTTTTGATTTCATTTCTTCAATTGGAAAGTACTCGCTAAGCTTTTCGTACCAGTTCATTGATTTGCTCCTTATGAGTTCATTGTCTTCATACTTTTAGATATACCCCATTTCTTCTTGTTTAAACAGCTTTACATCTATAAAGACGTACGAACTTCCGCCATGGTTTCAATTTTTTCTGCAAAATACGGAGCCAGCTGCTCCGTTCATTTTGACGTGCGCCTGTAATGAAGCAGCCGGGGCTGCGCCAGTGCAATAAGAAACGTCACTCCATATAATGCAGCAGACGTGATAAAAGCTGTTTTCGCACCAGCGGCGTCAGCCACGAACCCCATGATGGAGTAAGTGACGCCTGACCACGGAGTCAAAATCGCATTTTTGGCAGCCATGATCCCAATACGCTTCTGCTCGGGAATAGCCTCCTGCAGCACCGTTTCTTGGCAAATATCACGCACCTGATAAAAAGGCCCCATTGCAGCGCAAGCCAGAGCACATACAAACGGGAGTGGAGAAAGTGAAAACAAAAGGGTCAGCACAAACATCACAAGCGAGCAGTACATAATCGCATAGCCCATTTTTCGCTCAAAAAAAGCAGAAAAACGAATGGCGATCACACTGCCTGCAATTGCACCTATAAAATAAGAGGCGTTAAACATCCCCCACCATACCTCTGTTTCATGTAAAACAGCCGCTGTAAATGTGAGAAGAATGGCAGACGACCAAACAGAACCGGCCAAAGCTTCTATCATGTCCATTACCGTAATGTCTCTTACAACCGGGATGATCATTACATCCTTCCATATGCCTCCAGCAGATGCTGTTTCAGCAGTTCCATCATCAGTCCCTTTTTCAATTATATGAAGCAAACTGACAGAAGCACCCGAAAGAACAAACAGGCAAATGGCTGCACCGACAATGAATTCAAAAGGCACAGCATACGTCAGAAGGCCGCCAAGGCCCCAGCCTGCTGTTAAAAACAATTGATTCGAAAGCGAAATCACACCGTTCGCTTTCACATATTGCTCTTTTGGAACAATAATTGGCAGCAGCGCAAATCTTGCAGGCTGAAAAAAGGCGCCCGCAAAGGAAAAACAGAAGACAAACAACAGCGTTACCCAAAAGAAAACCTGTCCATGATGACTGACACTGTATGCCATCAGTATGGTAAAGACCGATCTCAGCAGATTGGCACCCGCAAGCACCTTTTTAAAACCAAGATTGCGAATCACTCGAGAGATGCAAAAGCTTGCCGCTATACTCGCAAACGACATGAATGATAAAACAAGACCCGCCAAAAAGACGGAGTCTGTCATTCTGTAGACCCGGACCATTAAAACGATTGTGACAAGGACTCCTGCTAAAGATTGAAGAGATTGAGACAGCAGCAGTGCAAAAACATTTTTGTTATGCAGAAATTGAATCTTATTTCACCTTCACTTTTTCCTCTAATTGTAAAGCTCTCATTCTCACTTTCTATGAGACGCAAAAAAAATCCTTCAAGATATTTCTCTTGAAGGATTGATGAATCATGAAAAAGCTTTAAATTCTGCTTCCGTGCACATCACAAAATGCCCCGGTTTAACTTCGCGGAATTCCATCGTTTCCCCATCCTTTAATTGATGGACAGACGGATCGTATTTCTGGCGGACGCGATTTCTCTCATAGTCCGGATCAGGAAGCGGAATGGCTGAAAGCAATGACTTTGTATATGGGTGAAGCGGATTTTCATAAAGCTCATCTGCCGGCGCAAGCTCAACCAGTTTTCCGAAATACATGACGCCGATGCGGTCGCTGATGTATTTGACCATCGATAAATCGTGGGCAATAAACAGGTATGTGAGCCCTTTTTCTTTTTGCAGTTCTTTCATTAAATTCACGACCTGTGCCTGAATGGATACATCTAAAGCAGAAATCGGCTCATCCGCGATAATGAATTCCGGATCAACGGCAAGCGCTCTGGCAATCCCGATTCTTTGACGCTGGCCACCGGAAAATTCATGCGGATAACGGTTGGCGTGTTCCTTGTTTAAACCGACTGTTTCCAAAAGTTCGTGAACCCGCTGCATCCGCTCTTTTTTCGTTTTCGCGAGTTTATGAATATCGAGGCCTTCAGCAATAATATCCGCAACTGTCATTCTCGGATTCAGGGATGCATATGGGTCTTGGAAAATCATCTGCATTTTCCGGTTGAATTCCAGCAGCTTTTTGCGCGATTTTTTCCCGTGCACATTTTCGCCATTGAACAGCACCTCGCCATCGGTTGCTTCGTACAGTCGAATAATGCTTCGGCCTGTTGTCGATTTACCGCAGCCTGATTCACCAACCAGCCCTAATGTTTCACCTTTGTAGATATCAAATGACAAATCGTCTACAGCCTTAACCGTTCCTCTCGGCGTGACGAAGTGCTGTTTTAAATGTTTGATTTCTAATAGTTTCTCAGTCAATTCATTCACCTTCTCTCACTAAGACAGGTTTTTCATACGTATTTGCCAGTTTGCGCATTTTTGCTTTTACCGCTTCGGGCGGCTCTACCTTTGGCGCGTCAGGATGAAGCAGCCACGATTTGACATAATGAGTATCGGACACCTTAAACATTGGCGGCTCCTGTTCAAAATCGATTTTCATCGCATAAGAGCTCCGCAGCGCAAAAGCATCTCCTTTTGGCGGATTCGTCAAATCAGGCGGCGTGCCCGGGATTGCAGTCAGCTGTTCCTCTCCTGAACTTTCCAGTGTCGGCATGGATGCAAGCAGCCCCCATGTATACGGATGTCTCGGATCGTAGAAAATCTCGTCTACCGTGCCGGTTTCTACAATCTGTCCCGCATACATGACAGCGACGCGGTCAGCAACGTTAGCCACAACACCAAGATCGTGTGTAATAAAGATGATGGAGGTGTCAATTTTCTTTTGCAAATCCTTCATCAATTCCAGAATTTGCGCTTGTATCGTTACATCAAGAGCAGTTGTCGGCTCATCGGCAATCAGAAGCTTCGGATTCGCCGCAAGAGCCATAGCAATGACTACCCGCTGTCTCATCCCGCCTGAAAATTCGTGCGGAAATTGGTTGACCCGCTTTTCCGGCATCGGAATGCCGACTAAATCCAGCAGCTCGACGGCGCGTTTTTTTGCTGCTTCCTTTGAAATTTTTTCGTGTTTAAAAAGAACTTCCGTAATTTGTTTGCCGACCTTCATCGTCGGATTTAAAGAGGTCATCGGGTCTTGGAATATCATCCCGATCTCTTTACCACGGACATTTTGCATCTCTTTTTCGGACAGCGGCACCAGGTCCTTGCCGTCAAACAAGATCTCACCGCGTTTAAAATAACCCGGAGGCATTGGAATCAGCTTCATGATCGCTTGAGAGGTCACACTTTTTCCAGAACCCGATTCCCCGACGATGGCCAGCGTTTCTCCTTTATCCAAATGGAAATTCACTCCGCGGATCGCCTGAACTTCTCCGCCATATGTTTTAAATGAAATCGCTAAATCTTTTACTTCCAATAGGCGTGTCACCCGTATCACTCCCTTATTTACGTAACTTAGGATCCAATGCGTCTCTTAATCCGTCGCCGACCACGTTAAAACCAAACATCGTAATGCAGATGAAACCGGCAGGGAAGAATAAACGCCACGGATAATAGGTCAATGCAGGCAATCCGTCAGAAGCCATCGTTCCCCAGCTTGCCAGCGGAGCCGGAACACCAAGCCCCAAATAGCTTAAAAAGGCTTCTGTAAAAATCGCAGTCGGAACTGTCAATGTCATCGTGACCAAAATGGAACCCATTGCGTTTGGCACGATATGTTTAAACAGGAGACGGGATGTTTTTGCACCAAGTGTCTGTGAAGCAAGCACATATTCCTGATTTTTCAGCTGCAGCACTTGTCCGCGTACGATTCTGGCCATATTAATCCAGCCCGTAATGGTCATGGCAATAATAATGGTTAATAGCCCTTTCGGCAGAACAACCATCAGTAAGATAACCATTAATAATGAAGGAACTGCCCAAAGGATATCGGCAATACGCATCATGATTTCATCGGTTCTGCCTCCGCGGAAGCCTGAAATACTCCCCCAAATGACGCCGATCAGCAAATCAAGAACAGCGGCAGCCACACCGATAAAGATGGAGATTCGCGCCCCTACCCATGTACGGACGAAAATGTCGCGTCCAAGGTCATCTGTTCCGAACCAATGATCTTTTGAAGGCGGCTTATCTGCATTTAAGAGATTAGTAGTTGAATAATCATACCTTGAGAACATCGGCGCAAAAATCGCCATAAGGATAATGAGCACAATAATGATAAGCCCGACCATTGCAAGCTTATTGCTGCGGAAGCGAAGCATCGCATCTTTCCAGAGGGAAAGGCTCTTTTTACTTATTTTTTCTGCATCGCCGGCATTCGCTGCGGCTGGTTCAAACATGTTTTTTGGAATGTTCTGCATGGCCTAGGCTCCTTTCTTTGCTTTGGAAAGCTTAATTCTAGGATCAATAATGCCGTATAGCACGTCTACGATTAATACACACAATAGAAGGATGACACTGAAGAACACGGTTACACCCATAATGACTGTATAATCACGGTTTGTAATACTGTTGACGAAGTGTGCACCAAGCCCCGGGATACCAAAAATGGTTTCAATAATGAAGCTTCCCGTTAAGACCTGTGCGGCCATCGGACCCATATATGTAATGACTGGCAAAAGCGCGTTTCGGATAGCGTGCCGCACTGTAACTGCCGGACAGGACAGCCCTTTTGCTTTCGCTGTGCGGATATAATCACTGTTTAACACTTCGATCATGCTTGAACGGGAAAGTCTGGCGATAAACGCCATCGGCATGGAAGCAAGTGCGATTGAAGGCAAAAAGGTGTATGCCCAGGACTCCCACCCTGCGACCGGAAACAGCTCAAGCTTCATGGAGAACACATATTGCAGAACAGCCGCCATGATAAAGCTCGGAACTGATATACCAAAGATTGTTAAAATTGCGACGGTATAATCCTGCCACTTATTATGGTAAAGGGCTGCAATGACCCCAAACAATACACCTAACGCTAAAGCGAGGAGAATAGCTTCTGCTCCAAGAGTGAATGAAACGGGGAAACCTGAACTGATCAGGTCGTTAACACTCTGACCTTTATATTTAAATGACGGTCCGAAATCCCACATTGCAACTGATTTCAAATAACTGACGTATTGTACAAACAGCGGCTTGTCCAAGCCATAATGCGCATTTAAGTTTGCTTCAATTTCAGGCGGAAGCTTTTTCTCGCCTGAAAATGGCCCGCCCGGTGCTGCCTGCATTAAGAAGAATGTCACAGTTACAATCACAAATAATGTGATAATCATATAGACTAAGCGTCTTCCGATATATTTTAGCAAGGGGGAACACCTCCATGGTTTTTACTTTTTTATACTCCATCAGCAAGAAAGGTATATGGGGCTTTTCTCCCCATATACCTTGAGGTCTTTTATTTTCAGACGAAGCCTTATTTAAAATATGCGTTTCTGAAATAAACCTCACCAGTACCTGGCATGATAACACCTGTTAGGTTTTCATCCTGTACCCAAGTATCAGTATAGAAATAGATTGGGGCAACCGGCATTTCATCAATGAAAATACCTTCTGCTTTTTTCAGCAGCTCTGCACGTTTTGTTTTATCTGTTTCAGTTTGCGACTGGTTCAAAAGTTTTTTGAATTCTGGGTTTTCCCAGCCCGTATCGTTATTTCCTCCGTCTTTGTCACGGAACAATTCAAGGAAGTTAATAGCATCATTGAAGTCGCCAAGCCAGCCCATACGGCCGATTTGATAGTCTTGGCTGTGGAGCTTATCGATATATACATTCCATTCTGAGTTATCAAGCTCAACATCTACGCCTAAATTTTTCTTCCACATTTCTTGTACGGCTTGAGCGATTTTCGCATGTGCTTCATCAGTGTTGTAAGACAATTTGATTTTCGGCAGGTCAGATGCCTTGCTTAAGCCCATTTCTTTCAGGCCCTTTTCAAGGTATTCTTTTGCCGTTTTGATATCGTTGTCTTTGAAGTAGCCTTCTTTGTTATCTTCAAATCCCTTCATTGTCGGCGGCACCGCAGCCATTGCCGGGATTTGCTCTCCCTGAGTAACGTTTTTGACAATCGATTGACGGTCAATCGAATATGTTAAAGCTTTACGGATATTTACGTTGTCTAACGGCTTAGCTTCAGTGTTGAATTTGTACCAATAGACACCTGCAATCGGCTCAACATGTAAAGAACCGTCTTTCTTCAAGGTAGGCAGAGATTCTGTCGGAAGCTGTCCGAGCGGCATACCGGCCCAATCAAGTTCGCCAGCTTGGAATTTTTTCAGTTCCGTATTGTTATTATTGATCATGACCATATTGATTTTCTTCAGTTTGACTTTGTCTTTATCCCAATACTGATCATTTTTTTCAAGCTTGATAGATCCGCTGTGCTTCCATGCCGTCATTTTGAACGGCCCGTTTGATACATAATCATCTCCGGCATTTGTGTTCCACTTTTTATTTTTCTCTGCAATTTTCTTGTTGATCGGCATATACGTATAGAACGCAGTTAATTCAGTGAAATATGGAGTCGGGTTATTTAATTCAACCTTTAGCGTTTTGTCATTTACAGCTTTTACTGCCACATCATCAAGACTGCCTTTGCCGGTATTCGCCGCTTCAGCACCTTTTATGTAGTAGAGCTGGTATGCATATTGTGATTCGTTATTAGGATCAAGCGCCCATTTCCAAGCATATTCAAAGTCTTGTGCTGTTACAGGGTCGCCGTTTGACCATTTTGCGCCATCACGAATTGTAAATGTATATGTCTTTCCATCTTTGCTCGTTTCAATTTTAGAAGCCACGCCTTCTTCAGGTTCACCATCTGCATTGATACGTGTCAATCCTTCAAAAGTCTGACGGATGACACCGCCTGATACTGAATCATTTGCCAAACCCGGGTGTAAGGAGAACGGCTCAGTTTTAATATTAATGTTGAGTGTCGTCTTTCCTTTGCTGTCTTTTTTCCCTTCACCGTTTGACCCGCTGCCGCCAAAGCCGCATGCGCTCAGCACGAGAGTGAAAATGAGCATCAACGTGACAATCGACCAACGTTTTTTCATATTCACAAACCCCCTAATAATAATTTTTTCAGCTCCTTACGGCTAAATCCTCAGAAATATCAGACAAATGAACCTAAGTTTCCATAACTTTTATTCTGTTCCGTCTTTTCTGATTATTTTTGTAAAAAAGCTGTAACAATAGAGTGAACAAGTTCATTATAATGAAACAAATAATTTATTGCAATATTATTTTATCAATTTTAAATATTTAAACTTCGTTAGTTTTTCTTCCACGAACATAATATCCTTCTACCATTTAAAGCATAAATTGATTAAAAACTATTTTACGAGTTTTCCGGCCATATTGCTTTTTACATATAATATCTTGCGGTTTCTACGCTGATAGCAGTTATCATTTAGGGTTTTACAGCGCCCGTGTTATTTATATCATTACAATATTACCGGGAAAAAGAATGTTTTTTCATGATGACAATTGGTTATAATTGATTTATAATGAAGCAATCAAAAGAAAAGCGTGCTATGAAAAAGAGTAGTACACATTTCACCCGTTTGAAGAGAGTCTGCGGTGCTGGGAGCAGATAACGGGCAATGTGGAATGGACTTTGGAGCAGCTGACCGAACCCGAAAAAGTAGGCTCAGCCGGAGCAGTCTCCGTTACAAACGTCAGAGTGATTCCATTTTAATGGAATAATCAGGGTGGTACCACGGTTCATTCGTCCCTTTTTTACAGGGGAAGAATGAGCCTTTTTTATTATGCTTTAAGAAATGAGGTTGATGTTTTCATGAAACAAACGATTTTTTCAGGTATTCAGCCAAGCGGCTCCGTTACGCTCGGCAACTATATCGGGGCAATGAAGCAGTTTGTCGAACTGCAGCATGATTATAACAGCTATTTTTGCATCGTGGATCAGCATGCGATAACCGTGCCTCAAGACCGGCTTCAGCTAAGAAAAAATATCCGAAGTCTTGCGGCGCTTTACTTAGCTGTCGGACTTGATCCAGAAAAAGCAACATTGTTTATTCAATCAGAGGTTCCCGCGCATGCACAGGCCGGATGGATGATGCAGTGTGTTGCGTATATCGGAGAACTTGAACGGATGACTCAATTTAAGGACAAATCCAAAGGCAATGAAGCTGTCGTCTCCGGCCTGTTAACGTACCCGCCGCTGATGGCCGCTGATATACTGCTGTATGGAACGGATCTTGTGCCTGTCGGCGAGGATCAAAAGCAGCACCTTGAGCTGACGCGGAATCTTGCAGAACGTTTCAACAAAAAATACAACGACATCTTTACGATTCCGGAAGTGAAAATTCCAAAAGTCGGGGCGCGTATCATGTCTCTGAATGATCCGCTGAAGAAAATGAGCAAATCTGATCCGAACCAGAAAGCTTATATTACATTGCTGGATGAGCCGAAGCAGCTTGAAAAGAAAATCAAAAGCGCTGTGACGGATTCTGAAGGCATTGTCAAATTCGATAAGGAAAACAAACCCGGCGTTTCAAACCTTCTTACGATTTATTCAATCCTCGGCAATACAACAATTGAAGAGCTTGAAGCAAAGTACGAAGGGAAAGGCTACGGCGAGTTTAAAGGTGATTTGGCAGAAGTCGTGGTTAACGCATTAAAGCCGATCCAGGATCGCTATTATGAACTGATTGAATCTGATGAATTAGACCGGATTCTTGATGAAGGCGCGGAACGGGCAAACCGGACAGCAAACAAAATGCTGAAAAAAATGGAGAACGCCATGGGACTTGGCCGAAAAAGACGCTGATCAAAAAAAAACCGCTCTTTGTAAAGAGCGGTTTTTTTCAGTTTACCTTTGATTCGTTTTCCATTTCCCATAGCTTTTCGAAAAAAGGCTGTCCTTTTATCAGGTTTTCGCAAAAAGCCAGGTGCTTGTCCGACCAGCCTTCAATTGTTTCGTTATACAGCATGTCCCAAATCTCTTCAAAGCTCATCCGTTTGATTTGTTCATACATATGCGGGTTCCACTCAGTGTACCAGTAGCCGATTTCAGCGCGATTTTTCAGCCCTTTTAACTGGTCAAGCGCCATAAACATCAGCTGCTTGATTTGCCGTTCTTTTCTTGTCAATCCTCTGACATGTTCTGGTGCCAATGATAAGATGTGATATTCTTTAGAGGATTCCAGCTTCTTTGATTCAAATTCATATGTTTCAGGCTCTACATCCTTTACCATTTCATAAACGAGCTGCTCCTGCCTTGGGATCAGACGGCTTTTTCTGACAGGGATCGTGTAGCCAATCGTGTCGACAGCCAAAATGCCAATTCCGTCTGTTACAACAAAACAATACTCAAGCTTTGTCCGCTCGTGATTTTTTCGAATGTACGATTTCTGATGTACGTCTTCAAGTAAACCTTTCGGAAGCTCAGACAGATCGTTTTCTATGTAATGAAACAGTACCGACGGCACCCTTAACAGCGGCACCTGATCCAAAAGCTCAACCGTATCTTCCTTGCGCCATTCGTGAAAGTGGCATACATTGTAGCCATTTTCTTCCCCTTCAAACCAATTGACCCACACATCATGAAGAAATAACATCTCTAACCCCTCACTTTTATAAAAACTGTTGTCCACAGTATAGGCAAGGGACAGAGAAATTATTCCAAAGAGATTGAGGAAATCTGGAATCACTGGGTTTATGTAAAAATCACAAAAAGCAGATCTCTTTGTATATTTTCTGACAAAAAAGAGATCTGCTTTTCTTCTGATTTCGTTATGTTTTGTAACAAATATTATTTTCATTTTTATTTAATATTTTTCGGATCCAGTGCATCCCGCAGGCCATCACCGACAAAGTTGAAGCATAAAACGGTCATTAAAATAAGTAGCCCGGGAAATAATGGGTACCACCATGCTTGAATCATTAATGTAAAGTTTTGAGCATCCTGAAGCATATTTCCCCAGCTTGCGATCGGAGGCTGAATACCAAAGCCTAAGTAGCTTAAAGTTGATTCAGCTAAAATGACACTGCCTACTTTCAAAGTAGCCGAGACAATAATGGGCCCAATACAATTCGGTAAAATATGCGAAAAAATAATTTTATAATTTTTGGTGCCGATTGTTTTAGCAGCTAAAACAAATTCTCTTGACCTTAACGACAGAAACTCGCTTCTGACTAGTCTCGCTGTTGTAGTCCAGCCCGTCAAAGAAAAAATTAAAATTAACTTATCCATTCCCGGTTGAAAAATTGTCACTAAGGTAATAAGCAGAAAAATATCCGGAATTGATAAGACTACATCAACAGCCCTCATTAATACAGCATCTACTATCCCTTTAAAGTATCCTGCTAAGGCGCCAACAACGGTGCCTATAGTGATGGCACCAATTACTGAAACAAAACCGACCAATAGAGACACACGAGCCCCGTACAATACCCTTGTAAATATATCGCGCCCAAACTTATCTGTCCCCATTAGATTTTTAGGACTTGGCGGCTTCAGTTTATTTAAAAGAGATTGACTCTCAGGCGAGTAAGGCGCAATAATAGGGGCAAAGACTGCCATTAAAATGATAACTGTTAAAATGATACCTCCAACAACTGCAAGTTTATTTTTGAAGAACTTCTCAAAAAAGATCCTAGTCATTGTTTCTGGTTTTTTTCTAATATTTTCTTTTAGCTTTACCTCATTAGAGGGAGCTACAGTGTTTGATTGTGCCATATGCGTCTCCCCCTTTTAATATTCAATACGCGGATCAACTAATGCATACAAAATATCCGCAATCAAGTTCCCCAAAACAACCAAAACAGCAGAAATAACAGTCATGGCCATAATAACCGGATAATCTCGAGAGAATGCCGAATCAATAAATAACTTTCCTAATCCCGGCCAAGTAAAAATCTGTTCAACTACGACAGCACCACCAATAAATGATGGAATCATTAATCCGAAAATTGTAATAACAGGCAGAAGTCCATTTCTCAAACCATGTTTGAAAATCACTTTATTTTCTTTAAATCCTTTTGCCCGGGCTGTTCTTATATAATCCTGCTTCAATACATCGAGCATACTTGAACGTGTATATCGAGTAATACCGGCCATATCAGCAGTTGCTAAAACAAATGCAGGCAGAATTAAATGATGGAGCCTGTCAAAAATGCTAAAGTCAGCGTTTAAAGTGCTGACACCCCCCGTAGGAAACCAGCCGAGATTTACGGAAAGAACCATAATAAGAATTAATCCGAACCAGAAGTTTGGTATGGCCAGCCCTAAAAATGATGTGACAGTTATCCCATAGTCAAGTTTAGAATAAGGGCGTTTCGCGGAAAGAACTCCGAAAGGAATTGAAATCAGAAGAGCAACAAGAGTTGAAAAAACCATAAGCACCAGGGTATTCGGCAAACGTGAAAGGATTAGATCAGAAACTGGTGTACCCTTTTTCACAATAGATGTCCCAAAGTCGCCTTGGAGCATATTTCCAAGCCATTTTAAGTATTGAACAGGTTCTGGGTCATTGAGTCCATACTTCTCAATAAATTTCGCTCTGTCAGCTTGACTTATTGTCGGGTCCATCATTAGTGACATCGGGTCACCCGGCGCCGCTTTCATGATTGCAAATGATAAAATTGTAATGCCCAAAAGAATTGGCAGAGACATTAATGTTCGACGAACAATATATGTAACCATATTCTTGTCCCCTTTTCTAAAATAGGATAAAGAGGAAAGGATACTGGATCCTCACCTCTCTAGGGATTTCATTATTATTGTTCAAGCCACCATTTTTCAATATGATACAAGTCATTCTTTGGATGGAATACATAGCCGTGCATGTTTGCCGGGATTGCCCTATGATAATTGTAATAAAATAAGAATGAATAAGGCTGATCCTCTGCAATCAATTTATAGATTTCTTCGTATTTTTTCTGATATTCTTTTCTGTCTGTAATAGATTTAGCTTCTTCCAAAAGTTTATCGACTTTAGGATTCTTATACCATATGTTGTTTAGTCCGTTCTTAGATTGACTGGAGTGGAAAATCGAAAATTGATCTGGGAATGTAGCCAAGCTCCAACCAAGCAGTAAAGCATCATAATCCCAATTTGGTGAACTTGTTTGTTCAATAAGAGCGCTAAATTCAACAATTTGAGGCTTTGCTTCAATTCCTACTTCTTTAAGCTGTTGCTGAACGACAACTGCTAAATCCTCCCGAATTTTATTACCCTGGTTCGTTTTAATTGTAAATGAGAATTTCTTTCCGTCCTTATCAAGGTAGCCGTCTCCATCTGTATCCTTCCATCCTGCTTCTTTCAAGAGCTTTTTAGCCTTTTTAGGATTGTAATCAAATGTAGGTATATCACCTTTCGGATAGTTCCAAGAAAGCGGACTTTCAGGAACGTTTGCTACTTCGCCATCACCGTTTAATACCTGATCCACCATTGCTTTTCGATCAAGTGCATGTGTAAGAGCTTGGCGGACTTTTTTGTCTTTAAATAATTCATTTTTCTCATTCCAACCAATATAGCTGTAGTTCAAACCAAGATCTGATTTAACTTGCACATTATCAAATGTCTTGACTGTCTCGAAATCAGTGCCCGGAACAACAAAGAAATCAATATCTCCAGCCTTTAACTGGGCTACAGCTGCATTTGAATCCGGAATTGTTTTTACTGTTACTGTATCTAAATACGGTCTTCCGCCATAATAGTCATCATTGGCTTCAAGTTTTACATAATCGCCTTTTTTCCATTCTACAAATTTGAATGGGCCTGAACCAATCGGATTCTTTCTATTAAATTCATTTTCGCCTAAATCTGCAACTGGCACTTTCCCTAAAATGTGTTTAGGCAGGATACCGTAACTATCTAAAACAACATTGTAAAAATACGCATCCTTTTTCTTTAATTTGAATTCAACTTCATAATCACCTTTCTTTGTAACAGATTTTAATGATTCAAAACCCGAGCCGCGTTCACCATTATAGTCCTTATTTAAAGGTATGCTATAAGTGAAAACAACGTCATCCGCTGTAAGTTCTTTTCCGTCATGAAATTTTACACCTTTTCTAATTTTGACATCATAAGTCAGGCCATCTTTGGATTCTGTTACTTTCTCAGCCAAAGCAGGCTTTACATTTAATTTTTCATCTGTTTCTAATAAAGTACTATAGATCATCCCTTCAATATCCGAACTGGAAACATCTGTAGAATAGAGTGGATTAAACAAAGTTGGCTCCCCAGTTGAACCAATAACCAAATCCCCGCCTTGCTGCGGTTTGCCTGCTGGTTTTTTCTCGCTGCTGCTCGATTTTGATCCTGAGCAGGCCGATAAAAAGATGGCCATAACCATCAATACACTTAGCATCATCAGTGCGGTTTTCCGTCTTTTCATTTAATATTCCCCCTCTTGAAATGTTCGTGCTTCTCAGCTGTTGTTTATGTAGTGTGCATACCCCCTCTCAAAGCGGTGCGGCAACTTTAGCTATAAAGGTGACAAGCCACAAAATGGCTGGGAGCAGCTTCTTTGAATTCTGGTGTTTGTTCCTTGCATATCGGTTTTGCAACAGGACATCTTGTGTGGAAAACGCAGCCTTTTGGCGGATTGGCCGGACTTGGCAGTTCTCCCTTCAGGACGATGCGTTCACGTTTGACAGATCCTTTTCTTCTGGTAACCGGAACGGACGAGAGAAGTGCTTGGGTGTAAGGATGAAGCGGATTATTGTAAAGCTCATGCTTGCCGGTCAGTTCCATCATTTTGCCAAGATACATGACCCCGACTCTGTCGCTGATATGGCGGACGACACTTAGATCATGAGAGATAAATAGATAGGTAAGATTAAATTCTTCCTGCAATTCTTCCATTAAGTTAATCACTTGGGCCTGAATGGATACATCAAGTGCAGAAACCGGCTCGTCGGCAATAATCAGCTCGGGGTTTAACGTGAGCGCTCTGGCGATGCCGATCCGCTGTCGCTGACCGCCTGAAAATTCATGGGGATAACGGCTGGCAAACGACGGGTGAAGCCCTACTCTTGCAAGCAGTTCTTCGACTTTTTCGTTTCGTTCACGCATCGTATACATGTGATGCGTATTAAATGGTTCCTTAATGATAGAACGCAGCGTCTTTCTTGGGTTTAAAGAGGCAAATGGGTCTTGGAAAACCATTTGAATATTTTTGCGGACACTTTTCCGCAGCTTCTCTTCTGACAGCTTGGAGATATCCTGCCCTTTAAAAAGGATTTGGCCTTCTGTCGGTTTGTACAGCCTGATCATCGTTCTGCCGGCAGTTGATTTTCCGCAGCCCGATTCTCCAACAATTCCGAGTGTCTCTCCTTTTTGTAACGAAAATGAAACACCGTCTACCGCTTTTACATCGCCGACTTTTCTTTGAAAAAGGCCTGAGCGGATCGGGAAGTATTTTTTCACGTCACGAAGCTCTAAGATTGTTTCTTGATTTGCTGCTGTCATGATTGTTCGGCACCCTCTTCCTCATATAAAAAGCATCTCACCGTTCTTCCGCTTTTGTGTGTTAAAAGCGAAGGCTGATGTGTCCAGCATTTATCCATGGCTTTCGGACACCTTGGGGCAAAACGGCACCCCGGCGGCAGATTATCTGGTGTCGGCACGCTGCCTTTAATCGCATTTAATTTATCAATCTCTCCATCTATGACTGGAATCGATGTAAGCAGGCCTGCTGTGTAAGGATGCAGCGGTTCTAAAAATAAGTCGTCAACGGTGGCGTTTTCTACGACTTGTCCGCAGTACATGACAATCACTCTGTCGGCTGCTTCCGACACGACACCTAAGTCGTGTGTGATCAGAAGAATCGAAGTATTGAACTTCTGACAGAGATCTTTCATGAGCTCCAGAACTTGGGCTTGTATGGTCACATCCAGCGCTGTTGTCGGTTCATCGGCAATGAGCAGTTTAGGGTTACAGCTGAGTGCGATAGCAATCATCACCCTCTGTCTCATCCCGCCGGACAGCCTGTGCGGGTATTCCTTCATGATTTGCTCGGCCCGGGAGAAACCGACCATCTGCAAGAGTTCAACAGCTCTTTGATGAGCTTCCTTTTTCTTCATATTTTTATGGTAAATCAGCACTTCGGTAATTTGTTCTCCGATTGTCAACACCGGATTAAGGGAGGTCATTGGTTCCTGAAAGATCATGGATACTTCATTTCCGCGGATTTTGCAATAGTCGTTTTCAGTGAATGAGGTGAGGTCTTTGTCTTCGAGTTTAATAGAGCCGTCCATGATTTTTCCGCCTGAGCTTTGGACAAGGCCCATAATTGATAACGAAGTAATGCTTTTTCCGGAGCCCGATTCACCTACAAGCGCGACGGTTTCGCCTTTGCTAATGTGAAAATCGACTCCGTCTACCGCAGGGATCGGCTCCTTTTTTCTAAAAAAATAAGTCTTTAAATTATTCACTTCTAAAAGTGTGCTCATGCTAGCTCCCCTTCCCCCTCTTGTTTCCAAACGTTTTCAAGAGAAAGCAATCCCTTTATTCAGAAATAATAAATAATATTGAATTATCGAAAAATTTTATAGTTGTATATTATTACAATCATTTTGCAAAATCAAGAATTTTTTAGGATAAATGTAATAATATTAATGAAATTCCATTATTTTATTCTTTTAAAGCGTTGCACTCAAAAAGGCTTCTGCAGGAATGGACAGCCCATCTGCTGTGTTTGCTTTGTTGGCTATTAAATATTTTTTTACAATATTGAATCCGACTGCGTATCCAAGCATTTTTGGCTGATATCCTTTGCCGAATAACAGCTGGGAGAATAACCGGTTATCCCGTTTGATATCCTGATAGGGGGCAATCTTTTTTTCATACAAAGCCTGTAGCTGCTCCGGGGTATACCAAGACGTCCATTCAGCCGTTTGACTTCGGCCGAACCTCTCATAAACAGCATATTCTGCAAGCCCTTCCATGATGATTGTATCAAGTAATGTGACATCCTTTTCCTCTTTTGTCAGATGATCTAACCGGCAAACGTGATGATATTCATGTGTCATCAGGGCTGATACCGATGCAAAATCCAAATCTGACGAGAGAAAGAGGAACATTTTGTCTTGAAAGGCGAGTCCAGATTTTGATCCGAATTCTAAACGAATTCTTCTGTTTCGTTCATCAACAGGCAGCGGAACAATCGGTACATCAGGACCTTGCCATTTGTTTTTCAGGTACTGTTCTTCCTTTTGAATATGCTCGTAAACCCCTTTTTCTTTCATCACTGAAGCCGTATGAATCCCCTCCTTTATGTTTTTAAACATCCCATGATGCTGAAGATGCCCCAAAATGCCTTTCCAATTCTTTTTTTCCACACCTGAAAAAAGCGGAACAATGTAATCCGCCAAATCATCTATTGAACCAGCCTTTCTGAGCCAGCTATATGTTTGTTCCACACTCATGTGATCGCCTCCTCTTTTTATCCTATGCGCACATAAAAAAACCGGCTACCCTTTAAGGGCAGCCGGCTTGGCTTAATTATGATTGGTATTTCTTAAAGATTAATGTTGCGTTGTGTCCTCCGAATCCCAATGAGTTGCTGAGGACATAATTGAGATCCTGTCTGCGGGCTTCATCAGGCACATAATCTAAATCGCATTCTTCGTCAGGTGTTTGAATATTAATTGTCGGCGGAATCACGCCTTCTTTAATGGCAAGGATAGAGAAAATCGCTTCAATACCGCCAGCCGCTCCTAAGAGATGGCCTGTCATCGATTTTGTAGAGCTTACCGCAAGTTTATGCGCATGCTCGCCGAAAACGGTTTTAATCGCCATTGTTTCGTATTTGTCGTTGTAATACGTGCTTGTTCCGTGAGCATTAATATAATCGATGTCTTCAGGCGCAATGCCAGCATCTTTAATGGCTTCTTGCATCGCTCTCGCTCCGCCTTCACCGTCTTGTGCCGGCGCTGTGATGTGATAAGCGTCTCCCGTTGAGCCGTAGCCGACAATTTCGCCGTAAATCTTAGCGCCGCGGGCCAGAGCATGCTCAAGTTCTTCAAGAACGATAATTCCTGCACCTTCACCCATGACAAAGCCATCACGGTTTTTATCAAACGGGCGGCTTGCTGTTTTCGGATCTGGATTCGTAGACAGCGCTTTGTTGGCGCTGAAGCCCGCGAATGACATTCTTGTCAGTGGGGCCTCTGTTCCGCCTGTAACCATAACATCTGCA
Organism: Bacillus sp. N12A5; assembly: GCF_026790125.1. Taxonomy (NCBI): domain Bacteria; kingdom Bacillati; phylum Bacillota; class Bacilli; order Caryophanales; family Bacillaceae; genus Bacillus; species Bacillus sp. N12A5. Next base: position 166,854 of record NZ_JALAMR010000002.1, on the reverse strand, counting down.
TCGCCGCGCTGAATGACTTTAAACGCGTCACCGATGGAGTTCGTTCCTGTAGCACATGCTGTAACCGTACAAGAGTTAACCCCTTTTGCTCCTAAAGCAATAGAAATCTGGCCGGTCGCCATATCAGGAATCATCATTGGCACAAAAAACGGGCTTACGCGTCTTGGGCCTTTTGTTAAGAAGATTTCAAATTGAGACTCAAGTGTTTCAAGTCCTCCAATTCCGGAGCCTACCCAAACACCGACTCTCGGCGCGATCTCATCGGTAATGTGAAGATCTGCATCTTCAACTGCCATTTTGGCAGCTACAACCGCATATTGTGTAAAGCGGTCCATTTTTCTGGCTTCTTTTTTATCCATATAATCTTCAACATTGAAGTCTTTTAATTCAGCAGCTACTTTTGCCGGATATTCTTCAGCATCAACACGAGTGATCGGACCGATACCGGACACACCGTTGATTGCGTTATTCCAACTTGTATCGACATCGTTGCCAAGCGGAGATAATGCTCCAAGTCCTGTAACAACTACTCTTTTTTTACTCATCTTGTGTGCACCTCACCTTTTTTTATCGGCCCCAGCGGATTGCAATGGCGCCCCATGTTAATCCTCCGCCGAAACCTACCATAACGACCACATCGCCGTCTTTGATTTTACCGGCTTCCAATTCTTCTACAAGAGAAATCGGAATGGATGCGGCAGAAGTATTTCCATATTTATGAACGGTTTTAGACATCTTTTCGACAGGAAGCTCTAAACGTTCGCGAGCGGCTTCCATGATGCGGATGTTCGCTTGATGCGGAATCAAAAAGTCGACATCCTCTTTTGAGAGACCGGCTTTTTCAATAACATTTACACATGATTCTCCCATTTGGCGGACTGCAAATTTGAAAACTTCTCGTCCATTCATGATTGTATGACCTTTTTCATTTAGATACAAGTGCTGACCGCCTGTGCCGTCTGCCCCTAGTTCAAATGAAAGGATTCCTCTGTCATCGCTGACTGGCCCGACTACCGCAGCACCTGCTCCGTCTCCAAACAGAACGGCTGTATTGCGGTCTTCCCAGTCTGTAATGCTTGAGAGCTTTTCTACACCGACAACAAGAACATGCTTGTAGGTTCCGGATTCAATAAATTGTTTGCCGGTTACAACCCCATACATGAAGCCCGCGCAAGCCGCGCTGATATCCATAGCACACGCTTTCTTCGCGCCGAGCTGTTCTTGAATCATACAAGAGACCGTAGGAAATGATTGATCAGGTGTAACAGTTGCAACCAGGATCATATCCAGGTCCTCAGCAGCCACTTCAGCTTGTTCCAGCGCATTTTTCGCTGCTGCAACTGCCATATGTGATGAATACACATCATCCGCGGCAATTCTTCTTTCTTCTATTCCTGTTCTGGTACGAATCCACTCATCAGAAGTTTCAACCATCTTTTCAAGATCGTGATTTGTTAAAACCTTCTCAGGAATGTAACGTCCAACACCAAGTATTCCAGCTTTCATTAGGGAAGACTCCTTTATATCGTAAATTTAGAAGATCAATCTGGTTGAGATCAATTATTAGTATCAGGTACTAATTCTATCCTATTTTTTTTCACATGGCAATATATTCGTCTAAACTATCAGTTCATCTTACTCATAGAGTATGGTATATAGAAAGGAGGCGTATGCAGTTGGATGTGTTCTCAAGGATGATGTTCGGCGATTCCGCAAAGCAAACAGCAGAGAAGGAAGAACAGCAAGAGGAGGTTTCCCAGCCAAACGAAGAAGAAACGATTAATTACATGCATATTATGGATCAAATCGGTTCAATTATGAACTCTCTTGATCAAATCAAGCCCGCTTTAAAGGAGCTTGCACCGATGATTTCCGCTATTAAAAAGAAAATCATGTGAAAAGCCACTTTCAAAAAGTGGCTTCTTCTTATTCGGTTTCAGATTTTGCGTCAGATTTGCCGAGCTCATACGCTTCCGCCATCACCGTTGTGAATAGATTCATAAACGGCTGGATGGCCTCCATGGACAGCTCAATGCCCGATTTCTCAAGCTGCTCTTTCGCTTCAGGCAGATATTTCATGGCAATTTGCAAGAATTCCATTGATTTTTCGTGCTGCATGTGAAGTCACTCCATTACTCATTTTTTGGCAGTTCGCCTGTTTTGTTATAGGTTTTGATCAGCTTGGCGATTCTCTGCTGAAAGTCTTTATCGACAAGCGGACTAAATGTTCCCATTTCAACAACTCCCGTTTTCAGGTCGTAGTAATGATCGCCGCCTTCAAGGGTGCCTTTGTTGAATTGCTCAGCGATGATTTCATAGGCCTTGTCCACATTTTGCACCGTGCTGGTTAATACGGTATTCTCGCCAAGGTCTGATTGATCTGTGACATAACCGATGGCATAAAGGCCGTCTTTTTTGATTTGTTGAATGACAGGAACATTATACCCGTCTCCAGCAGGATACACAACATCCGCGCCTTCGTTCTTCATTTTCTGATAAAGCTTTACTGCTGTCGAATCATCATCCCAATGATCCGTATATTTCGTGTTTACTTCTATATCAGGATTTTCATATTTGGCCCCTTTGATAAAGCCGTCAACCTCCGGCTGCCACGTAAAGGAAGCAATTACACCGACCTGATTTGTTTTCGACATATGGGCAGCTGTCATTCCCCCAAAAAAGCCCATTGCTTCTCCGCTAAAATGGACACTCGTCACATTATCACCTTTCGCTTTCGCATTAGAAATGACAAATTCCATATCCGGATAATCTTCGCTGACTAAGTTAAATACCTCTGCATATTCACTTCCATGGCCGTAGAGAAGATTGACGCCCCGCTTATGAAAATCCTCAATCGCATTTATGATATCTTCATCTGTTTTAACGCCTTCTTTATAGTAGACGTCCACATTGTATTTTGATTGAATATTCAGTAATCCTTTGTACCCTTTTGTGCCCCATACGAGGTCATTAATCGTATCAGGAAAGAGCATGCCGACCTTCTCAATTTTTCCTTTAAACGGAGTTTGTCCACATCCGCTCAATAAAAGGAGGACAGAAAAGATCATGACAAGCCTTGTGATCAAGTCATGTTCAACTCCTTTTGACAAGCTATAACATGTATTATTTTTATACGTTTATTGTATCTAGAAACCTCGAAACATGGAAGGTTTTTCTTAATATTTGTCGAAAATTGATGAAAATTGTCTTTTCCACTCGATAATTTTTGTTTTTGCTTCTTCTTTCGAGGTTTTTTGTGTGACTTGCAAATTAAAAATCTGATTATTGTTTTTATCACGGCTTGGTTCAAGCAGAAACCTCAGCAGTTCGTCTGCCACATCGTCTGTGTAAAAGCCGTCTTCCCCGGTGTCTTCTTTCCACGGCCCATACATTTTCGGCAGGATCACCGCTTTTTCTGAACCTGTCTTTTTGATTTTTTCCCATTCTGTTCGATCTTGTTCATATACCAATACATAGGGGGAATCATATCGGTCTAAGGGCAAACCGCCGAACTGGATACAAATTGTATCATATTTTCGCTCCCCAATGTGCTCAAGCTGGCGAAAGAGTTCATTTCTCCCAAGCCACATGAGTCTTTCTTCTAAGTACATTTGCCTCATTTCATCTTCTGTTTCCGCCAGAATAACGTCAACATGTATGCCTTCTTCCATCATTCGCTCGCATAATGAAAGGCCGAAAAATTCGTCCGCACCTACAATCAGTGTTGATTCCATTGCATCTGCCGCCCTTCCAGTTTCTCATTTCCAAAACAAAACAGCCTCCGCAAAAGAGAAGGCTGCTGTTATTGTATTCTCTATAACTCTTTTTCATGACTGTGAAAGAATTTACAAATTGATGCATAAATTCTGCTTGGATGCTCAAATAAGTGAAATGTCATGTCTACCGGTGACCCTTGCCTTTGTTGTTTTTCCTTGAATACCTCCGCATGTACGCTGTATGGATAGGGAGCTCCGGTCATCCGCTGCCATATATGAACCGGCACACGGCTTGAATAGCTTTCAATTGTTTTGTAACGGAGCGCTTCCGCTTCTTTTTCAAAAATGCCGTAGCTTTCCGCTATCTCTTTTACAAATTGTTTATAGAAAAATTTATTCTCTTTCTCTGATTCATAATGTGCATGAAGATCGAGACAAGGATTCAACATTGCGGCTGAGCGGATATGATCCGGGGAAAAACGAAGCAGTTCATCGGCCACGAGAGCACCCATGCCTTCTGCTAAAATATGAATCTTCGGATTGAGTATTTCCTGCTTCAGCACGTAATGTATCAGCTGTTTGGCATAGACGACCGCTTTTTCCGCGCCCCAGTGCCTTCCGAACAAATTGCTGTTAAAAAGGGTATATCCTTCATTCCTCAGCATGTTCAGAAGCTGATTTCTGCCGTAATGCTGAAGCCAAAAGCTTGAATCATTCCCGACAAAGTGGGTCCTGTCCCCTAAGATAAAGATGCCGAAGCCGTTCGGGCGATAGGGCAGATGAATGACATTATGCTCCGTTCCCAATTGAAAATACCTTTCCGTTATTCCCATCGCTTGCCCGCCTCCTTTCACACTTCATCTCACGCTATCTTATGTAAAAAGAAAAGAAACGAATAAGGTAAAGCCCTAGCCTTTTACAGTTTTGGCTATTATACCGATTGGCGATTTTTTATATTTTACCATTAAAATGTGACGAATCAGACTCTTTTGTCACCTCACTTTCTTCTAAAATTGGATTCCCCCTTCGCTTTTTGTATGGTATGATAGCTTCTAGAATAGAATGAGAAAGACGAGGTGGAAACGTGCGATTTATTATTGCTTTTATTTGGACGTTCCTTTTATCACATATGGCATGCTACTTGATTGCCAGCATGAACAGTGCTGCGTATAATGTCAAAACATCATCAGTAATCGCTGTTGTATTGTATGTCTTAATCATGGTTTTAGCGGAAATCATGCCTATGAACAAAAATGCAAGCCAGCATTAAAATGCCAAAAACCCAAAACATTTCATTGTTTTGGGTTTTTTTCGTGTTCACGGCTTTCTTTTATATGTCCATAGCCGATTATGATTTGATGTTTCTGGAAACATATCCCCTGCTGACAGATGGATTTTTTGAGGGTTTTTAACCATGCTCCCCGTCTCGCCGATTTCAACGTAGACACCATTATTGGGCGCTTTCTGTCCCGGCCGGAATTGATGCTGCTGTCCCACTGTTTTTCCTCCTTTTCCTTTTTCGTGTAGTATGCGCCTAAGCGGCTGTGAATATGTTGCCATCAAAAAACTGCTAAGTCTGGCTCAGCAGTTTTTGATTACTACCCTTTGTATAAAATGGCCTTCAGCAGGGCTTTTTGCACATGGAGACGGTTTTCCGCCTGCTGGAATACTGCGGAATTCGGCCCGTCTATAATCTCAGCTGTCACTTCTTCCTCACGGTGCGCGGGAAGGCAATGTAAAAATGTATAATCGGGCTTGGCATGGCTGACAAGCGCCGCATTCACCTGGTAAGGCGCAAAGACAGCGAGACGCTCTTGCTCTTCCGCTTCCTGCCCCATGCTTGTAAACACATCAGAATAAATCACGTCTGCGTCTTTTACAGCTTCAATCGGATCAGCCGTCAGCGTGATAGAAGCACCGGATTGAAGTGCAGCTGATGTTGCCGCTTCAACTGCCTCATCTAACACTTCGTATCCCTTTGGCGAAGCGATCGAGATAACACAGCCCATTTTCGCGCAGCCGATCATTAATGAGTGCGCCACATTATTTCCGTCACCGATGTATGCGACTTTCACGCCTTTAAGCTTCCCTTTTATTTCCTTAATCGTCAAAAGATCCGCCAGCGCCTGGCATGGATGGTATTTATCAGTAAGACCGTTGATGACCGGAATGTCAGCCTCTTTGGCAAGCTCCTCCACCTTTTCATGCTCGAATGTCCGGATCATAATGGCATCGACATAGCCTGACAGCACTTTTGCGGTATCAGCGACAGTTTCACCGCGCCCCAGCTGCAGATCTTTCTGGCTTAAGAAGAGGGCGCTCCCGCCCAGCTGCGCCATGCCGGCTTCAAATGAAACTCGGGTCCGCGTTGATGATTTTTCAAAAATCATCGCCAAGGTTTTTCCTTGAAAAATAGGCTGGATTTTGTTTTGTTTCAGTTCACCGGCTTCTGCGAGCAATGCGTTTATATCCTGTTCATTAAGATCCTTTAACGTTAATAAGTCTTTTCCGTATAAACTGGTCTGCGTCACTGTGTGCATGATGCCACTTCCTTTTTATAGAGGTCTTTGAGAGATACAGGCTGAGGATGGCCTGAACCGCTTTGTAAAAACGCCCGCACGGTTTCTTCTTCTGTAAAGACTGGGATGCCGTGCGTCATCGCTTCCAAACGTTCTTTACGCGCTTCTTCAGAGCCGCTCAAATTGATGTGGAGCCCTTTTCCTTCCTGTTCCATCCACGAGGCAAATGTTCCTTTATGAACCGTAAAACCAGCGTTTACTGCTAGCTTTTGCAGATCTTCCGGCCCGTTCTGCAAATAAATGCTTCCTTTTTGATTCCAGACACGTGTATAGATTTTTTTCAAGGCGCTGTCGGCATCATATGCAACACACATGCCTTCTCCTGTCGATTTCATTTCCGGCCCCGGCTTAACGTCCACATCCTGAATCGCATGAGAAGAAAATACAGGGAACTTCACGGCAACGCCATGATGATTTTGAACTGAAGGGTTTACATCTTTTAAAGACGCACCCGCCAGCAGCCGTGTGGCAAGCGGAATCATCGGAACCCCCATCACTTTGCTCACAACGGGAACTGTGCGGCTCGCTCTCGGATTCACTTCAAGAACAAGAATGTTTCCATTATCAATCACAAATTGAATGTTCATAATGCCTTTAAATGAAAGCTTTCGGGCAATTTTTTGCGCGGCATCTTTTATTCCCTGCTGCAGCACGCTTGTGATGGATGGTCCAGGAAGAATGGCAAAGCTGTCTCCCGAATGGACACCAGCCCGTTCAATATGCTCAGTATAGGTCGGGATAAAGACGTCCTCACCGTCGGAAATCAAATCAATTTCGACTTCCTTTCCAGATACATACTGATCAATTAATATCGGGTACGGCATGCTGTCTTCACCGTTCAGCAGCTCAGAAAGCTGAGCTTGCGAGTCAACAATGATCATGCCCATTCCGCCGATGACGTAAGATGGGCGGATCAGCACCGGATAACCGATCTCATCTGCTTTTTCAACGGCCTCCTCTTTTGTATAAGCGATTTCTCCTTTTGCATGGTTCAATCCAAGCTCATCAAGAAGCTGATAAAATTGATCCCGGTCCTCTAACACGTCGAGCGTTTTAAATGATGTGCCGAGAAGGGTAATGCCGGCTTTTTCGAGTGCTTCAGCAGCATTGATCGCGGTTTGGCCGCCAAATTGCACGATTGCAAAATCAATGTTTTCCTGCTCCGCCACATTTAAAATGTGCTCCGTGGTCATCGGTTCAAAATACAGGCGGTCCGCAATTTCATAATCAGTGCTGACCGTTTCCGGGTTATTGTTAATCATGATCGTCTCGAACCCAAGCTCTTGCAGTGTCAATACACCGTGAACAGCACTGTAATCAAATTCAACGCCCTGGCCGATCCGAATCGGGCCTGATCCGATAATCAGCGCGCGTTTTTTCTCTTTGCAGCTGATGTCTCCATCGGTCTCCCCGAAATATGTGGAGTAAAAGTAGTTTGTTTTTGCATCAAACTCAGCCGCGCAGGTATCTACGATTTTAAATGAAGGGGTAATGCCCATCTCCTTGCGAAGCATGCGCACCTCTTCTTCTGTTTTGCCGATCAGTGCGGCAATCGTTGCGTCTGAAAATCCCTTTTCCTTTGCTTTTTTCAATAATTCAAAAGAGAGTTCGCCTCCCGCTTCCATCAGGCGGTTTTCCAGTGTGATGATGTTGGCAAAGGTATGCAGGAAAAACGGATCAATTTTTGTTTTTGCATGAATGTCCTCAATCGCCACGCTGTGGCTAAGCAGTTCCATGACTACGAAAAATCTGCGGTCGTCAGGAGTGACTGCCAAATCCCATAGCGCTTCAATCGACAAACCGCTGAGCTCTGGGAGGTGCGTACCGATATTTTTTAGTTCAAGTGACGCCGCTGCTTTTTGTATCGCTGCTTCTAAATTCCGTTCAATCGCCATCACTTCACCGGTGGCTTTCATTTTTGTGCCGAGTTTGCGGTCTGCGTTTTTGAATTTATCAAACGGCCAGCGCGGAAACTTGACGATGACATAGTCCAGCGCAGGTTCAAAGCTTGCGTAAGTCGATCCTGTGAGCGGATTTTTCAGCTCGTCAAGGGTGTATCCGACCGCCAGTTTCGCAGCCATCTTTGCAATCGGATAACCGGTTGCTTTAGACGCGAGAGCAGATGACCGGCTTACCCGCGGATTGACTTCAATGACATAATATTGCTTGCTCAATGGATCAAGCGCGAATTGAATGTTGCAGCCGCCTACGACATCAAGCGCTGAGATGATTGTCAGACTTGCCGTCCGGAGCATTTGGTAATCTTCATCTGTTAACGTTTGTGACGGCGCCACAACGATGGAGTCACCGGTATGCACACCGACCGGATCGATGTTCTCCATGTTGCACACGGTAATGCAGGTATTATTGCTGTCACGCATCACTTCATATTCGATTTCTTTAAAGCCGGCTATGCTTTTTTCGACAAGGCATTGATTGATCGGACTGGCTAGTAGCGCCTGCTTGATCATGGCTGTAAAGGCCGCTTTATCAGGAGCGATGCCGCCGCCCTTTCCGCCTAATGTGTAAGCGGGCCTAATGATGACAGGAAAACCGATGGATTCCGCAAAACGCAGGGCGTCGGCCTCGTTATCAACAATTTCACTCTCTGGCACCGGCTGGTTCAATTCATTCATTAACGAGCGGAATTTTTCCCGGTCTTCTCCTTTTTGTATCGTCTCAACAGATGTACCGAGAAGTTTGACGCCGTGCTCTTTTAAAACACCCGTTTCTTCAAGTTCCACTGCTAAATTCAGCGCGGTCTGCCCCCCTAAATTGGCAAGAAGTCCATCGGGCTCTTCTTTCTTAATGATGGCTGTCAGGCTTTCTGCTGTCAGCGGTTCAAAATAAATTTCATCAGCAAAGGCTTCATCGGTCATAATTGTCGCCGGATTATTGTTGACAAGGATTACCCGGTAGCCCTCCTCCTTCAGCGCGATGCATCCTTGAGTGCCTGAATAATCAAATTCCGCCGCCTGCCCGATGATGATCGGACCTGAGCCGATTACTAATATGCTTGAAATACTGGTGTCTTTAGGCATGCGCGATCTCTCTCCTTGCTGGTATCACATTCTTTAAATAATCATCAAAAATCCATTCGCTTTCCGCTGGTCCGGGATGGGCTTCCGGGTGGAATTGAACACTCATGACAGGCAGTTTTTTATGGGAAAGCCCTTCAACTGACGTATCATTGACATGATGAAACCTGATCGTGAGCTCTTCTTCATTAATCGACTGTTCATCTACCACATAGCTGTGATTTTGGCTTGTCATGAAAACACGTTTCGTTTTACGGTCGATAACCGGATGATTTGCGCCCCTGTGTCCGAATGGCAGCTTAAATGTATTCCCTCCGAACGCGAGCGCAATCAGCTGATGGCCGAGACAAATGCCGAGAGTCGGATAACGGCTGACGATGCTTTTGATCCTTCCTAAATACGGCTGAATGGCTTTCGGGTCTCCAGGCCCATTTGATAACACAATGCCGTCCGGCTTTATGTCGTATACAGATTCTATTTGCTGATACGGCACCACGGTGACCTTGCAGCCTCGTTTGACGAGTGATGATGCTATAGACTTTTTATAGCCGAAATCGATGAGGGCGATATGTTTATTTCCGTCTCCTAGGGTGCTGATTTTCTGTGCGGATGCCTGCTCTGCCACGTTCTCAGGCTGTAGGGCGATCTCAGCTGCTTCTTTAGAGGCTGTGACAGTCGCTCCCATCGTTCCGTTTGCCCGGATTTTTTTCACGACAGCCCTCGTATCAACATGGGTTAACAGCGGGATGTTCCATTTCTGCAAATACTCCCTGAGGCTGTATACCGCTTCATGATGGGAAAAATGATCACACGCCTCGTAAACAACCGCGGCTTTCACTTGCGGTTTTTTGCTTTCAAAATCCTTTTCATTAATGCCGTAGTTGCCGATCAGCGGGTAGGTAAATACGATAATCTGCCCTTTGTACGATGGATCTGTCAGCACTTCCTGGTAGCCTGTCATTCCTGTAAAAAAAACAGCTTCTCCCGTGCAGCTTTCATGACCGTCCAGCTCGCCGCTGAACGCTGTTCCATCTTCTAACACTAAATAACCTTCCATCTAACAGCCCACCTCTTGATGAATAATTAATTATAAAAATGAATTTTTATGCTTTTTTACCGAAAAAAAATTACTGGTTTACTGCTGAATGCTGTGCGATTGCCTGTTTCAGCTTACTGACAGCTTCTGCCATTTCATCCTTTGTCACGGTGAGCGGCGGCAGCAGCCGAATGACGTTCGGGCCGGCCGGCAATACAAGCAAGCCTAATGTCTGCAATTCAGTAATGATGTCAGCAACAGGGCCATCACACTCAATTCCAAGCATTAATCCTTTACCGCGGATTTGTTTGACAAAAGGGCTCTTTAGTTCAGCTTCGAGCTGTTCTTTTAAAAATGACCCTTTGTCAGAAGCCTCTTGCAGAAAGTCAGGCTGAAACACAGTTTGCAATGTGGCATTCACTGCAGCCATCGCCAGCATATTTCCTCCGAAGGTTGTTCCGTGAGAACCAGGGGTAAATGCTTCACCCAGTTGTTTCTTGCCGATGACAGCGCCAACCGGAAAGCCGTTTCCCAATCCTTTTGCGACTGTGATGATATCCGGTGAGAGTCCGAAGTGCTCGTATGCGAAGCCCTTTCCTGTCCGACCGATGCCAGTCTGAATTTCATCAATGATCAAAAGGGCATTCTTTTCCTTGCAAAACGACTGTACAGCTGTTAAAAATTCAGCGCTCGCCGGGTTGACCCCGCCTTCTCCCTGCACTGTTTCAAGCATCACCGCGGCAATATCGCCTTCCTGCCCAAAAGCCTCAAAAGCAGAAGGATCATTGTATGGAAGGTAGTGAAAGCCTTCAAGCATCGGGCCGAAGCCTGTTTTGATTTTATCCTGACCGGTCGCAGCCATCCCTGCATACGTGCGGCCATGGAAAGACTTCAGGAAAGTGATGATTTTTGTTTTTCCAGTTGCTTTTCGGGCGAGCTTTATCGCGCCTTCATTCGCTTCCGCACCGCTGTTGCAGAAAAAGACGAGATCTCCTGCACTGTGCTCCGCCAGCTTTTGTGCCGCTTGCTCCTGGAGACTGTTTTGAAACAGGTTGGAAACGTGCCATACGCTGTCGAGCTGTTTTTTGACTGCTTCTGTTACCGCTTCATGGCAGTGGCCTAAGTTTGATACTGCTATCCCCTGAATGAAATCGAGGTATGTTTTGCCGTTTTGATCCTCAACGTACGCTCCCTTTGCTTTTTTGATGTCAATATCCCAGCGTCCGTAGGTTTGAAACAAGCTGCTCATGAAACAGCCTCCTTTGCTTTAACGATTTTTGTTCCTTGAAAGGTTTGGTCTGTGAAGAATGATCCTTTTCCGTTTACGATCATGACTTCAGACACCTGATCTGATAAAGCTGACAAAGCTGAATTAACCTTCGGAATCATCCCCCCTGTGATCACTTCCTGTTTGATCAGCATCTGAATCTCCTCAGGGGTCAGAACGTCAAGACGCTGCTTTTCCTTCATGATCCCATCTACATCTGTGACGAACATCAGCTTTTCAGCTTCCAGCGCTCCGGCAACTGCTGAAGCAGCAAGGTCGGCATTTACATTCAGCGTCCTGCAGTCACTCGTCATAGACAGCGGCGCAATAACAGGGATGATGCCCTTTTCCATCAGCGCGTTCACCATGGACGCATCGACTCTTTTGATTTCTCCGACTTCCCCGTATGTTTCCTGATCGAGATAATCCGCCTCCAAAAGACCGCCGTCCTTACCAGAGATGCCTGCGGCCCGCAGTCCGCGTTTGGCAAGCTCGGCAACGAAAAATTTATTAATAGAACCGGATAAAACCATTTCCGCCACTTCCAGTACCGGCTTCGTTGTTTTCCGCTGTCCGCCCGAAAACTCTGTATTGATATTTAACCGTTTCAGCATCTTTGTGATTTCCGGGCCGCCGCCGTGAACGATTGCCAGTTTCCATCCAGACGCCTTCAATTCTTTCAGGTTATGAAAAAATTCCTCCGACAGCTCACGTATGACGCTTCCCCCGCATTTAAAAACGATGGTTTTCTTCATTTCGCTCCCCTTTATTACGTGCGATAGCTCGCGTTAATTTTGACATAGTCATAGGTCAGGTCACAGCCCCACGCTCTTCCGTTCCCGTCCCCTTCATCCATCTTGATAACGATGGTGATTTCATCTCCTTCAAGGTATTCCTTGGCGAGAGATTCAGAGAATGGCTGAGGTTCGTTATGCTTAAACAGGCATTGGCCGCCGAGATAAACCTCTACTTCTTCTGCCGTCACCTGTGCTGCGCTGTGTCCGATGGCTCCGATGATCCGCCCCCAGTTGGCATCTGTTCCATAGACTGCCGTTTTCACGAGACTTGAGCCGACTATTTTCTTGGCAATCACGTTTGCATCAAGATTGTTTTTTGCGCCTCGCACTTGCGCCTCGATTAGTTTGGTCGCGCCTTCTCCGTCTCTAGCAATCTCTTTAGCCAAATCCTCGCAGGTAAGCAAGAGCGCTTTTTTAAAGACAGGCCAGTCTGGATGCTCTTCTGTCAGGCACTCATTTTCCGCGCAGCCGTTTGCCATAACCAATACCATATCGTTCGTGGATGTTTCTCCGTCAACTGTAATTTGGTTAAATGAAACGTCAGTGACCTCGCGAAGCGCCTTTTGCAGCGTTTTTTCTTCGATTGCCGCATCTGTTGTCACAAATCCCAGCATCGTGGCCATGTTCGGGTGAATCATTCCCGAGCCTTTAGCCGCTCCACCGATCGTGACTGTTTTTCCGCCAATTGTCAGCTCATAGCACGTCTGCTTGATCACCGTATCGGTTGTTAAGATCGCTTCCTCAAAATCTCCCGAGCCCGCAGGTGTTTCTTTCAGCAGCTTGATGCCCGCCTGGATTTTTTCCATATCTAAATGTTCTCCGATGACGCCGGTTGATGAAACAGCGACAAGTTCCGGCTCAATGCCAAGCTGTGAAGCAAGGCACTCCCGCATTGCGTATGCATCCTTTAAGCCCTGTTCACCCGTGCACGCATTGGCAATGGCGCTGTTGACGATGACGGCTTTCAATGCTGATCCATGCTTTAAGCTGTCCTGTGTGACTTTGATCGGAGCAGCCTGAAAGTGGCTTTGGGTATAAACTGCTGCACTGACTGCTGGTGTCTCGCTGATAATGACGCCGAGGTCTTTTTTCGAGTATCGCAGACCGCAATGCACACCCTTTGCCTGAAACCCTTTTGGCGAGGATACATCACCTGTTACTTTAACAATTTGATCTTCACTTAACTGAATCATGGTTCGATTCTCTCCCGTTCTATGGATAAATTGGCATCATGGTGAGTCCAGTCTCTTCATTCCAGCCATTCATTACATTAAAGTTTTGCACAGCCTGACCGGCGGCACCCTTCATTAAATTATCGATTACCGAGACGATTGTAACTCTGTTCGTTCTTTCGTCGAGGGTAACGGCGATATCACAGAAATTGCTGCCGTACACTTCCTTCGTTTGCGGATACTGCCCTTTTGGCCTTACTCTCACAAAATATGAATCTTGGTAAAATTCCGAATATAAATCATGCAGGTCATCTGCCGATAGATCAGAGGTTAATTGTGTATACATCGTCGCCATGATGCCCCTTGTCATCGGAACCAAGTGAGCTGAAAACGTAATAGGCCCGAGCCCCGGCTGCCATTCCTGCAGCGCCTGTTCAATTTCCGGCGTATGCTGATGTTCATTGACTTTGTAAATTTTGAAATTGTCGTTCAGCTCAGAAAAGTGAGTTCCCATGGATGCTTTTCTTCCTGCTCCGGAAACACCGGTCTTCGCGTCAACAATCACGAAGGACTCATTGAGCAGCTTCTTTTGAGCCAATGGCGCGAGGCCAAGCAAAACAGCAGTTGGAAAACAGCCCGGATTAGCGATGAGCTTTGCCTGTTGAATTTGCTTTTGATTCAGTTCTGCCAGGCCGTAAACCGCCTCTTGAATCACCGCCTTCGGTGCCGCTGTCCGTTTATACCATTTTTCATATTCAGCCGGCTCTTGTATCCTCAGATCACCTGACAGATCAATCACCGGAATTTCCGCATCTGCCAGCTGCGGAGTCAATTCACTTGATACCCCGGGCGGTGCAGCAAGAAACATGATATCTACTTCATGTTTGATCGTATTCATATCAATGGGCTTCAGCTTCTGATTCGCTAAGCCGGCAAGATGAGGATAAACCTCGCTATAGACATTTCCTCCACCACTGGATGAATAAAGTATACATTCCTCTGCATGCGGGTGGTGGGAGAGAATCCTGACAAGTTCGGTGCCTCCATAACCCGTAGCGCCTACAATTCCTATTTTCAAAACAAGTTCACCTTCTTGGTCTTTGTGAAATTATTTAACATTATAACATGAATAAAAATTAATTCAATCGTATATTTAATATTTTTATTCATTTATACATTTTCTGTTCAATGAAAAATCCGTTTCGAAAAAATGGTGCTTTTGCAGCAGAAAACGTTGATTTTCCGCTATTTTCAATCGCATAAAAAAACAGGCTGACCGCGTCAGCCTGTTTTCATCATCATCAATCCGCTCAAAAAGTATAGAATAGAGCTTGCATAAAAAATCATTTGCACCGTGAAAAAGTCAGCGAGAAAGCCGCCTAGCATAATCGCTGCCGCTGAAAAGACCGCTGTCCAAAAATGGTAATTTCCAATTTTCTTTCCGCGCTCCCCGCTGTCTGTAAAATCGGCGATCAGCACTTTTTCTCCGTGCTTCTGCATTGCTCCAAAGAGCCCTAACAGCACTTGGACAAAATACACTTGAACGACGCTTCCGATATGCGGGACATACAAAAGCAGCACGGCCATGCCCCAAGAGTTCGCAAGCAAAAAATAACGACTGTCGAGCCTTTCAGACAACCGTCCGAGCAGCGGAAAAATGAGCGCTCCGCTCAGTCCGAACAATCCGTAGGAAAAACCGAACTGCGTGTAGCTTGAGCCGATGTTTTTCACAAACAAAATATAAAACGGAAAGATTAAGCTGCTTGCGAAAAACACGCCGCTTTGTGATAATGTCAGCCATTTTAATCTGTTTTTCCCCATCATTTATACCTCTGATAAAAATAATTCATAAAGCGTTCATCCGGGTCATACGCACGTTTTTTCTGAAAAAACGCTTCGCTTTTCGGATACGCCTGTCTCATTTGCGCTTTCGTCTGATATGTCATGTACGGCAAATAATAGCTGCCGCCATGCTTAATGGCAACGTCTGTCATGCGTCTGATGATTCGGGCAGTGTCTGCCGTGTCTTCTTTTGAAAAGCCTTCATTTATTAAAAGCACGAGCGAAAACATATCATCCTTCGCGTAAGAAAGGTCGGCTTTTTCATTTTTCTGTACGTAGCGGATCGTGATGTTCAGCAGGTTTAAGTCCTCAGCCGAAAGCGTTTGTCTCAGGTCGTCAATATAGGATGCATACTCCTTTACCGGCACAAAGTATTCCTGCAGAACATCTGTGTTGTCATTGTTTTCATATTCGAGAAATTTGGATTCGGACCGCATCACGTTGTTGCGTGAGATCTCTGTGCCGTTTTGGCTCAGGAAATAGGATTGCTGCGTGTTCCACAGCCAATTCCTTCCCCATTCATACCGTCTTGACAAGCCGAGTGCAAACTTTGTGACTCCCGTATACTCGTCTTCTTTAAGTTCGCTGTATGAGGACAGCTGATCCTGATGATTAGCCAATACGTAATTCGTGACATACATGTCTTTCAAAAATCCTTTTTTCGCTGTTGAAATTCGCGCCAGATGCATCCGGACATCCGGATTGCCTTTTGCATGGTTTGTAAAATAGTCTGCATAGGTGCTGTAGTTGATTTTTTCAGTCTTCATGACATATAACTCATCATCCGTCAGCTCAAGCGTGACATCGAGAATCACGCCAAAAAGACCGTACCCTCCGATGACTGCCGTAAACAAATCATCTTTTGGAGTAACGGTGACGATTGTTCCGTCCGCTTTTAAGAGCCGAAATGATTTGACGGTATCAATCAGCGAACCATAGCGGATATCACGTCCGTGGGCATTGGCGCTGAGAGAGCCGCCAATTGTAAAAATGTTTTGTGACTGCATGACTTTTACCGCAAGCCCGTATGGATTCACGTATTTCTGAATGTCATTCCATGTGGCACCGCTTTGCACTGTGATGGTTTTCTTTTCTTGATCGAGTGACAGGATTTTGTTGTACCCTGTCATGTCGAGAACGATGCCGTCCTCATAATATGTATGGCCGCCCATGGAGTGCTGGGCCCCGGCAATTGAAATCTTTATGTTTTTTCGATTTGCTTCTTTGACCGTGTCAATGAGCGTTTCCTCTTCCTGCCCTTTCACTGTCTGCTTAATTTTCACAGGCATCAGGCGGCTGACATCCGTCATCTCGCTAGTGTCTGTATTTTGATCTGAGTGAACAGAATACGCAAACAGGGCTGCATACGCGCCTGTACAAAGCGCGAATGCAAGCAATTTCTTTTTCATGGCGCTCTCCCTGCTGTTTTTTTATGACCATTATACCATGTCTGCGCCCTCATTTTTCCAGATTATCTTCTTGCCCGTTTTTCGGCACGGCGGTCGGCGACGATAAAGCAAGCGTGAATGGCACCCGGCAGCCAAAAAATACAGGTCAATATGAGATTCAGCAATGCCTGAAACGGTCTTCCCGAAAACAAAACAGCGAGCGGCGGGCATAAGACAGCCAGCAGGTACATCATTTCCTTTCATCTCCTTTCAGCTGTAAAAAAGGACAGCCTCACATGTCAGGCTGTCCTCTTTTGTTTTGTTTTATTGAATGCCAAGCGCGATTTTTGCGTATCTGGACATTTTATCTCTTGTCCAAGGCGGATTCCATACAATGTGAACTTCTGTCTCTTTCACTTCCGGAAGGTCCGCTAACGCTTTTTTTACTTCATCCACGATAATCGGCGCTAAAGGGCATCCCATCGATGTCAGTGTCATTGTAATGTGCGTCAAGCCGTCTTCATCCATATCAACGTCGTATACCAAGCCAAGGTTCACGATATCAACGCCAAGCTCAGGATCAACAACCTGTTCCAGGGCGCCCATGATGTTTTCTTTTAATGCTTCTTCCACGTTCCCTCACTCCTTTTTTTATACAGTATAACGTAAATTCAGCCCTTGTTAATAACTTCGTGCTTTATAAGTGCGTTTCAAACCATTCAATCGTTTTTAACACTGCTGCCCGCGGGACTTTATGGTCGGCGTTTTCATCCCCGATAAATTGCAGGCGTTCCGGCTGCTCGCTGTAGTGGGATTTGATGGTGTCGTAAAATTTCCGAGTCGGCGCGTAAGGCACGACTTTATCTTTTACGCCGTGCCAAAATAATAGCGGGCGCTGGCGCAGTTTCTCCGGCTGAAGACTGAGATCACGCAATTCGAGACGCTTCATCAGCTCCTGCACCTTCTCTTTTGGCACATCAATTTCAATGCCCTGAGATTGAATATGGTCTATCTGCTGCTGAAACAGTTCCACGTAATTCGGGCTTCCCATCAGGCTGACGCCGGCTTTTATCCAATCATAAGCAGTCAATGCGCCAAGCGTTGTGATGCCGCCCATTGACGTGCCTGCCAGACCGATGCGGCCGCCATCTATCAGGCCCTCTTTTTCAAAATGGGTTTTGAGTACGCCGATTTCTTCAATCTCGTTGAGAACAATGTCCCAAAAATGGCCGGCCAGCTCTTCAACAGCCATTTGCTCTCCCCGTTCGCCATGGTGCAGAGCCTCCGGCAGTACCGCTCTAAAGCCCTTCTCCGCAAGCAGATAAGCGATATGAAGGTTATGTTCCTTCGCGCTCGTAAAACCATGTATAAAGATCACGAGAGGAACAGCGCGGTGCCTGTTCTCTTCCTTTACAATATGTAAAAACGGAATACCGGAAACGGTTTGATTTTCAATTTGAATCACAATGTGCCCCTCCTTAGGATAACCATAATCATAAGTGTAACATGTAGACAATAAAGATGGTAAAAAGCTACACTGTAAGTAAGGCAAAACAAGCAAAATCTAAGGTTAAAGGAGCTTTTCATGGAGACAAAACCCTATTTAATCGCATTAGACTTAGATGGAACGCTATTAAAGGATGATAAAACCATATCAGAAAACACCCTTCAGACCATACAGCGCCTAAAAGATGACGGGCATTATGTCTGCATCTCGACGGGCCGTCCGTATCGTTCAAGTTCCATGTACTACCAGCAGATGGGGCTGACAACGCCAATTGTCAATTTTAACGGAGCGTTTGTCCATCATCCGCAGGACGACAGCTGGGGACGGTATCATACCTCGCTGCCGCTTGATGTTGTCAAACAGCTAGTGGAGATCAGCGAGAGCTACAACGTACATAATGTGCTTGCTGAAGTCATTGATGACGTGTACTTTCATTACCATGATGAGCACCTGATTGATGCCTTTAACATGAACACAACGAATGTGACGGTTGGAGATCTGCGGGAGACTCTCGGTGAGGATGTTACGTCTGTGCTCATTCATGCAAAAGAAGAAGACGTCCCAGCTATTCGCTCCTATTTATCGGATGTGCATGCCGAGGTAATCGATCATAGAAGATGGGCCGCCCCGTGGCACGTCATTGAAATTATTAAAAGCGGCATGAATAAAGCGGTCGGCCTGCAGAAAATCAGTGATTATTACGGCGTGCCGAGGGAGCGGATCATTGCTTTCGGAGATGAGGATAACGATTTGGAAATGCTTGAATTCGCCGGCTGCGGCGTTGCAATGGGAAATGGAATTGACGCAGTCAAGCAAATTGCCAACCGAACAACGGCTGCAAATGAAGAAGACGGCGTGGCAAGGTTTTTGAAAGAATATTTCTCACTTTGAAGCCCGATTTTTCCCACTCATAAACCTTACTTCGCCCCACCATACTATTGAAGACGACTCATCTCGTCAAAGTATGGAAGGGGGCAGTCTCAAAATGGGTAAACGAAGCAAATCCAGAAGGTTTATTCACCAGGGTAAAGACTCCATCGGGCAACACGCCGCAAGATTTCCATATCGGTCTACATTAGAAGAAGCTCACCAGCATGCCGCAGCACGAGACTCGGCCGAAAGGCAGTATGAATATTAAATGAGAAATGAACTGTTTCAGCAGGCAAAATCATTTGTTCAACAGGCTGTCATGGTGACAAACGGCTTTGAGGAAGGCGATCAGGAGCAAGCGATTCTGAGAGCCAGAAATGCTGTATCTTCTGCGTATGCCAATTCGACAGATGCAGAACGTCGCCAGCTCCATCAATTTCAGGATCAGCTGGACAAACTTCAATAAAAAAAGGCTATGGCGAATCGCCATAGCCTTTTATTTGACTTCAAACTGCTGAAGAGCCTGAACCTGCTTGAGATTTTCCGCTCTGCCCTTAAATGTCACCTTCACTTCATAGGTTCCGGGCTCAGGGACTTCCTTCCACACATCAGAGAAATCATATGTTTCGCCAGATTCAAGCGTGAGGTTTTGAAAAGCCTGCGTAAACATTTTGTCTTTCGAATAACGGTATCTTTCTTTGTGCTCAGAATCATACACGACAAGTTCAAATTTTTGTCCTGTGCTGAATTGAAACTCGACAGCACGTTCGCTTTGGTTCTTCAGCGACATATTAAACTTGATTTGTTCAGGCTCCTGAATTGCGTCAATAGATAAAACAACCTCTTGATTCTCCATTCCGCCTGATACCTCCTTATCGGGTTCTGTCTGCTCATCTTTCCCGCAGCCTATCAAAAGCAGCACGGGGAGGAGCATCACAAGCAGCCGTTTCACGACTTCCACCTGCTTTCGTCAGTCTTTTCTAAAGAAACCAAAAATCCCTGTCGTTTGAACGATGTTCGTAAATGCTTTTGGATCAACTTCTTTGACGATCTTTTCTAAATCGTACAGTTCATACCTCGTGATGACGATAATCATCATTTCTTTCTGTTCGTTCGTAAAAGCTCCTTTTGCCGGAACAGTTGTGATGCCGCGCACCATTTTTCCGTAGATGGCTTCTTTGATTTCGTCCGCTTTTTTCGTCACGATCATCGCCGTGAGCTTCATATGGCGGGTGTGAATGGCGTCGATCACCCTTGTTGTCACGTAAAGTGTAACCAGGGTATATAATGCTTTCTCCCAACCTTGCAATAATCCTGCCGTCAAGATGATAATCCCGTTCAGAATGAAGAAATACGTGCCAACGGGTTTATCCTTCCACTTCGCAAGCACCATGGCAACGATATCCAGCCCGCCTGTAGAAGCGCCGTATTTTAATGTTAAGCCGATCCCGACTGCTGAAATGACGCCGCCGAATACGGCGTTCAGCAAAATGTCATGCGACAGGCTTGTTTCCGGCAGGATCCCCATAAACAAAGTAGTGAGTGCGACACTTAAAATGCTGTACACCGTAAACGATTTGCCGACCTTCAGCCACCCTAAAATACCGACCGGAATGTTTAAGAGGAACAAGAGCGTTCCTGTCGATATGTAAAAGGGGGCATATTGCACAATGACGCTTGATAAAAGCTGTGCCACACCCGTAAATCCGCTGGCATATACATCTGCCGGAATCAAAAATAAATTCAGCCCGGCTGCATTAAGTAAAGCGCCGATGATGACGATGAGTAATTTTTTTGTTTGATCTAATACCATGGCATGTTCCTCCGCTCATTCTTCTTTATTATGTTTTCCCTTAAAACAAATATTTGAACACGATTTTGGCAAATTAATATGATATAGTTGGCTTAACTCTCTTGATAACGGAAAGAAGGGAAGCAATATGACAGTTCATCTCATCGCTGACAGCGCCACTGATTTGCCTCGTTCTTATTTTGAAGAAAAAGGCATTGGCTTTATTCCGCTTAGGGTTTCTCTCGGCGATAAAGAGTTCGAAGATGCAGTCACAATTCATGCGGATCAAATATTTGAAGCGATGCAAAATGGAGAAACGCCTAAGACGTCCCAAGCCTCACCGCAAACAATTAAAAATGTGTTTTTGCAATATGCCGAAACAGGTAATCCCGCTCTTTATATTGCCTTTTCCTCAGGCCTCTCCGGCACATATCAGACGGCTGTGATGATCGCCAATGAAGTGAAGGAGGAATTCCCCGATTTCGATTTGCGGGTCATTGATTCCAAATGCGCTTCATTAGGATACGGGCTGGCCGTCCGGCATGCCGCCGATCTCTGTATCAACGGGAATACAATACAAGAAATTGAAACGTCTGTAAAGAACTTTTGCAAACAGCTTGAGCACATTTTTACCGTGGATGATTTAACATATCTCGCCAGGGGCGGCCGCATCTCAAAAACATCCGCTTTTGTCGGCGGTCTGCTGAATATTAAACCGCTGCTTCATATGGAGGATGGCAAGCTTGTGCCTCTGGAAAAAATCCGCGGGCAGAAGAAACTTTTCAAACGGATCATCGAGCTCATGAAAGAGCGCGGAGATGATTGGAGCAATCAAACCGTAGGGATCAGCTACGCCGCGAACGAAGAAAAAGCCGCTGATATGAAACACTTGATTGAGGATGCGTTCAAGCCGAAAGAGATTATCATGCATTCAATCGGTTCTGCAATCGGCTCGCACGCCGGCCCCGGCACATTGGCAATTTTCTTTTTAAAAAAATGAGCAAACAAAAACAGTCAGGCTCCAGTGTCCCGACTGTTTTTTGATTGCTATTGAATGCCGACAGCCTCATACGCTTTTTCAACTGAAGCTGATTGCTTTGAGCCTTCACCATATAAATCATTGGCGGCTTCGATCGCTGCTTGCTTCATCATGCTGAAATCTGTAGATGCCGTTACATAATACGTTAAAGCCCGATAGTAAATTTGTTCACATGCTTCACGCCCAATGCCTTCAACCTGTATATTGTGGTGTACGCCTCCTTCTGCCAGAAGGTAAGCTGCTTTATTGTGGATGGACGAATTGATATGGACTCCGCCATAATCCTCCGTTCCTGTGTAACGGTTCGAGTAATGATCTGGATTGCCCTGCTTAGACGGATCTTCTAATGACCGTAATGAATCTCCTGCAATACCCGGGGTATAGACATCCTCGCCGATTTCCCAATCATCGCGGTCTGCCATTGCCCCCATAATGTCGGAAATGGACTCGTTTAATGCACCGGGTTCTCCTTGATATAACAGGCCGGCGGAATACTGTGTGACTGCGTGTGTGATTTCATGTGCGACAATGTCGAGCGATCCGGACAGCGGCTTAAATGTTGCGCCGTCTCCATCACCGTATACCATCTGGACGCCGTTCCACGCCGCGTTGTTCCACTGATTGCCGACATGCACGGTAGACGTAATCCTTGCTCCGTTTCGATCAAAAGAATCACGGCCAAATGTCTTGCTGTAATAATCGTAAACGGCTTGCGCATTTGCATGCGCGTCTACTGCAGCCGGTTCTTTAAATACGGATGTGCCGCTGACTATTTCCTTGCCGGTATACCCGATCAATTGAGACAAAATCGTAAACAAGGTTTCATTGAGGTTCTCCGCGTCAAACGTATTAATCCCTTTTCCCCTTGTTTCGTCCGCCAAATAAAAGCGCCCATTCAGTTCTGTGACTTCAAAGCTTTTTTCATCGCCTGACACGCCGATTCCTGTACCTGCCGCTTCATGAATGGCATTAAAAGACTCGATGACCTCTCCGCTATTGGCATCAATAAAATAATGCCAATATCCTGGCTCAGGTTCAGATGTCGAGAGTCTCACAAGGTAGGCAAGATCATACTTACCGTCGTGCGGATAGATATATAGTTCGCCTTTCGGTTCCCCGTCAAGATAGTTGATTTTTCCAATGGCAGCCTCGAGGTCGTGCCGCGCTGTTCGTATTGCTTTTTCCTCTGAAATAGACGGTGTGGCGGGTACGCCCTGGATTTGCGGATGCACCTTTCCGAAAAAACTTTTCACCTGACTGTTTTCCTTCATCGCGACCGCTTGTTCAAAGCCGTAAACCGGAATTCCTTTGTAAACTTCCGCTAATTTAAAAAACGTTTGTTTTGTCTTTGGATCCTTTATGGTTTTGGAAATGCTAAAATGGCTGTTCGCATTCCCTTTAAGCTTAAAATGCGTTTGATGCTCGTCAAGATAGGAAAATAGCGCTTCTTTCTGTGTTGTGTTTTCTGCTGGCTGCTGTGGTGACTTTTCGATGATGTATGAAGGGGTTTGATACGTATGGTCGTATTTGATGCTTTGGTCAGCTGAGGCAGGCGTTACAAAAAACATTTGGGCTGCCGTGCATAAGCCGGCCAGCAATAGAGAGGTCTTGGCCAGATTGTGCAAAAAACCACTTCCTTCCTGTTTTGGAATCTATCATTTTTTCTTCATCCTATCAAAAAAACAAACACTTGTATGTGGTGCTTCGTTCTTATTTTCCCAAAAAAAGAAGGGCAGAGATATTTCGCTCTGCCCTTCTTTTTCTACTCTACTAATTTTTTATTCACATAAATAATAACTCCTGCTCCATATGCCAATATAAGCGGGGGTATGAGCTGTTCCTGGCCTTGGAATGAGATAAAGCTATTCAGCAATATGAACAAACCGGAATTCAAGAAAAAGTAGCCCGCTATTCTGGCCAGCCGATCTTTATCCCGGATACGCGCCTCATTAAATCCGGCCAGCATCCAGGTTTGTTTTTTGATTCCGACAAAATAGGCAACCACAAAAAATAAAAGCGCGATGACGATTAACAGATAATTGATGCTGATTTCCATATTACAGCCTCCTACAACATTACTTGACGTTTAGAAAAAGAAAAAAAGCGGCACAGCTCCCAGCAATCAGCAGCAGGACGACGACAGCATTGAGGAACGGCTGCAACAGAAGCAGCACTGCCAAAAACAGCAGATAAGCCGCACCGACTCTCGAAATCGTGTCAATCTCCTTTTGAGAGCGCATTTTGTTTTTTCTGACGCCGGCAAACATCATCAGTTTTTTCCGCTTCCACACATATCCGGCAAGCACCGCTAAATAAACGGCCAGCGGCACATATCTGTAATCGGGCGGCAGCAGCGGCAGGGCGATCATCACGGCAATGAGAAGGACCGAAAGCCAGCTTTTGCCCAATAAAGACCTCCTCCTTTTCGTTTCTCCCCTATCACCCATCACAACTGCTGCAAGCTCCTTCGGATGAGAAAATTCGGTTTCGACAGCTTCCTGCAGCTCCTCTTTACTAAAGCCGGCTTTGATTCTGTCTTGAACGAAAGCAGTTATATGCCCCTTTAATTCGTCGATAGCGTTTTCTCTCTCTACATCAGGCATATTCGCCAGCTCTGCATTTAGTTCCTCCATGTACCGGTCAATGATATGCTGTGCATTCATAGCAAATCCTCCGATAAAGACAGTAAGGCTTGATGGGTTTCCAGGTACTTCTCCAGCCGTTCTTTTAACATTTCTTCTCCTTTTTGCGTCATTTTGTAATACTTTCTCTTCGGGCCGTCCATTGAATCCTCCCAAAAAAATTCGATCCATCCTTTCTCGGTCATTCGTTTCAGAATCGGATAAATCGCCCCCTCTGAAATAGCAAGTGCCGAGGTGGTTTTTAAGGATGACGTCAGCTCATAGCCGTACATCGGTTTAGAGCGCAGCAGGGAAAGAATGGCCAGCTCGAAAATCCCTTTTCGAAATTGAACAATCCAGCGGTCATTAACTTGATTCGTTTTCATGGTTTAAATATATCGAAAAAAACACTATATATCAATCACATATAGCTGAGTAAAATGTCCTGTTTTTCTCTTTTGGAAAAAATGGAATTTCTCATACCTTTTAACCTTTTTATTACATAAATGTTTTTATATTATGAAAAGTGAAAAAACGATTCTAGAGGTTAAAAGGAGCAGTCGAATGCAGAAATCGATATCATTTTTTGTCATTTTTTCAGTGCTTTGGGGTTCGTTATTTCTGTTTTCTATTATTGGCAGCCTAGGGACAACCCCTATTCCGCTGACAAAGGACTCCAAATTTCTCATGTCCAGCATCCTCCCGCAGGGCTGGGGCTTTTTCAGCAAAAATCCGCGTGATACTGCAATCGGCTTATATGAGGCTGAAGATGCCAGCGCCAAGGTCAGATGGCCCAATATGAGGGCTGACAACCTCTTCGGCCTGTATCGGTACGGAAGGTCACAAGGTGTTGAAATGGGCGTGATCTACGGCCAGGTCGGCAAGGAACAGTGGACAGCATGTAAAGAAAAGGACCTTGGCGCCTGCAAAAGCACAGCCAAAACCGTGCAGTTAAAAACGCCTGCTCCCCGCCCGCTGCTTTGCGGCAGCTATTATTTGACGAAAGAGGATATTGTGCCTTGGAGCTATTCTAAATACACCCCTTCGTCTTATCAGGTAAAAAGCATAGTCAAGGTTGTGATCTCATGCTCGAAAACATAAAACAAACCATCACCGGATGGGACGAAAGAAACCCGTGGACAAATGTATACGGCCTTGCGAGAAGCATTATCGCGCTATCCAGCCTGCTGACGCTGCTCGTCAATCATCCGAGCCTCATCATGAAGCCAGCCAGCGGAATCAGCAGTTACCCTGCTTGTAAAATGAATCTCAGTCTCTTTTGCCTTGGCGAAAATAACTATATGATGTTAAATCTTTTCAGATGGGTCTGCATTGCCATTCTGGTGCTTGTCGTCATTGGCTGGCGACCCAGAATTACAGGAGTTCTCCATTGGTATGTCAGTTACAGCCTCCAGTCATCACTAATCGTCATCGACGGAGGCGAGCAGGCAGCAGCTGTCATGACCTTTTTGTTGCTTCCCATCACGCTGACTGATCCGAGAAAATGGCATTGGAGCACGAGGCCTATAGAGGGCCAAAGAACACTTGGAAAAATAACAGCTTTTATTTCTTATTTTGTAATCAGAATCCAAGTGGCGGTGCTTTATTTTCACTCTACCGTCGCTAAGCTGTCCCAGCAGGAATGGGTGGACGGAACAGCCGTCTATTATTTCGCCCAGGAAAAAACCATTGGCTTCAACGGCTTTTTTCAGGCGTTAACGAAGCCAATTGTAACAAGTCCGTTCGTGGTGATTCCGACATGGGGGACGCTGTTGGTTCAGACTGTCATCTTCGCGGCGCTGTTTGCGCCGAAAAAGCATTGGAAATTGATTTTGATCATCGCTGTTTTTATGCATGAGATTTTTGCAGTCATGCTGGGCCTCATCAGTTTCTCGCTTATCATGGCCGGCATTTTGATATTGTATCTCACTCCTATCGATTCCACGATTCAATTTACATATATTCGCAGACTGTTGTGGAATAAAAAACAAAAGAAGGGAGAGGTTTCAGTTTGAAGAAGGCGTTTCTAGTGTTTTTGTCGGTTGTATTGGTGACGACTGTGTTTTTGGTGAAGCAGCAAGAAAGTGTAGCACAGGCAAAGCAGCTTGAATACTCAGGTGAAGAGATTTTTAAAGGGTTTGTGTTTGCTCAGGGGGAAGTCGGCAAACAGCTTCCAGAGGTCTTTAATAAAGCCATGACTGACAAACTCAACACAAAAGAGGCAAAGGCATTTGCCAATCAGGTTGTCGCTGATATTAAAAAAGAGGATGCTGACTTTTTTGACAACCTGAAGAAAGCTGTGTACAGCAAAGATGCATTGAAAGTGGATGAACTGCTGAAAAAAGCGGGACAAATCGTTGAAGAAAAAGTAGAGGCTGCAAAGGAAATCGCAGCTTCCAAGGATGATACATCCAGAGTTCAGGCCGAGCTCGTCAACACGGTTGAAACCGCAAACTATTTCTATTATGTTTCCTATGTTGCTGCAGCCGGTGCCCTGATTTTGGTC
The DNA here is from genome assembly GCF_026790125.1 of Bacillus sp. N12A5. Lineage (NCBI taxonomy): Bacteria > Bacillati > Bacillota > Bacilli > Caryophanales > Bacillaceae > Bacillus > Bacillus sp. N12A5. Next base: position 139,684 of record NZ_JALAMR010000002.1, on the reverse strand, counting down.
ATTCTTGCTATTGATATTACGCCGATCGCGATTTCAGACAATGTGGATCGCGAAATGGCAATCAGAACGCTGGTTGATGAATTAAACTAGACATCAAAAAAGGCTCGCTCCGCAGTTCTGCTGCAGGCGAGCCTTTTTCATGCTATTTTTTCTCGTATGTCCAGCCGTCTTCCTGATACACCTTTCCGTTTTTCATTAAATGGCCGAGCGCGCGTTTAAAGGCAGCTTTGCTCATGTTGAAACGTTCTCTGATATCGTCAGGCTGGCTTTTGTCGCTGTACGGCATGGCACCGTTTCTCGTTCTCATATAGGTAAGGATATACTCAGCATCGACAGACAGCGCATCCTGCTTTCTAGGGAGAAGCGACATATTGACTGAACCGTCCTCTTTCACTTGAATCACCCGGCCTGTGACTCTTGAACCGAGTCTTGGCTCCTCTTTTCTCTCTGAAGAATGGATAAAACCGCGGATCCCGTCATCCGTGATGATGAATGAGCCCGATGCGATCAGCCTGTACACCGTACCTGTCAGCTCTTTATTCATCAGATCGTCTGAAGCGTCGGTAAACAGTTCGCTGATGATATCCTCTGGCGCTGGCTTCGCAAACATGCGCCCCCGGTTCGTCACCTTCAGCATACAGTAAAGCTTATCCCCTTTTTGCGGCCAGACATCCTCGTATGGCGGCAAATGCTCGGTTGCGACAAGCGCGTCCTTCGATAAGCCGACATCAACGAAAACGCCCATATCTTCCACTGTATCCACCACTTCGACCCAGCCGTACTCATCCGCGCTGATGACCGGAATTTTCATCGTGGCCGCAAGCCTTTCCTGCTGATCGACGTATATAAAGACCTCTACCTCGTCTCTGTCTTCGATATCCTCAGTTATTTCACTGTTATGTAAGAGAATCGTATCTTCTCCGTCGGTTAAAAAGTAACCGAAGTCGGTTTGGTGATCTATACTCAAGGTTAATTGCTGCCCTGGTCTCATGCTATCGTCCTTCCTTTCCGCTTATTTTCTGCGGATTTTGTTAACATTTTTTCCAATCATCACAAATTGATTCTTTGTTCTGTTGGAAGTTTCTCTTTATTCTACTATAATCAACACATAAATTAAATGTTATGGAGGTTTTCATATGGCAAAAGAAAGTTCATTTGACATTGTATCCAAGGTGGAATTGCCTGAGGTGCAAAACGCAATCCAAATTGCACTGAAGGAAATCAGTACAAGATATGACTTTAAAGGAAGCAAAAGCGACATTTCTTTAGATAAAGAGGAGCTGGTCCTTGTTTCCGATGACGAGTTCAAATTAAGCCAGCTGAAGGATGTGCTGGTCAGTAAATTGATTAAACGAAACGTACCGACAAAAAACATTGATTACGGCAAGGTGGAAAACGCATCAGGCGGAACGGTACGCCAGCGTGCAAAGCTTGTTCAAGGCATTGACAAGGACAACGCCAAAAAAATCAATACGATCATCAAAAACTCCGGACTGAAAGTAAAGTCTCAGGTGCAGGATGATCAAGTGCGCGTCACTGGAAAAAACAAAGATGACCTGCAGCAAATTATCTCAGCTGTGCGGGGTGCGGAGCTGCCAATTGACGTTCAATTTATAAATTTCAGATAAATTTTCTGAATCCTATTGATTATTGTCTTTATTTTCGGTAAATTTGGAGAAAGGGAAAAGGCCCGGCATCTTGGCATTTCCTGAACACAAAACTTCATATCCGTTCTTATCAAGAGAAGCAGAGGGACTGGCCCGACGAAGCTTCAGCAACCGGTGTAATGGCAATCGCCATGACCAAGGTGCTAAATCCAGCAAGCTCGAACAGCTTGGAAGATAAGAAGAGACAAAATCACTGACAAAGTCTTCTTCTTAAGAGGACTTTTTTTATTTCTCTTTTTTCCTTGCTGAATGTGAATAAAGGAGGCAGACAATGGGACTTTTAGAAGATTTACAAAAACAGGTGCTAATCGGTGATGGCGCCATGGGGACGCTCCTCTACTCCTATGGCATTGACAGGTGTTTTGAGGAGCTTAACATCTCGAAGCCGGAGGAAATTCAGCGCATACATAAAGCGTACGTTGAAGCGGGAGCCAACATTATTCAAACGAATACGTACGGCGCCAATTATATTAAATTATCCAGACACGGCCTTGAGGATGACATCAAAAAAATGAATCAAGAGGCAGTAAAAATCGCGCGGGCTTCAGCTGGCGACGCGTACGTGCTTGGGACGATGGGCGGCATCCGCACGTTTAATAAAAACGCGTACAGCCTTGACGAGATCAAACGCAGTTTTCGCGAGCAGCTGTACCTGCTGCTGCATGAAGGGCCGGATGGCTTGCTGCTAGAAACGTATTATGATTTGGAAGAAGCACGTGAAGTACTCAAAATCGCGCGGAAAGAGACTGATCTTCCGATTATGCTGAATGTGTCGATGCATGAGCAAGGTGTACTGCAGGACGGAACACCGCTTTCCGAAGCATTGCGATCGATTGCGGATCTCGGAGCTGATATCGTCGGCATTAACTGCCGCCTTGGCCCTTATCACATGATTGAAGCGCTCAGCGAAGTGCCGATTTTTGATGATGTGTTCTTATCAGTTTATCCAAACAGCAGTCTTCCGTCGCTTGAAGAGGGACGGCTCGTCTATGAAACAGACGACACGTATTTTCAAAATAGCGCGTCAGAATTCCGCAAGCAAGGCGCACGGATTATCGGCGGCTGCTGCGGCACCACGCCGAATCACATCAAAGCCATGGCCGAAGCGGTTGGCGGACTTGCTCCGATTACGGAAAAAGAAGTCAAAACCAGGGAAAAGGAATTCATTTCCGTTCAGCACGAGCGGATGGAGCCCGGATTGAATGAGATCGCGGCGGAAAAACGCTCCATCATCGTAGAGCTGGATCCGCCGAAAAAATTGAGCTTTGACAAATTTCTGTCCGCAGCTGCTGAATTAAAGGAAGCGGGAATTGATGCCCTGACACTCGCCGACAATTCACTGGCTACCCCGCGGATCAGCAATGTCGCCTGCGGTGCCCTTGTGAAGCAGCAGCTCGATATGCGGTCCCTTGTCCATATTACGTGCCGGGACCGAAACATTATCGGCTTGCAGTCACATTTAATGGGCCTGGATACATTAGGGCTGAATGATGTGCTGGCCATTACGGGTGACCCATCTAAAATCGGGGATTTTCCGGGTGCAACGTCTGTGTATGATTTAACATCCTTTGATTTAATCAGGCTGATCAAACAGTTCAATGAAGGGCTGTCCCTGTCAGGAAAGCCGCTTGGCAAGAAAACGAATTTCTCAGTGGCCGCCGCATTTAATCCTAACGTCCGCCATCTGGATAAAGCCGTAAAACGGCTGGAGAAAAAAATAGATTGCGGCGCGGATTACTTTGTTTCACAGCCTGTTTATTCCGAGCAGCAGCTTGTCGATATCCATAACGAAACCAAGCATCTGAAGACACCGATCTATATCGGCATTATGCCGCTCACAAGCAGCCGGAATGCTGAATTCATCCACAATGAAATTCCGGGCATTAAGCTGTCTGACTCTATTCGCGAAAAAATGGCCCTCGCCGGCGAGGATAAGGAGAAACAAAAAGCGGAAGGCCTTGCGATTGCACGCTCTCTGTTGGATACGGCATGCGAGCTGTTTAACGGGATCTACTTGATTACGCCTTTTCTTAGATCTGACTTAACCGCCGAGCTCACTTCGTATATTCAGCAAAAGGATGAGCAGCGCCAAAATATCTATTTGCATTAATGCCTAGAAGACTGCCTGAGCCAATCGGGCGGTCTTTTTCAGCGTAATTCGTGTTACGATAAAGAAAATCAGTTTATAAGGAGGAACATCATGCTCGAAGTTAAAACCATTTCTGCGGAAGATACATACGGCATCCGGCACCGCGTCCTGCGTCCCCATCAATCCATCGAACAATGCAAATATGAACAGGATCATACAGAAGGCTCCTTTCATCTCGGTGCATTTTATGAAGGGAAGCTAATCAGCATCGCTTCTTTTTCCCCTCAAAATCAGCCTTTATTAACGGAGTCCCCTGCGTACAGGCTGAGAGGCATGGCAACGCTTGAAGGATATCGCGATCAAAAAGCTGGAAGCACACTGATCAAACACGCGGAGCAGAAACTGGCAGAGAGAGGCGTGCAGGCGGTCTGGTGCAATGCAAGAGAACATGTCAAAGGCTACTACGCAAAACTTGGCTGGGAAGAACGCGGCGAACCGTTTGAGATTCCTGGCATTGGCACTCATATCGTCATGTGCAAAAAAATCGGAACAAGCAGGTGATCTGATGAACGTAATGGATGAGCTGTTTGAGTTTCATGAAGAACATGTCCCCGGCTTATTGCGGCTTTGCAGGCAGGCCGGATGGCCGGATTATGGCGAACAAGAACTGAAACTGCTTGTCCGGCAAGGACGCTTTTTCGGTTATCAAAACATCCGCGGTGAGATCATCTCCTGTATCGGCTTATTTTTGTTTGGCCGTCTCGCTTCTATCGGCCTCGTCATCGTCGACATAGAATACAAACGGCTCGGTCTCGGGCGGCGGATGGTAAACGCGTGTATCAGCAAAACGGATGAAAGCACCGCCATCAGGATTTGCGCCACAAAAGAAGGTTTGCCGCTTTATGAAAAAGCTGGTTTTCATCACGCAGGTTCAGTCCGAAAATACAGCTGTCACAGTTTTCAGCCTTTTGCAAAGCAGCCCAACGCTGAGCTCGCCTCCTTTAAAGAACAAGACTTTCAAGACATAGCCGCAGCAGATCTGGCAGCCTTTGGCGGAGACCGATCAAACCTTCTGCAGCAACTTATTTCCAATTCAGAGGAATGTATCGTTGCCAGAAACAACAAGGGACATCTCATTGGCTACGGCCTAACTGTACAAACACCAGCCAATCTGAAATTCGGCCCCATTGTCGCCCCATCATCAGACGTTGCTGCACGATTAATCAGCAGGCTGGCCGCCGGCAAACAAAGTCCGATGCGAATCGACATACCGGCTGAACACACCTCTCTGCATGACAGCCTGATAGAAATGGGATTTCAAGCAGACGATGAGCCTCCGCTTATGCTTTACCAGAAAAAGAAGCTTCCTATCCAAAATGGACACTTATATGCTTTAATATCACAGGCCCTCGGCTAATCCTCTTTTTTACCGAACAGGTATTTTCTGTTCGGTTTTTTGCGGTCTGATCGTTGAATAAACGGAGCCATCAGGGACATTCTAAGCAGAAGAAAAGGAGTGTGCTCTGAGATGGAATCATCAAAACAAAATAACGGAATGACGATTGTTGCAATCGGTTCAATCCCTTTAATATTAACCCTAGGAAACTCAATGCTTATTCCGATTTTGCCAAAAATGAAATCTGAACTTCATTTATCACAATTTCAAGTCAGTCTCGTGATCACAGTGTTTTCCTTGATTGCGGCGTTTGCGATTCCGATTGTCGGTTATCTCGCAGACCGTTTTTCCCGGAAAGCCATCATTATCCCCTGTTTATTTCTATATGGAGCGGGCGGTTTGTTAGCCGGGTTTGCCGCAGGTTTTTTTGACAATGCATACCCTTGGGTTATGGCTGGCCGGGCGCTTCAGGGACTCGGAGCAGCCGGGACCGGCCCAATTGCCATGGCGCTGTCAGGGGATCTGTTTAAAGGCGCCCAGGAAAGCAAGGTGCTTGGCCTTGTTGAAGCTTCAAACGGCATGGGGAAAGTGCTTTCGCCGATCATTGGCTCGCTAATCGCCCTGCTTGTCTGGTATGGCGCGTTTTTCGCCTTCCCGGTGTTTTGTATCATTTCAATCGTGCTGACTTGGATTTTTATTAAGGAAAAGAAAAAGGAAAAAGAACCGCCCCCGATTGGAAAATATGCAAAAGGGCTATTAAGTGTTTTTAAACATGAGGGCAGATGGCTGTTTACTGCTTATTTAGCAGGGGCAACTTGTTTATTTACTTTATTCGGCATCCTTTTTTACCTTTCAGATGTCCTAGAAAAAACATACGATACCGACGGCGTTAAAAAAGGCTTGATTTTGGCAATTCCCCTTTTGGTCATGTGTGTGACATCTTATACAACCGGAAGCAAAATCGGCCAAAAGCAATCGCTAATGAAAAAGCTGATCGTTCTGGGATTGGCGTTTATGACCGTATCTTATGCGGCTTTATCTTTCATTGAAAATCTTGTGCTCTTTATCAGCGTTCTCGTCCTGAGCAGTATCGGTTCAGGCCTTGTACTTCCTTGTGTAAACAGCTTTATAACCGGAGCTGTCGGCAAAGAAAGACGTGGATTTGTAACCTCGCTGTACGGATCAGTTCGATTCTTAGGGGTTGCCATCGGGCCTCCGATTTTCGGACGCCTGATGGAATGGTCCAGACCCGGCATGTTTTTAAGTATTGCCGGATTGACGCTTGTTGTCGGCATACTCGTGATCATGCTGATCCATGTCAATCAAAACAAAGAAGAAACAAAAGAAAAAGAAGAAGAATCTAAAATGGCTGGCAACCGGCTACAGCCTGCTGAGGAAAGGTAGCATCCAGTTTGAAAATTGAACGGGTTGAGACCTTTCCGCTTTTGCACCAATTAGAAAATGCATACGGAGATGCAAACGGGTTTAAACGATATCGAACTTGCTATCTCATCAGAATTGTCACAGAAAGCGGGATCGACGGCTGGGGAGAATGCGTCGATTGGCTTCCGGCTCTCCATGTCGGTTTTACCAAAAGGATTATCCCGTATCTTTTAGGAAAACAGGCCGGCAGCCGCCTGCCCCTGGTGCGCACGATTCAAAAATGGCACCAGCGGGCGGCCTCTGCTGTAAGCATGGCACTGACAGAAATTGCGGCCAAAGCTGCGGATTGTTCGGTTTGTGAACTATGGGGCGGGCGATTTCGAGAAGAGATCCCTGTATATGCCTCATTTCAATCATATTCAGACCAGCCGCAATGGATCAGCCGTTCAGTTTCCAACGTTGAAGCCCAGTTAAAAAAAGACTTTAAGCAAATCAAAGTCAAAATCGGCGGGACTTCATTCGAGGAAGATCTTCGGCACATCAATGCGTTGCAGCATACGGCCGGCAGCTCTATTACGATGATTCTGGACGCAAACCAAAGCTACGACGCTGCAGCCGCTTTTAAATGGGAACGCTATTTCTCAGAATGGACGAACATCGGCTGGTTTGAGGAGCCTTTGCCCTTTGATCATCCGCAGGATTACGCTTTGCTGCGCAGCCGTTTATCTGTGCCTGTTGCCGGCGGAGAAAATATGAAAGGCGCGGCTCCATTTGCGCATCTCCTTTCACAGCGCTGTTTGGATATCATTCAGCCCGATGTCATGCATGTCAACGGAATCGATGAGTTTCGGGACTGCCTCCAGCTCGCCCGTTATTTCGGCGTCAGAGCATCCGCTCATGCATATGACGGTTCCCTTTCACGGCTGTACGCTTTATTTGCGCAAGCCTGTCTCCCTCCATGGTCAAAAATGGAGAACGATCAAATTGAACCGATCGAATGGGATGTCATGGAAAATCCTTTTACCGATCTCATCAGCCTTCAGCCTTCAAAAGGAATAGTGCATCTCCCGAAAGGAAAAGGCATTGGAACAGAAATCAATATGGAGATCGTTAATTGCTACAAATGGGATGGCTCAGCATATTAAGCTGGGCCATCTTTTATTTGCAGACATAAATCATGGACAGCCTCATAAAATGGAAACAGCGGACAAGTCTTTTCATAAAGGAGCAAATGACTTAATGGCTGAACTGCTGATGAAAGCAAAACTTACGTTTATGATTATCGTAGGCGGCGTACTGCAGGGACTCGGCATGTCCTTGTTTTTATTTCCGCATGATATTCCGACAGGCGGGGCAGCAGGTATTGCGGTGCTATTGCATTATCTGTTTCAAATTCCCCATGGTTTTTCCGTGTGGGCTGTAAATGTGTCGATGCTTTTTACCGCTTTAAAATGGCTGGAGATGAGAACATTCACCGGCACCCTCGCTTCGATTACGGTCACCTCTGTATCGGTATTAATTTTTGATGCGGTTTTTCCGGATATCACATCAAACCTGTGGCTTGATCTAGGCAGCGGCGCAGTGTTATTGGGACTCGGCATTGGACTTTTATACAAATACAAAATTTCAAACGGTGGATTCGGGGCCCTTGCTCTGATGATTTCCATTTACCGCGGCGGGAATCCCGGAACGATCCTGCTCATTATGAATTGCATCATTTTTATGGTAACCGCGTCTATTATCGCTTGGGGCATCGTCATTCAAGCCCTGATATGCCAAGTGATATCAACAAGAGTCATCGACTTCATCTATAACATCCGTCTGACTTCACTCCCCTATCTCACGCCTATGTACCGCCATAAAAAATAATAGGCAGAGGCTCTCTTCATGACGAGAGCCCCGCAGCCGCGTTTTACAAATAAAAGGTATCGGAACGCAGTCCTAAACGCAGCGTCTCTAATGCAATCGCATCCTGAAATGGGATATTAGCCAGATTTACATTCGGCCCGATCCGTTGAATGAACCCTTGCTGGAGCGTTTTATTCGGCGCTTCAAAAATCAGCCGGGTGATATCAATATCCGAGGAAAGGATGTCATCGACAATTTGAAACCTGACATCGCCGCTGCTCGAGCAAATACCTCCTGTCCCGCTTTCCCTTGCCTCTGTAATCACTTTTTCCGCTCCCGCTTCCATATCCTCTACGATATATTCAAGCCAATCCTCAGAGCTTTGCCGGCTTGATAATTCCGCATCCTTGCTTCCCACCTCGCTGAGCACAAGAAATTCATCAGAAAAATCGGCTATATAAGCTGCTTTCTCTTTATTTGTCATTGGAAGCGTGCCGTTTGAAATCTCGATATATTCACAGCCGAAATAAGTGCAGTACCGATGAAATTCATTTACTTTTTTCTGGCTTACATACTTCTCAAACAATGTGCCGCCAAAGAAAAATTTAATGTCATGCTCTTTCAGCGTGCTGATTTTTTCTTCAAGATCTTTCGTAAGTAAAGATGTGCCCCAGCCGAATTTCACAAAATCAATATAGTCGGACGCTCCAGCTATCACATCTTTGAAAAACTGCAAGGGATAGCCGTTATCGATTAAAATGCTCTGCCCAGTTTCTCTCGGCTTGCTTGTTCTCACTGGCAATTCTAGTGAAAAATCATTCATATTATGACCCTCTCTATCGTTGGAACTTCTCTTTCCTGTTTCACTTTCATCACGAAATCGCCTGTCTGTTCTTTTGTACAATATGCAATGTCTTCCGGATCAAACAACGGCTGGCGGCGGTCAAAAAATTTCTCCGCAACAGAAGAGCGTTTTATTCTTTCAGCCGCCTCCGAAGCCTTTACCGCGTTTGTCCCCTCGATGATGCCTTTGATATATTCCGCACACGCCATATCGTCATCACCTGATGGATGGGAAGCGACAATGTTCAAAACACAATCCTTTGCAGCCAGCGTTTTTACATGCTCAGCTGTTGTTCTGGCGTTGGAAAATCCAGTCACGAACAGATGCTTGGCGTTCAGCGCCCCTAATGCCGCTGTGACGCCGTTTGTTGTTTTCTGAATCAGGCGTTTATCCTCCATATCCTGCTCTGCCATGCGTTTTGGCGAATTATCCAAATCAAACCCGCTGATACCGACCCCCTTTTCCTCTCCCGTCAACACATAATCCGGATACGTTTTTTTCAGCGCAAAGGCTTCTTCTGCTGTTCGGGCTAATAAAATCTCTTTCGCCCCGCCGATAAACGCATAATGGGCGACCGTAAAGGCTCTGATGACATCAATGACGATGTTAATATCCGCCGGGGCAAGCGATTGATGATGCCCCTGATAAATGGTAATCGGCATACTACCTCTCCTTGGGCATAAAAACCATTTTGCTTAAAAGCATATTCAGCCGGTCTCTTAATGGTTCCGGCCCCTCATTTTAGGCGGCGCCACACCTAAAAACCCTGAACGTTTATGTAAAAAATGAATAGTCTGCCTATAACTCGATCAATAGATAAGAAAACAGACAGATGCAAACGGGGGGAAAATCTTGAACGAACAAATCATCACATATGACACATGGAACAACACGCTGTCCGAACAGATAATGGATCAATTGATCGATGAGCTCGATGTGTTGAAATGGGCTTACCGAACGTACGGGGATAAAATAGTGTACGCATGCAGCTTTGGCGCAGAAGGGATGGTGCTTCTCGACCTCATATCAAAAATCAACAAGAACGCGCACATCATCTTTTTGGATACAGGGCTGCATTTTCAGGAAACATATGAGCTGATCGAGACTGTCAAGGAGCGATATCCGTCATTTACAATCCAGCTGCTCGAACCCGAGCTCAGCTTAAAAGAGCAGGAGACGCAATACGGCGGAGAGCTGTGGAAGCATAACCCGAACCTCTGCTGCCAGTTGCGGAAAATCGAGCCGCTGAGAAAACACCTGTCCGGCATGACAGCTTGGATTTCAGGGCTGCGCCGGGAGCAGTCTCCTACGAGAAAGCATATTCAATACGTGAATTTGGATCAGAAATTTCAGCTCATTAAAATTTGCCCGCTCATCCACTGGACATGGGATGACGTTTGGACGTATATCCGCCTTCACAATTTGCCTTATAACAAACTGCACGATCAACATTACCCGAGCATAGGCTGTGAAATGTGCACGTTGCCATCCTCAGATCCAAACGATGAGAGGGCCGGAAGATGGGCCGGACGGGAGAAAACAGAATGCGGCCTGCATCAGGATTAATGTCCGGCATCCATGCCAGGGAACGAAATGATGATGGGGCGCTGCTTTAAAGCTTTCAGCCAGCGCCGCAGAAAAGCTAACAAAGGACACATAAAAATGGAGGTTGAACGCGTTGTATGGAAACGAGCCCCATGGAGGGGTGTTAATCAACCGCTGCGATCCCGCATGCCATTTTGAAGGGTGCATGTGCGAAGCGGAGCTGGATCAGCTTGCACTGAGCGACCTTGAACTTATCGCGATCGGCGGCTACAGCCCGTTAACTGGTTTTTTGGGAGAAAAAGATTATCATTCTGTTGTGAAAGAGATGCGGCTGGACAACGGCTTGCCATGGAGCCTGCCGATTACGCTGCCTGTCGGAGAAGAAACAGCAAAACTGCTGTCTGCCGGAGATCGCGTCAAGCTTGTGAAAAACGGCGTCACCTACGGCGTGATGACAGTCACTGATATTTACCAGCCCGATAAAACACAAGAAGCACTGTCTTTTTATAAAACAAACGACTCAGCCCACCCAGGCGTAAAAAAATTGCTGGCGCGCCCGGATTACTATATCGGCGGGCCAATCACTGTCAGCCGCCTTCCCGACAAATCCTTCGAACAGTTTTACGCAGCGCCCGCAGAAACAAGGGCGGCCTTTAAAGAACTCGGCTGGAAAACGATTGTCGGTTTTCAAACAAGGAATCCTGTTCACAGAGCGCATGAATACATTCAAAAAACAGCGTTAGAAACGGTCGACGGTCTGCTGCTTCACCCGCTTGTCGGTGAAACGAAATCAGATGATATTCCGAGCGATATCAGAATGGAAAGTTACCAGGTGTTGCTTGATCATTATTATCCAAAGGATCGGGTTATGTTATCGGTTTTCCCTGCCGCCATGCGGTATGCAGGTCCGCGGGAAGCGATTTTCCATGCGCTCGTCCGCAAAAACTACGGCTGCACCCATTTTATTGTAGGCCGTGATCACGCAGGTGTCGGCAGCTATTACGGAACGTACGACGCACAAAATATTTTTCAATCATTCACAGAAGAGGAGCTGGGCATCAAGCCGCTGTTTTTCGAGCACAGCTTTTACTGCCGAAAATGCGGAAACATGGGCACCTCGAAAACCTGCCCCCACAGCCCGAGAGACCACATCCACTTATCAGGCACAAAAGTGAGAGAACTTCTCCGCCACGGCAAAAAGCCGCCAAAAGAATTCAGCCGGCCTGAGGTCGCAAACGTACTAATCAAGGGTCTTCATCAACAGCCCGTTGCCATCGAGCAAAACAGCAGGGGATTGCAATGAGTCACAATCGGAACATCGTTTGGCATCCCGCTGCAATCTCAAAGTCTGACAGACAGTCCTTAAACGGACACAAAAGCTGCGCCCTCTGGTTTACCGGGCTGTCCGGCTCAGGAAAGTCGGTGCTGGCCAATGCTGTTGATGAAAAGCTTTACCACATGGGCATTCAGAGCTATGTGCTTGACGGCGATAATATCCGCCATGGCTTAAACAAAGATCTTGGATTTCAGACTGACGACAGGATTGAAAACATCCGCCGGATTGGTGAAGTGGCGAAGCTGTTTGTCGACAGCGGGCAAATGATTTTAACGGCTTTTATTTCTCCATTCAGAGAGGATCGGGACATGGTCAGAGCGCTCTTTCCTGAAGGAGAGTTCTTCGAAATTTATGTGAAGTGTCCGCTGCATGTGTGCGAACAGCGCGATCCGAAAGGCCTTTATAAAAAAGCGCGGAACGGAGAGATCAAGCATTTTACCGGGATCGATTCTCCGTATGAAGCGCCGCTTTCACCCGATTTTATCATTGAAACAGACCAGACATCTATTTCCGATGGAGCTGATCTGATCATTACAGAACTGCAAAACAAAGGAATCATATAAAAACCCGATTCATATCGGGTTTTTTCTTATGAGCCGGCAAACTGCGCAATCAAACGGTTGATCTTCTCTTTTTCTTCATAAAAAGCTCCGTGCCCGCTGTTTACAAACGGAACCAATTCCGACTGTTTGATGCCGCGCTTCAATTCCCTCGCAAAATCAAACGGCGCAATTTTATCCTTTCCGCCGTGCAGAATCAGTGCCGGCACCTTAATTGCCGCAAGATCCTTTCTGAGATCCTCATCTCTTAGTGCAATGCCGGAGTGGATCGTCCCATAGGAAGAAGCCTCCAGCATCAGATTGAGAAACCACTGTCTGAGCTCTGGAGACACTTTTTTCTCAAAAAACTGTTTTCCTAAATCAGCAAGCGTTTTTGGCCGATCACTTTTGAATTGTTCAATCATGTCGTCAATATCCTGCTTCCTCATCCCGTACGGATATCCCGGACGTTTTGTAAATGCGGGCGCCGCTGCAGACAGCAAAATCAGCTTACTGATATCGGCTCCCTCATGTCTTGCCATGTAACGGATTGCAATTGCGCCGCCCATCGAAAAACCGGCAAGGACCGCATTCTCAAGCTGCAGCGTATAAATAACAGCTTTGACATCATCGGCCATCGTGTCATAGTCGTAGCCTTCCCACGGGCGGTCAGATTGCCCATATCCACGTAAATCAACGCCGATAAAACGGAATCCTCTTTTCGGAAGCTCATTCATTTGATATTCAAACATCTTATGATTCAGCGGCCACCCGTGCAAAAAGATGATCGGCCTTCCATGCCCAATATCCTCTACAAACAGTGTCACATGCTCCTCTGTCTTGACGTAATGCCCCATTCCGCATTCCTCCTGTTCCCTTTTCTTTCCCGGCCTGTAAACGCCTTGACGTACAGGAATCTTTCCATTTATGCTTACAAAACAAGCAGGCTACTGTATCAAGAAAAGGCTCTTCACGATTTACTATATGTATCAATTCCCATAACGATCTATTAAATTGATCCCGAAGGCGTCTCGTTTTTCGGGCAGTAAAGGAAGTCACCACATGAATAAAACAGTGATTCAAAAACCGCACATACCGGAAAACCTGCAAACCGCAGATTTTCATGAAACCGCTGCGCAGGATGAGGTCATCAGCATGCATTTGTTTGAAGATTGTACAATCTGCGACGAAGATATCGAACGACTTTGTGTTGAAAAAACAATATTCAGAAATGTCGTGTTTATTGACGTGTCTTTTCGGCATATTGAACTGACCGATGTGATCTTCGAAAAGTGTGATTTGTCAAACGCCGATTTCAGCGGGGCTGTCGTACACAGAACCTCCGTAAAGCAATCAAAAATGGTTGGAATGAATGCAGCGGAGTCAACGCTTCGGAATGTTTCATTCGAGGAATGCCACGGACATTTCAGCTCATTTTCATACTCAAATATGAGACAAGTTCGATTTGACCGCTGTACACTGGTGCAAAGTGAGTACAGCAATATGGCGCTCCAGCAGACACACTTTGACGCGTGCGAACTGGAAAGCGCCAGCTTTTTTGGCACGTCCCTTCAAAACATGGATCTCAGCACATGCCGGTTTGAACAGCTTCACGTCTCCCTCGACAAATTGAAAGGCTGCAAAATCGCGCCGGAGCACGCGATTGCTTTCGCCAGGACGCTGGGAGCTGTCATTGTATAACAAACGCTTAGGACATCAGGCGGCGGGCTGTATCAGCTGCCGCTCTAATGCCTGTTTCCAAATCGGCAAGAGATGCATAGGAATATGACAGCCTGATGCTGTTTCGATCTTCACCGTCATAAATGGAACCGGGATTCACCAGCACCTGCTGTTTCAGCAATTCATGAAAGAAACGGGCGACAGGCAGGGATCTATGAAATGTCACCCAAATATAAAAGCCTCCGGCGGGAGTTGTCCACGTCGCGATGTCCCCTGCATACTGCTCAAGAAAACGAAGCGCCGCGTCTCTCCTTTGTTTTAGCTCCCTGCGTATCCATGTCAGATGCTCTTCATAATATCCCTGTGACAGCCATTCGGCAGCCGTCCACTGAGACAGGCCGCTCGATCCGTAGTCTGTCTGCATTTTAATGTCGGCCAGCCTTTCAATGACCGGCTCCGGTCCGGCCAGCCAGCCGATTCGAAGGTCGGGACTCACTGTTTTTGAAAAAGTGCCCAGATACAGAATATTGCCATTGCTTTTAACTGTTGTGGAAGTTTTTCTTCAAACCATAAATCACCGTACGCATCATCCTCAATGATCGGCAGCCGCTCTTTTTTTGACAGGCTGATGATCTCTTTTCTTCGCTGCTCTGACATGACAGCGCCTGTCGGATTATGAAATGACGGAATCGTGTACAGCAGCCGTCCTCCGTATTGTTTCCGATAAGGAGAAACAAGCGCCGCTTCGATTCCTGCTTCATCCATCGGCAAGCCGCGAAGCCGCATCCCCGCTGATTGAACTCAGCTAAAGATCTCTTTTCTTTATAGAATGTTAGGCTTTTTAATAGGATAACGGACTCAGAGGGGTTCAGAAAAACATAAGTGTACAGTGTAACGATATGAATTTCATTTGCACGTGTTTTCAATTAAAGCCGAAGGTGAGGCTTATAAAGCCGCTCCTTCATCTGTTACTGAATTAAATCATTTGGAGTTTCATTTAGTATTTAAACATCAGATGAATAGAAGCAAAACATCAAAAGTAACTTTAACAACCCTCTGTCGTAAACATCAGATGAATTTCACAAAACAGTTATTTATCACTTAGTTGTTTAGGTACTTGAAACAAGAAAAAATTATTATTGACTGATTTTACCTTGTTATTATACACTTGATTCAAAGTTAATCATCTGATGATTATTCAAGATCTGGCAAGTGAATTGGATTTCATATGACTAATTCCAATCTATTCGCCCAGGTTAAACATCATACAAATTTGAAAGGAGAGTAGAGTAGATTAGCTTGCATACTTACGAGTTAAGGTATTGTAACCAAATTGATCTAAACAAATTCAATATTGCCTATAAGTCAGATGGTTTATCACAAATATATGGTGGTATAAAACACCAGCCCTGAATAATAAAAGCGTCTACCTAAGGAGGCACTCTAAAATGAAAGCGGTTGTAAAAACAGAGGAAAATTATGGTTTCTCTTATATAGAAGTGGAGGAACCTAGACCAAAACCTCATGAGGTTTTAATTGAAGTAGAAGCAGCAGCTATATGTGGAACGGATATAAGTTACTATAAATGGGGGCAATCCGCTAAGGATTTTGCGTCAAAATTTAATGTGAAGTTTCCTTTTATTGTTGGTCATGAGTGTTCCGGGACGATCATTGAGGTGGGTAGTGAAGTTAAGAATAGAAAGATTGGTGACAGAGTAGCTTTGGAAACTCATATTCCTTGTGAAGAGTGTTTTCAGTGTCAAACAGGCAATGCTCATAATTGTATGAATATGGGTATTTATGGAACGAGTTGTGACGGCTGTTTTGCAGACTATGCAATTGCTCCGGCAAGTGTAGCATTTAAATTACCTGACTCTGTATCCTTCGAAGAAGGTGCCCTCTTTGAGCCAGCCGGTGTAGCTATGCGAGCAGTGGAAGAATCCCAAATTCAGCCTGGTGATACAGCCCTCATCTTTGGATGTGGAGCTATAGGTCTATTGGCTATAAAAATGTTGCTGGCATGTGGGGCTTCAAGAGTTATAGCAGTTGATATAGACCAGTACAGAGTGGATATGGCCAAAAGTTTTGGTGCTATTGGGGTTAATTCACTTAAAGAAGATCTTTCAGCAATTATTAAGGAACTGACGCCTGGCAGAGGTGGTGTAGATTTTATTTTTGAAATGACGGGTTCATCAAAAGTATATGAAACGTTGTTTGATTACCTTCGTTTAGAAGGAAGAGTCGTCACTGTAGGGCACCCTGGCGGTCCAATTCCAATTAATGTAACACAAAGCATTAATCTAAAGGGTGCTACAATTAAAGGATTATTTGGAAGACGTATTTGGGAAACATGGTGGAAATTGTCATCCTTAGTTGAGTCAAAAAAAATTAATATACTTGAAGTTGTAACACATCGTTATTCATTTTCACAAATAGATGAAGCATTTGAACAGGTAAATAAAGGTGCTGGAAAAATTATGTTCTTAAAGGATCAAAAACGTTTCTAAAAAACATAATATTCAGAACATAATTCACCAGAAAATAGCGCATTATAGCATTTAGAAAGAGTTAGCATCAATATGGAGGATCCATCCAGTACCAAGCTGAATAAACATTAGACCAAATATTGAAAGCGCTTCAAAATCCCTGCGTAACTGGGATGGGTCGTTGAAATAAATTGCACCAATGTTACTATACATTGTTTGATAACTAGAGTTGCACAAATTCTAAAACAATATCAGGAGTTGAATTTATGCAAATAAAAGCGGCAATTGATAAAATTCCTGCAGGCCTAATGCTAGTTCCTTTATTTATAGGATCTTTGATTCGCACACTCTTTCCAGAAGCATTTGAATCGCAAACATTTACACATTCTTTTACCGGGGGACTATTAACCGGCACGACAGCATTACTAGGTGGATTTTATCTATGTTTAGGCTCAACCATACGATTTAATGCAACTGGTTATGTGTTGAAAAAAGGTGGAGCCTTATGGTTTGGCAAAATAGGCACAACTTTTGCAATCGCTTTACTGATTAAATCTATTTTCCCTGATCAAAACAACTTATTTTTAGGACTATCCGCGTTAGCAATAGTTGCTGCTTTTTCTGATACAAATGGTGCTATTTATATGGCTCTTATGGGGCAATTAGGAAAGAAAAAAGAGGATATAGCTGCTTACTCCATCATGTCAATTGAATCTGGGCCATTCTTTACTATGTTAATATTAGGTATTGCTGGATTAGCAAGTTTTCCAATTTCCGCATTTGTCTTTACACTTCTTCCTCTACTTGTGGGAATGATTCTAGGAAATCTAGATGAAAAGATGCGAGATTTCTTAAGTAAAGGTGAGGACGTCTTTATTCCTCTCTTAGGTTTAGCAATTGGTGCTGGAATTAATTTAACCAATGTAGTGAAGGCAGGCTTATCTGGCATTTTTTTAGGTATAGCTGTTGTTATAATTACTGGAGTTGCTCTATTTATACTAGATCGAATTACAGGTGGAGACGGTGTGGGAGGTTTGGCGGCTTCAAACACCGCGGGGAATGCAGCTGCCGTACCATTATCCCTTGCAGCTGTTAATCCTATCTATAATGAAGTTGCTGTGAGCGCCACACTTCAAGTATCAGCGGCTGTTATCGTTACAGCGATATTATCCCCTGTACTAACCGTTTGGTATGCAAAACGAGTTGAGAAAAGAAAGGTACAGAATGTTGGAAATATTGGAATGTAAATGCTTGAACCCAAAATTGCAGCTAATTTAACTATATAATACTTGTAAGAACCAAAATTAAAAATAATAAAGGTGAATAAGAAAATGGATAACGAAATGGATTTAATTATGTCAGCTGCAGTTAATAAAGAAAAAACAAAAACAGCTGTAGATCAAGTAACGGACTACATTAAGCATAAGATCATTTATAAAGAGTTAAAGCCTAATGATAAGATTCCTACTGAAAGTGAATTAAGTGAAATTTTAGATGTTAGTAGAAGTTCAGTTCGAGAAGCATTAAAGATCTTGGAAGCTATTAATATTATCCAGATACGAAGAGGAGATGGTACGTATATTTCAGAACCGGAAGCTATATCTTTTTCTCAATCTCTATTGTTTAAAATAATCTTAAATAATATGCAACTTAAAGAATTAGTTGAGTTCCGTGAGCAGATAGAAGTAGCAGTAGTAAAATTAGCTATTACGTACGCTACTAAGGAAGATATACAAGGTTTAAAGACAATTCATAATTCTTTTTTGGAATGCATTGAAACCTATCCAGATGATTATAAACTCATTCATGAATTAGACTTGAGATTTCATAAAGCATTAGCTGCTTCAACTAAAAATAAGTTAATGGCAGAGATATATTTGTTTGCATTTGAAATTTTTTCGCCAATGATCTTAGAAAACTACGCTATTGGCCAAATAAAGGGCGAGGACAAGAAAACGACAATTGAAAATCATAGAATTCTTATTGAGGCACTAGAAAAAAAGGATCTTTATACTGGAATTTACGGTATACAAATGTCTCTTAAGTTGTGGATGAAATGGATTAAGAATAGGAATTCAGACAATACACCGAGTGAAAAAAATCAAACATTTTAAATTTTAGATGATAAATTGCCTCTTAATCTTTCTATTGTTACAATACGAAACAATTCACATTGTCAAGTGAAAGTTGCCGTCTATTTAAACAAAAATCTACTTGAAGAACCAGATAAAGAAGGATAGAAAGGAAGGTTGAGAATGACCGAAAAAAATCTATTGCTTGCTTTTTACGGGGATGATTTTACCGGTTCTACTGATGCAATGGAAGCGTTAGCTTCAAACGGCTACCGCACAATCCTATTTTTAGATATGCCTTCACCAGAGATGTTGGGAAAATTCATTGGCGTTCAATGTATTGGGATTCCAGGAACTAGCCGGGCTAAAAATCCTAATGAAATGGAACAAGAATTACGACCAATGTTCGAGTCATTATTTAAGTTGAAAACAGATGTGATTCATTATAAAACATGTTCAACATTTGATTCTAATCCAGAAATTGGCAGTATTGGGAAAGCGATTGAAATTGCGCTTGATTACACTGAACAACAAAAAGCAGTGCCGATTTTTGTTGCGGCACCACCACTAGGAAGGTATACACTATTTGGAAACCACTTTGCTAGAATGTATGATACCGTTTATCGGTTGGATCGACATCCAACGATGTCAAAACACCCGATGACACCTATGAACGAATCAGATTTACGAGTTCATTTAAACAAACAGTTTCAGACACCCAAGCAAATTGGTTTGATGGATGTGGTGGAACTCTCCGGTGATTATAGCCATGTTAAAGAAGTGTATGAGCAAAAATTAGCATCAAGTAATGACATCGTTCTTTTTGATGGAATGGATAATAGCCATTGTCAGAAGGTTGGCCGACTATTGTGGGAAAAAAGCCAAGAGGGTTTACGCTTCATAGTCGGATCATCAGGTGTTGAATATGCATTAACAGCTGAATGGAAGCGACGAGGATTGCAAGCATCAAGCAACAAAAAAGAGCAAATAAAAATTTCTGCTGTTAATCAAGTTCTTGTTGTAGCTGGTAGCTGCTCACCAATCACCAAAAACCAAATCGATTCTGCAATTGAAGCCGGTTTCGTGGGGATTCAAATTTCTCCGCAAGATATTATTAATAAAGAAGAACTACCAAAAGATTTATTGGATAAGGTAATTAAACATATTAAAAACGGTAAAAGTGTTATTTTATATACAGCTCGTGGATCAGAAGATTCTGCTATTGCTGAAACCCGCAGACTCTTTGATGAAATGGGAATAAAGAAAAGAGAATCAGGAGAGTTGATCGGCAGTCAATTAGGTAAATGGACTTTGGAAATTATGAAAATTACTAGTATTCGCCGAATCATTGTTGCTGGAGGAGATACTTCGGGTTTTGTGACAAAAGAATTGAAAATCTTTGCATTGGAAATGATTCTTCCGATTGATCCAGGTGTTCCACTGTGTTGTGGCTATTCATCAGATCCAACTATAAATGGTATTGAAATCGCTTTAAAAGGTGGGCAGATGGGCAGTACTGAATTTTTTGCGAAGATTAAGGAAGCTACTTCATCTGACGCGGAAACTTTAAATGATATGACCTTAAAATACTAAATATTAAGGAGTGTTACCATTTGAGCCAAGATCGTGTTTTTGCAACGTATCACATTGAGACGCCCTATGATTTGGAATATGCTGCAAAAGTCATGGCAGGTGAGCAATCTACCGGTACGTTTATTGCTGTTCCTGGAGAAACAGAAGAGCTTAAGGATCGCTTTGCAGCGAAAGTAGTTTCGATTGAAGAATTAGAGGTGGTTTCTTCTCCAACCTTGCCTGGTTCCAAATTGCCTCATGCATCAAATAAATCGATTTCATATCACCGAGGAAAGGTCGTGTTATCGTTCCCTTTACATAACTTTGGCCCTTCAATACCGAATTTATTGTCAGCTGTAGCAGGTAACTTGTATGAACTTCGTGAAGTTAGTGGATTAAGACTCATGGACCTGGAATTTCCAAATGCCTTTTTTGAAAAGTATCCCGGTCCAAAGTTTGGGATTGAAGGAACGAGAAAATTAGCCAATGTGTACAATCGTCCCCTTATTGGAACGATAATTAAGCCTAGTATTGGTTTAACACCAGATGAACTACGGGGAGTTGTAAGAGATTTGGCGTTAGCTGGGATAGACTTTATCAAAGATGATGAACTAAATGCTAACCCTCCATACGCTCCTTTGAAAGACCGTGTAACCGCTGCAATGGAAGAAATCGAGAGGGTTGCTGATAAAACAGGTAAAAAGTTAATGTATGCATTTAATATAACGGATGACATGGATCAGCTTGAACGTAATTATGAAACCGTTTTAAAAGCTGGTGGAAACTGCGTAATGGTCAGTATTAATAGTGTAGGGCTGGCAGGTGTTGCACATTTGAGGAAATTTAGTGAGGTTCCCATTCATGGCCACCGTAACCAGTGGGGAGCTATAACCCGTTGTCCGCAGTTAGGTATGGAATTTACGGCTTATCAAAAGTTATGCCGCCTGGTTGGAGTCGATCATTTACATTGTAACGCTATTAACAGCAAGTTCTATGAGTCTAATGAGTCCGTTATCAAATCGGTAAAAGATTGTATAACCCCAATGTTTGGCGGTTATACCGTGATGCCCGTATTGTCTTCCGGCCAATGGGCAGGAACTGCACCCATTTCCTATGAATCAATGGAAACAATTGATGTCATGCATTTAGCAGGTGGGGGCATCATTGGGCATCCAGGTGGCTCGAAAGCAGGTGTTAAAAGCATGATTCAAGCGTGGGAAGCAGCAGTTTCTGGTGTATCCCTTAATGAATATGCTGAGACTCACATTGAATTAAAGCAGGCCATCGAAAAATTTGGCAAATAAATAATAACTGCATATATTATTTTTTTCAATCTATAAAAATCGGAGGAGTACTCTGGTTTCGCAATCTATTTCAGTAACAATGATTCGGATTAATGATCCGATAATCGCTTTCCAATCCAAATTTAAAATTAATGAAGAATGATTTTACTTTTTTATTAATAGCAGAAGGATTGTATTTAAACTATGAGGTGTATTAGTAAAGATATATAAAGCTGTTTTTTTGTCGGGAAAAGTCAAGATATTATGATTTAACAAATCTATCAACTAAAAAGGATTTACACTTAAAGAGTAGATCCTTTTTTGTATTACAGAGAACTTGCTCAGCCTGAATGCAATATTCACGGAATTCTGCTTGGCTTTGGCTTCATTTTTGCCTCTGGGAGCGCAGAATGTGTTTATTTTTCAGCAAGGAGCATGGCAAAGGCATATTTGGCTGGCACTCCCCGCCGTCATCAGCGCTTCTGTCTGCGATACCCTGCTCATTGTATTAGCCGTAGCAGGTGTATCCGTCATTGTGCAAGAGCTGCCTGTGTTTGAGACCGTGATGATGGCCGGCGGATTTTTGTTTCTCCTCTATATGGGCTGGGTGACTTGGAACAGCCGACCGAAAGAAAACCAAACAGAGAAAAACAGGTTCACAGCGAAAAAACAAGCTGCATTTGCTGCCGCTGTTTCTCTTTTAAACCCGCACGCCATTCTGGACACGATTGGCGTCATCGGCACGAGCTCTCTTCAATATTCGGGGCTTGAGAAATGGCTCTTTATGGCTGGCTGCATCGCTGTGTCTTGGATTTGGTTTATCAGTCTTGCAATAGCGGGCCGGCTGTTTCAGTCAATAGATACGAGCGGCAGGCTTATGCTGATCGTAAACAAATGCTCTGCAGTGGTAATGTGGGCAGCAGCAGGATATTTCGGGGCATCGCTCTTCAGCAATTGAAGGAATAACAATTTGAAACAGCGAATTTATTAGAAAAGGAGGCAATGCTGATGACTGATGCAAAACAGCTTTATGACTACCATTGCTGGGCGAACAAGCGAATATTGAACCATATCGAAAACCTGCCGGAGGAAACGGCTTATCAAGAAGTAAAGAGCGTATTCCCTTCTATCAGCGGCGTGCTGCTTCATATGTGCAGGGCTGACTACATTTGGCTGAACGTTCTTTCGGGAGTGGCCTACCAAGAGATTATAGACGGCGCAGGCAAATTCGAGTCCGCGCATGTCAAGATGACAGCGATTAAACAGCACACTTCCGAGTTGGAATTACAGTATCATGATTTCTTCAGCCGCCAGACGGACTTAGAACAGACCTTCTCAATGCAGCATCCGAAACTCGGTACACTGGAATCAACCTATGCAGACACCATCCTGCATGTCGTCAATCACGGCACTTATCACAGAGGGAACGTGACGGCCATGCTGAGACAGCTGGGCCATTCAGGCGTACCTACTGATTATATGTACTATTTATATGAGAAAAGAGAAAGCAAGGGCTAAACTGTCCTTGCTTGTTTTGCGGAAAGCCTCAAATGCAACATATTCACTTTTACATACCGGTATAAGCACGCTTCACATCAAGCTGTACGGGCCTGCCGCTTCGAAAGGAATTGGTCGCGGCGATGCCGACTTCTAAATTGATCGTCGCATCGATATCTGTCACGATCGGTGTTGTTCCATTCCGGACACACTCAGCAAAATGCTGCAGCTCTAAGCAGTAGGCTTCATGAAAACGAGTTTGAAAGTCTGGGATAATATCATAGCTGCTCCCTTTCGCTGTCAGGATGGTCACATGTTGGTTTCTCAATGTCCCTATGAAAATACTGCCCTCTGTTCCGATAACTTCAGCCCGAATGTCATGTCCGTATGGAGACGTTCTGCTAGCCTCGACGTCCCCCGCAGCGCCGGAGTCAAATTCTAAATACGTCAGCGCCTGATCCACATCGCCGTACTTCTCCATAAACGGGTTGTTCAGGATCCTGCCGTGTCCTGAAACAGAAGTGATCTCCGCTCCGAGCAAAAAACGGGCAATGTCATAGTCATGGATGGAGCAGTCAATAAAAATTCCGCCGCTGTGTTTAATAAACTCTGCTGGAGGCGCTCCTTGATCACGTGTAAAGCCTTTATAATAGATGGGTTTGCCGATTACACCAGCGTCGATCCTCCTTTTGGCATCTGCGTATGCGGGATCGAATCGTCTCATAAAGCCCACTTGGCAAATGACTCCTGTCTCTTTCACTTTTTCGGAAACGATTTTTGATTCCTCAAGGCTTAATGTCAGCGGTTTTTCAACAAAGATCTGCTTGCCGTTCTCGGCTGCTTTGATGATGATATCACCATGTGTGCTTGTCGGAGTTACGATAATGACAGCGTCAATACCGGGATCTTCTAGCATCTCATACGGATCCTCTGACCAATTTTCGATGCCGAATTCTCTGGCTACCTGCTCCGCTCTCCCTTTCAACGGATCACCGACACTGACCAGCTTTGCCCCAGGTACACTGGTGAGAAGATTCTTCGCATGATAATAACCGAGCCTTCCTAATCCCAATACTGCACATCTTACTTGATGTTTCACGTCCCATCCTCTCCTTTATCTCATTTCAGGATCGCTTTAAGAAAGCGCTTTCTCTTAACCAGCTAAAAAAACAGCGGTCAATCCGCTTTCACTTTTTTGCGCAAGCGCTTTCTCAAAAGATGATTTCATTTTACACTGCCTTTTGTTTACACGCAATATGTTTTTTGGGGCTTCAACTGCCAAAATGAAAAGAACCCGCTCATTCGCGGGTTCATCTTTTGGGCGTTGATGTGGAATGCCTGATCACAAGCTCAGGCGGCAGCACAATTTTTTGTTTCGTCTTTCGTTTTCCTTCGATTGCTTCAGCAAGCAGTTCAATGACGCTCCGCCCCATGCCTTTAATGGGCTGGGCCACGGTGGTCAGAGGCGGGGCCGCCATTTCTGCAAGGATCGTGTTATCAAAACCGATGATGGAAAGGTCATCCGGCACTTTTATGCCTCTTATTCTCGCAGCTTGTATAGCAGCGCAGGCCAATACGTCGTTGAAGGCAAAAATAGCCGTTGGAGCGTTCTTATCCAGCAATTTTCCTGCTTCTTCCTTACCGCTTTCCAATGAAAATCGTGTCGGGACGATAAGCGATTCATCGACAGGCACGCCCGCTTCCTCCATCGCCTGGCGGAAGCCCTTGATTCTGTTTTTTTCACCCGTCGTTGACCCGTCTCCCACAATGCAGGCGATGTTCGTGTGGCCGAGTGACAGAAGATGCTTGGCAGCCTCATACCCGCCGCGAACGTCATCCATCACGACAATATCCATCGGGAGCAACGGCTTATCCTGTGAAATCATGGCAAGCGGAATTTGTTCGCTGGCGATTTCCTCCAAAGCAGACATGCTGTCACGATTCTCAATCCCTGTCGCAAAAATAATCCCGTCCACCTTTTTCTGCTTCAATACAGAAAAATATTTCGTTTCTTTTTTCGGATCGTAATCGGTGCTGCAAATCATCATTTGAAAACCGAGCTCATCCGCTCTTTCCTCAATGCTTTTGGCGAGTTCGCCGTAAAACGGGTTTGAAATATCAGGAGCCACGAGGGCGATCATATTCGTTCGTTTTCCCGTTAACGCCGCAGCGTGGACATTGGGCGTGTACGCCATTTCCTTCATGACATTCATCACCCTCTGCCGCGTTTTGCCGCTGATTCTGCCCGTATTGTTAATCACACGCGACACAGTTGTGATCGAGACACCCGCTGCCCTTGCTACATCGTAAATTGTTGTTTTCATGCTCATCCCTCGTCTGGTTATTGAACTTTCCGGCTGACAATTTTCCGGTATTCAATTGGTGAAATGCCTTCTATCTGCTTAAAGAGTTTTGAAAAGTATGTCGGATCTTCCATTCCCACCGTTTCCGCAATGACGCCCATTTTATCATTTGTAGAGGATAAAAGACGCTTCGCTTCCGTCATTCTCACCCGGTTCGTGTATTGTGCCGGCGTGACACCAAGCACCTGCTGCATGCAGCGGCTCACATAATCCTGGTTATAGTGAAGGGCAAGCGAGAGATCCTTGATTGTCGTCTTTTCCTTATAATGCTCCTGTAAGTACCGGGCAGCTTCCCAGGCAACCCGCTCTTTTGCAGACGGAATTTGAAACGCCTCTTTCTGAAGATGCAGCATCAGCTCCTCAAATAAGATTTGCTTTCTGAGCGGCAAATCGGAGTTTTCCGCTGAGTAATCTATGAGCCTTTCAAACTGCTGCGCCATAAACTGCGGGCGCTGCACCTTGCCTTTTCTCGGCAAGGCCAGGCCGTAGCGGGCCGGCGTCTCGAAGCTCCCTTTTTCCTGCTGAAGCTCAGACCAGTTGCTCCCTCCCTTTGTCGTAAATTCATATTGATGTTCATCAAAGTGAAGCCAATAATAGGAGGTTGCTTCATCACTGCCCTTCGTCCCGTAGTGTTCAAGACCGGGAGAAAGCAAGATGTACTCGCCGCCTTCAACAGAAAACGATGTTTCATTTTCCGTTATATATAACGTTCCCTGTTTGACGTATATTAGATCAAACACAGAGAATACACGGTTCACATGGGTTTCTCCCCTTTTAAAAACCCCTTCTCCGGCTGCGATAAATACCGGAAAAGGCGGGACTGTAAACAGGATGCGAGGCATTTGAATCATCCTCCCTTTTAAGTCGGATTTTTGCAAGAAGTATCGTTTCTCTCCCTTTTTATTATAAGGAAATGGAGGTACACTTTAAAACGTTGATTTTATTTACGAAAGGGGTTAGACACTATGAAACAAGCTGTCTTCAAATCAACTGCTTTGAAAAAACCCGCTGACAAATCGTTCTCATTATTTTCGCTTACTTGGCCGATTTTCATCGAGGTCTCATTATATATGTTTATGGGTAATGCCGATACACTGATGCTCAGCCAATATTCAGATAACAGTGTGGCAGCAGTCGGCGTCAGCAACCAGATTTTGAATTTAATTATCGTGATGTTCAGCTTTATCGCAACAGGAACGACCGTTGTGATTTCACAATTTTTAGGGTCACGGCAAAAGAAAGAAGCCATGGAAGTCGCTTATGTGTCAATCGGCGCCAACTTCTTCATCAGCCTCGCCATCAGCGCCGTTGTCTTTTTCGCGGCTGTCCCGCTGCTTCATATGATGGGATTATCAAACGAGCTAATGCCTGATGCGAAAGTCTTTTTACAAGTTGTCGGAGGTCTGTCCTTTATTCAGGCTTTAATCATGACATTCAGCGCAATCTTAAAAAGCTACGGCTATACTAAAGATACAATGTTTGTCACAATCGGCATGAATATTTTAAACATTGCCGGAAACTTTGTTGTGATTTTCGGTTTGTTCGGCTTTCCTGTTCTCGGCGTTGCCGGTGTAGCCATGTCTACATCCATTGCCCGCGTCATTGGATTAATTGCCATGATTGTCATTGTCAACAAACGCATCCAGCTGAAAATGTCTCTGAAAAAAGTCTTTCATATGCATAAAGACCATTTGCGCAAGCTGCTGAAAATCGGCATCCCTTCTGCTGGTGAACAGCTTTCATACAACCTGTCGCAAATGATTGTCACTTATTTTATTGCGATCATGGGCGCGCAGGCGTTGACAACAAAAGTATATACGCAAAATATTACGATGTTTATTTTGCTGTTCGGTACCGCGATCAGCCAGGGCACACAAATTTTAATCGGCCGCTATATCGGCGGCAAACAGTTTGATGCCGCTTATGAACGCTGCATGAAGAGCTTATATTGGGCACTCGGAATTGCTGCAGCTACATCTGTTTTAATGACGATCTTTTCAAAAGACCTGATCGGCCTCTTTACACAAAGCCCTGATATCATTGCGACTGCGAGCCTTTTGATTGCCATGACGATTATTCTTGAACCAGGCCGCTCGTTTAATGTCATTATCATTAACTCCCTGCGTGCCGCAGGAGATGCCAAATTCCCGGTTTACATGGCAATGATTTCGATGTGGGGCATCGGCCTCCCGCTTGCTTATTTATTCGGCATCCAGCTCGGATTCGGTCTTGCCGGCATTTGGATTTCCTTTATCGCGGATGAATGGGTCCGGGGAATCCTAATGTACAGAAGATGGCGCTCACGCATCTGGATTCAAAAAGGGATGGCGTAACACCCGGCTCAAACAAGGCCGGGCGTTTTTTATAAGTCAGACAGAATCCGTTTCGCTTCGTTCTCTGTGACGGCGTATTGATGTTGAAATACAACGTACTGCTCCGCCCGGATTTTTTCTAAAACAGCCCGGTACAAATGAAGGGCGGCTTTCACTGTTTTTTGCGAATATAGCGGGAATAGCGGCAAGGCATCCTGGCACTCCTCAAGGTAGGCTTCCGCTTCAAAAGCGATATACTCCCATGTCATGGTGAACGCCTTATTGACGACGCCCTTCTCAAGGTCATCTTCTGTATATCCAAATTGCTGCATCACCTGCCGGGGAATGCGGCTTTTTTGCTGTTGGTCCGTGCCGATATCCCTTAGAAGCCGAATCAGCTGAATCGCTAAGCCGAGAGAGCCGGCTGCATGTGTAAGCTGTTCCTGATGCCGGCGCGCCATAGTCGGAAGAAGCATTAATCCGGCCGCACCGCCCGTCTGGTATGCGTGCATGAGCAGTTCATCTAGGCTTTCGAACGGTTTATCCTCCGCCTTCTGTGCGGCAATGAACCCACGGAATGGCTCACTGTCCAATGTAAAGGTCTGATACGCGTGGCTGAAAGCCTTCCATAAAAAATGATTCCCGTTATATGTCCCGGAAAAAACATGTTCCGCCTCAGCTTCAATGGCAGATAACTTCTTCTCATCCGCATCGGCTGCCGTTAGGCAAAACGCCATAATTGCCCAAGCTGCCTGTCTTTGCTTCAGGGGAAGAAACGAGAATGCTTTGTAACAGGCCGGTTCGCTGACGCTTACGATCTGGCCGCACTGCTGATAGGCTTCTTTTATCTCTTTCATTTCTATTCACTCCTATGTATCACTGCTTCTTCAAGTCTATTATGTTTTCTCCCAATTGTATATGAAGAAAAAGCCGATTCCTTTGCGCAGAATCGGCTTTTTCTTTATCCTTCATCAATATCAATGCGGTACGCTTCAAACCATGTATGAATTTGAGCAAGATGGGCGATCAGCTGAGGCCCCTTCATGAGCTGCCCGAACCACGGAACCTTGAAGGAAGAGCCTTCCGTTTCTAAAAGCTGATCCAATTGCTTTCTGTCGAGCAGGGTATGGAGCACGGAGTCCTTTTGGCTTCTGATCGTTTTCAGCCATTCACTGACGCCTTTTGTATATTCCGGGTGATGTGTTTTCGGGTACGGGCTTTTTTTGCGATATAGAATGTCTTCAGGCAAAATCCCCTCAAGCGCTTTACGGAAAATGCCTTTTTCCCGGCCGTCATGCATTTTCATTTCCCACGGAATATTCCAAACATATTCCACAAGCCTATGATCGGCGAACGGCACCCGAACTTCAAGGCTCGCCCCCATGCTCATCCGATCCTTCCGATCCAAAAGGTTTGTCATAAACCAAAGCATATTTAAATAGAACAGCTGTCGCCTTGCTTTGTCCACACCCGTTTCTCCGTCTAATAATGGCGTTTCTGCCAAGGTTTCTTCGTATTTGGCATTTACGTATTCTTTTAGATTCAATTTTTTCTGCCATGAATCAGAAAGCAGCTTAATCCGTTCCTCTGTCGACCTCATCCATGGAAAGCCCGACTCAACGTCAGCCATATGAAACCATGGGTACCCGCCGAAGATCTCATCCGCGCACTCTCCCGACAGGCTGACGACAAAGTCCTTTTTAATTTCCCGGCAAAACCACAGCAGAGACGAGTCGACATCAGCCATTCCCGGCAAGTCTTTGACCAGCACGGCTTCTTCCAAATGATCGACGAGATCTTTTTGGCTGATCACGCATTTGTGATGCGTCGTGCCGAAGGCCTCTGTCATTTTTTCAATCCATGGTCCGTCATCATTGGGCTGAAAGGCGCTCGCTTGAAAAAATTTATCGTTCTCTTCGTAATCAATTGAATAAGTATGAAGCGGCGCTTTCCCTTCCTTTTCAAAATGGCCTGCCGCAATCGCAGTAATCGCGCTTGAGTCCAGTCCGCCTGATAGGAATGTACAAACCGGCACATCCGACACAAGCTGCCGCGTCACCGCATCCTGAAACAACGATCTGACACTGGCGACCGTATCACCAAAACCATCCGTATGTTTTTCGCTTTTGACATTCCAATAACGCCAAATATTCAGCCCGTCTTTGGAAAACGTCAGCGCGTGGGCCGGCCGGACTTCCTTAATGCCTTTAAATACGCCAGTACCCGGGGTTCTGGACGGTCCAAGCCCGAAGATTTCAGAAAGTCCTGTTCGGTCCACTTGCGCTTTTACCTCAGGGTGTGCGAGGATCGCTTTGATTTCCGACCCAAAGAGAAAAGAAGAGCCTTGCTTCGTATAAAAAAACGGCTTCACGCCGAGGCGGTCTCTCGCCGCAAACAGCAGATCACGCTTTTCATCCCATACAGCAAAAGCAAATATGCCATTGAGATGGTCTACACAGTCTTCCTGCCACTCAATGTAGCTGTGCAGCAGCACCTCGGTATCTGATGTCCGCTCGAACTGATGGCCCCGGGCCCGCAATTCTTTGCGCAGATCTTCCGTGTTATACAGCTCGCCATTGTAAATAATGGTGTACGTATTTCCTTTAAAGGTGCATGCCATCGGCTGGCGCCCGCCTTCAATATCAACAACCGCAAGCCTTTTATGTCCGAATAAAACATGGTGCTCCCCCCAAACGTTGGAATCATCAGGACCCCGTTTGGAAAGAGTGTCTGTCATTCTGTTGATCGTTTGTTTTTCCTGGACGAGCTGCTTTTTAAAATCGACCCAACCCGTAATTCCACACATGTAATATCAGCTCCAATCCCGTTTCTTTCGTAACAAATTCGTTTCATTCAGCACCTTAGTAAGTTTATGCATCAAAAGGCAGATAGTTGATTTGTCCATAAAAGAGTTGTATGAGACAGGCTTGAATTGGAAAGAAAGGAGAGGAAAGAAGAAAAAGGAGACAGCATGTATGAAACGGAAACAATTGTTATATAGAGAGGAACGAAAATGGGAGTATGGCACCGTCCTCATTGAAGACGGCATCTGTTTAATCGAAAACGGGGAAGGCGATATACTGCTGGCGGACAGTCTGCATCACAGCCCAATCTGGATCCATCATAAAGGAAGATGGGAGCAGGCCGGCTTTCAGGATCAATTGACTCTGGCATGCGGTGAAGAAAACATCTCCCTTTCCGGCGGAGAACGCATCCGCTATGAAAAATCGGTCAAGCGGCCGCTCATGGCGCTTTTAGATTCGCTTGATGATGAAACCTTTCTCGCCTTTTTGCAGCACTTGCACAGCTTCGGCTTATCCGTATTCGATTGCGTATTTTCTTATAATAAGGGCGTTTTCTCGAATAACTTGGAGGAGCAGGGTGTTTCTTTTTATCACTTTTCAAATGACACCGCCCAATGTGCGATGCAGCATCACTACAGCTGCGAAGGGACAGGAGACCGGTTCGAATGGACGGCTTCAAATGGAAAGCGATCGATTATGTATTCAGCAGTCCAGCGGGGGCGCAAATAAAAAAAGCGGTGCAGCGAGCACCGCTTTTTGATTACTTTTCAACGACCACTTTTACCTCCTTGCTTTCTTTTTTGTCTGGATCAGCAGCCGTGACGTACAGCACCGTTCCGGCTTTTTGTTTTTTGATTTTCACCGTGAACGTTCCTTTCGTGTCAGCTTTGGCAGAAGCAATGACTTTCTTGGATTTGTTTTTCACTCTGATCATTGCCTTGCTGTTCGCCTTTCCTTTCACTGCTGTATCTTTCGTTTTCACTGCATTTACTTTCGGTGTGCCGGAAGGTTTCCCTTTGACAACGACAACTTTATACGATGTTTTCGCATCGCCTTTTGTTGCTTTCACATACAGGACTTGATCTTGTTTTTGAGTCGGGATATTAACCTTGAACATACTGTCTTTTCCGGCTTTAGCGCTGCCGAGTTTTTTCTTGCCGCTCATCACCTCGATCAGCGTGCCTTCCTTCGCGCTTCCTCTGACAGCTGTTTGTGTGCTTTCAAGCTTGTTAACTTTGAGCTGTACATCAGCTGCGCTGACGGCCTTCATGACATTCAGCCGCCCGTAGCCTGAGTGCCAGTCTACTCCAGGCGTCTTTGGAATGTCAATCGGATCGCCATTATCATCATACAATTCCTCTTCCTCGCCATCGACGCTTTCAAAGGAAATATCGTCGGCCGTCTTTTTCAAAATATCCTCTGCTTCTGTTCTTTTCAGCTTAGGGTTTTGAGCATACAGCAATCCTGCAGCAGCGGCAGCATATGGCGTTGCCATGGACGTTCCGCTCATGTACGTGACATTCCCGTTCGGCACTAAGCTTGGAATATCAGACCCTGGGGCAGAGATATCCAAACCTTTTCCATAGTTAGAGAAATCAGCGGTCATATCCATACGGTTCGTTGCTCCGACTGACATCACATATTTAGAAGAAGCAGGATACGATAAGAAATTGGCTCCGTCATTTCCGCTGGCTGCGGCAATCAAGACATTTTTGTCAGCTGCGTATTTCAAAGCAAATTCAATCACGCGGCTGTAGCTTCCGCCTAAACTTAAATTAATCACCTTTGCTCCTTTGTCAGCAGCATATTTGATGCCGAGAGCAATTTGTTCAGTATCTCCGGCTCCTGTGGAATCAAGCACTTTTACCGGAATAATTTTCGCTTTGGCATTCAATCCAGTCATAGAATAGCCATTATCGCTTTGAGCTGCAATAATGCCAGCGACGTGCGTCCCATGTCCCTGATCATCCATTGCGTTGTTATTCCGGCCGACAAAATTACGCCCGAGATCGGTTCTTACTTTTCCTTTTAAGTCAGCAAGCGTGCTGTCCACACCTGTATCTACTACCGCAATTAACGTATCGTTCAGCTTGCGTTTTGACAGCAATGTGCTGGCTGGCTCATATTTCACATCCGCATTTTTGATTCCGCCGTTTTCACCACTGTTTTTAAGCGGCCATTGGTACGGGTACTGAATATCATTTGACAGGCTTTTGTATTCCTGTACAGGTTCCGCAAACTCAACGTTAGACATCTTGGATAATGTCGCAGCAGCGCTTTTGACCCGTTTGGCACTAGCTGTGTATACACCGTTTTGCTTTTCATCTTTCGGAAGTTCGAAGGAATACAGATTGTCAAACAGTTTCTTTGCTTTTTTCACATTGGAAATGTCTTTTTTCGATTGCGCGCTTGCAGAAAAGCCCTTCATTTCGTTATGTACTGATGAGAGGCTTTTATTGTCCTTCACCTTGAAAATAACCTTTGTTGTCTGAACTTCACTTTTTGCCGCAATACTGTTTTCTGTTAAAATAGCTCCTGCTGTTTTGCCTTGCAGCTGCTTGATATTTAATCGTTCCGCCTGTTTCTTTAGCTCCTCTTTAAGAAAAGACGGGACTGATTGTAAAGCTGTATCATACAGCCGGTTGATTGCTTTTTGATCCTTTTCGGTAATTGTATATGAAGAGGACGTACCGTTTTCTGACACATCATCAAACATCGGCTTTAATGTCACAAGATCTTGATAGATTTCATTTCTCGCAGTTTTATTGAGTGCGAGCTTTGCCACGATAAACGGCGCCGCTTTGTAGTAAAGGCTTGTGAGCTCTTTTCCCTCTGCTGTTTGGCTCAGCTGCTCATCACGAATCGCTCTCAGCTTTTCCAGGATGCCTTTACCTGATTTCTTCTGATCAACACTCATTTCAACCGGACAAGCTTCTTCCGCTTCTAAATCTGATGGCTGTTTTTTGGTGCCTTTATACCCAATCGTATACTTGGCTTCCGCAGCTGCTGCCTTTGCCGTTCCGCCGTCCTCTGGTTCTTCTTCTCCAAGGTATTCAACTTTTACATAGTAAGGGCCGCTCCACGCGTATGGAAAAATAATATCGCTTTTTCCATCCTCCGCTGTGAAAGAACGGTACATCTCAAACGTTTCATCTTTAAGCGCTTTTTCCTTGCTCGGATATACAGATACATTCAGTACTGCATCACTCTTAACGGTCAGTGCCAAATGTGAGTTTTTCTGAATATCCTCTTTTCCCGGAGTCACTTTGTACCATTTTACCTGTTCCGGTTCCTTCATGGCGCCTGTCTGTTCTTTGCCGTTTTCCAGAGCAGCCGCCTGATCGATCGCACCGGCCGCTGCCGCTTTGGTTCCCGGAGAAAAAAGGCTGAAGATCAGTGCAAAAATAAGCACTGCTGCCACGAACGAACTGAATTTTCTACGTTTCATGATATCCCTCCTGCAAAATAATGAATCTTCTTGAAGGTATCATAATTTCATAGGACGAGATACCGCTTACAGGGAATTTTAAGGTTATTTTAAATGATTTGGAATATCAGGGGGGAACCATACAAAAAAACCCGACTCTCTTAGAACCGGGTTCAAGCTTTTTCTATTAAAATAATCGGAATCCAATCGGCAGATGAAGACCGAGCAGCACTGTCAGCACAAGGACAATGATAAAGCCGATCCATAGGCCGCCAGTTGATTTTTCTTTTTTCTTGCGGATGAGGAGCATTTCCATCAAGCCGATGGTGATAATGCCAAGAATCATTTTCCCGGCGTATTCTCCGTTCCAGTTGGCGAAATGGATAAACAGCCAAGCTCCTGTCAAAATAATTAGGATATAGAATAGCCGCAGAATCATATGAGTGATTTTTGCGCCCTTCGCACTTCCTGACGAATAGAGCGAATAGCTGACGAAAAGCAGAATCAGCGCTACCACCCATGTCGTAATATGTAGGTGTGTCATATATGTTCCCCCTATCAGATAAATTACCCCACTTATAGTACCATGAACTTGTCCGCTGTCACAAAGATAGTCTCAGAAAAAACGGGCGGTCCAAGTCCGCCCTCCTGTTTGAGTCAGCCGATTTGGTTTGACAGCGTTCCAATCGGGTCAATCGTAATGTCGATTCGGTCACCTGTCCGCAAGAATTTTGGCGGCGTAAAACCCTTTCCGACACCGGACGGCGTACCTGTGGCAATGATGTCTCCCGCTTCAAGCGTCATCCCCTTTGAGAGGGTTTCGATTAATTCCGGAATGGAAAAGATCATATCGCTTGCCGAACCGGATTGGCGCAGCTCACCGTTGACTCTCGTTTCAACTCTGAGGCGCTCAGGCTCCTGAATCGCTGATTTATGTACAAGTACAGGCCCCATCGGACATGACGTATCCAGGCTTTTTCCGATAAAAAACTGCTTATGCTTTTTTTGCAGATCACGCGCCGTAATATCATTCACAATGGTGTATCCGAAAATATGGTCATATGCGTCTTCTTTTAAGATGCGTGACCCGCTTTTTCCAATGACGACAGCAAGCTCTCCTTCATAATCGAGCTGAGAGGTGACCTCTTCATGGCTGTTTACGATATCACCATGCCCTGTAACGGTTACCGGCGATTTTGTAAACACCATCGGATGCTCCGGAATGTCAGCCTCACTCCCCATTTCAATCACATGATCCCTGTAGTTTTTGCCGATGCAAATGATATTTTTTGATGGCTTAGGAATGGGTGCATGGAGCTTCACCTCAGATAATGAGTACATAAATGATCCCAGCTCATCATTCGGTTTCTTTGCCCACTCAGCCAGCTGCCTTGCATGCGCAACGAATTTATCCCCTTCTGCGATACATTCAATCAGCGATCCCGGAATCGTCTCAAGTTCAAACAGTTTTTTTTCAGCCTTTTGCAAATCCATAATTTTTTCATCATCAATGATCAGGCCGACAAACATTCGGTTGTAAAGTTCCCCTGTCGCAAATTTCATGTTATTCCTCCATCATCTTTTAAATCAGAATGCTCCTTCATGTATTCTCTGTCGAATGCTGAAATCCCTTTTTCTCGTGTCCGTTTTCATTTCGTTTCAGGACGGGCATGCCGCACATATCATACAAATGGCGTTTTGAGGAGGAGGAAAGAATATGGAGAACATACATTTATTTTTTCATCGGCAGCAGCTAAATAGAAAAGGGGCTGCCAAGGGGCTTTTGGTGACAGACCGATCTGTTTCTCCCATTCTTCTCACACAGCGAGACAGAGCGGAAAAGGCATCCTATGAAATCAGCTGGGAAAAGTCTCTGCTTGGCGAAAGCAACCTTTTTTTGAATGCGGAACAGAATGATCCCTCACTGATGCGGCGGAGGCTCGCCTATTGTTTTTTTGACCAGATCGGCGTTCCTGCTCCCGCTGCCTCGTACAGCTTTTTGACCATCAATGGCCAGCCAGAAGGCATTTATTTGAAGATCAAGAACCCTCAGCTGGCCGGCAGGGCAAGTGACCAATTGAAGACCGCCGATCCGAGGGTTCCGCTGTGCATTTTTAAAGATGAATCTTCCGCATTCTTGCATGAATTTCTCACCCTGGTCCGCACCGCCGAAGATGATGTATTAGCTGAACGCATTAAAATGTATCTGGATGTCAAACTGTTTTTTCTGTGGCTGATCGGGAGCGTCTGCACGAACGAAGGTTTTTATTACACATTTTGTTCAAACGAATCCAGCCGTCTTTACATTTCACCGATAGAAACCCGTTCGCTTGCTGCACCCAGAAGAACTGACGAAGACCCTCTGCTCGCTAAGGGGCCAACGCTTTCGTCGAGGCTTCTTTCCATCCCCGCCTTTCGGTCGCAATATCACACATTAATGAAAAACGTGCTGAACCGGTCATTTACAATTGAACGCTTGTCCCCTTTCATCAGAGAGTGGCATCTTGACATTTGTCAAAAAGGTGATGATGATCCTTTCATAAAAAAAAGCCCCTTGCTATTCGAAAAGGAGCAGACAAATATACTGAGGGAAATTGAGGAGCGGCAGGACTTTTTGCAAGCACACTTAGCAAGACTATAGTCCTTTCTTCCATAAAAAA
The DNA here is from genome assembly GCF_026790125.1 of Bacillus sp. N12A5. Taxonomy (NCBI): domain Bacteria; kingdom Bacillati; phylum Bacillota; class Bacilli; order Caryophanales; family Bacillaceae; genus Bacillus; species Bacillus sp. N12A5. The sequence continues at coordinate 102,881 of NZ_JALAMR010000002.1, read as the reverse complement.
AGCGCAGCAAAAATTGTCGCTTTTTTAGTCAAATTGACGAAAGGCAACCTTTTCAGCAAAAATAGGTTATACTAACGATATCCTGTGTTTATCAAAATAAATTCTAGAATTGGAGATCGTGTAATGAACAGTAAAATTGAAGAAATGAGAATCACACTAATTGAAACAGCACAAAAATACGGCATGAATTCAAAGGAGACGATTCGATGTAGCCAAGAGCTTGACAGTCTGCTGAACATCCGAATTAAAGAAGAAATGATTTTTTGGGGGTATCCTGAAAACTCCCGTATGTGAATCATTATCTATAAGGATTTGAATGCACTATAGGAAACTCCGCTTTTTAACTCATCACTTTTGGGATATACCTCTGGGCGAAAATGTGCCCACCCAAGAAACGAATCCGCAGCACGACATACTCCAAAAAAGCTTTTCTACGAACAAAAACACCAAAGAAACTGAAACAAAAATCACACAGGCGGATAGCGGCATCCATCGCCGCATTTCCGCTCAGTTTTATACACTGCCGCTTTTAAACACTTTAAACATAACGGCCGAAAAATGATAGCGTTTACATCCGATACCGATATATCCCCTTTAAATTTCTCTCACACATATGTGCGTTTGTCATAAGCTATCGTGAATAGCCCAATTACATCAAATTCTCTTATTACTTTACCTGCCTTTTATCAATTTTTCAACAAAGGATGTGCTCGTATGCCGGCCATTGTCGGAGCGTTTAAAATTAATGCGGTAGGTACGAGTGGAGTCGTTCACATCGGGGACTGTATAACGATTTCTCCTCAGGCAGAGGTCAGAACATTTGCCGGTGCGGGCAGTTTTAATACCGGTGACAGCCTCAAGGTGATGAATTACCAGAACGCGACGAAGGTGTTTGACAACGATGCCGTTGATCAGCCGATCGCAGGGAATGCGTAAAGGAGTGTTTTCATGAATTTTTATATTAATCAAACCATTCAAATTAACTATCTCCGGCTGGAATCAATCAGCAACTCCTCCATTCTGCAAATCGGAAGCGCCGGGTCCATTAAATCGCTATCTAACCTGTACAACACAGGCAGCTATGTGGAAGCGGCTCCCGAGGTTTCCGCTCAAGGGGAGCCAGTTGAATTGGATGAGCCCGATACAGGAGCATTTGTCCCCCTCCAGCCTCCTGGCCGTTAATCATATGAAAGAGGTGAAAGAACATGTATGATCAATCTGTTTCCTCTTACTTGCAAAACTTGAATTCCTTCGTGCAGCAGCAGGCGCTTCATATTCAGCAGCTCGAACGTCAGCTGAAAGAGATTCAAGCGGAAATGAATACGATGAAACAGCGGCCGGCCACTACCATTGAGCGTGTGGAGTATAAATTTGATCAGCTGAAAATCGAAAGGCTTGACGGAACATTGAATATCGGCTTAAACCCAACTGACCCAAACAGCGTCCAAAATTTTGAGGTCAGCCAAACGGCACCCGAAATCGGGATGATGCAGCAGGAAGAGAGCGCCCAGATCATGCAGCAGATCCGCCAGAATGTCGACATGTACTTAACCGAGGAAATCCCAGAGGTTTTGGAGCAGCTTGAAAAACAATATGACAGCAGGCTTGACGATACAAACAGACATCATGTCATTGAAGACATCAGAAAACAAATGGACAGCCGGATTCACTATTATATGTCCCATATCAAAAAAGAAGAAAACACACCGCCTAACCAATATGCGGAACATATCGCTGAGCATGTGAAGCGTGACGTGATCCGTGCTGTTGAACACTTTCTGGAACATATCCCATCAGAAATGAAAGGAGATGAGCAAACATGATCTTCACAGTCATCAATCGTAATCTGGAAGTCGGGGATATCCGGATGAATGGTGTGTCCAGCTCCTCTGTTTTCCACATCGGAGACACTGAATCTATCTACCTTTCTTCTATTTTCGATACACCGCCTGAATCTCTTATTATCGGGCCGTTTGCTCCGCTGCCATCGAACAATGCTTAAGCGTATATCCCGCATCAGGGTGGTTAAATTTAACTCTCTTGGAATTTCAAGTGTGTTTCAAGTTGGCGACACGAACGAAATCGATATGAAAATCAAAGTATTTGCTGTTCAGCGCTCGCTGTCTACGTTTTACAGTGATGAAGGTACATTTAACAGAAAGGAGTACCAGATCTTTCAGCAGCAGGCAGTAACGCCAATTCCCGAAACAGGGGTGCAAAGCGCATTTTGCCACGAGGTGCCTGTCATTTATGTACGCAACATCAAAATCCAAGGGGTCTCATCCTCTTCTGTTTTTCATGCAGGCTCGGCTTCTCTTGTCCGCGGCGATGCGAGAATCAAACATATTAGACAGATTCAGTCCCCGCGCTCACAATCGCCCGGCAAAAGCATATAATAAACAGAGTCTTTGATAAAGGGTGTCGTTTATGCCAGCAATTGTCGGGCCTATAGCTATCAATTCCATATCGGGCGGAGTCGTAAACTTTGGTGATTCCTTTTACCTTTCTCCGAAAAGCTCTTCAAAATCTGCGCTCGGTTCGGGAGCAGGAAACACGGGAGATTTCCTTCTATTAAACAATGCAGTCAACGCGACAAATTATATAGACCCCGATGTCAGCGATCAGGATATGGTTGGAAATGGATAAAAGCAGCCGCTCTGCCAAGAGAGGGCTGCTTTTTAGTCATTTTTTCTTTTTTCGTTTATTTGATTTTTTTGTTTTGATCAGCTTCTCAGGCGGCTGTTTTCTGATCCATTTGACAAACCGGGCAAGCTGCGGATCGCTTCTGAGTTCATCTATTCCGTTTAAGCGAACCGCAAGCTCTTGATTTGGATATAAAGCATGGATCTGTTTATGGCAAGGAATACAAAGCATCGCTGTCGGCAGAAACGTTCCGCCTTCTTCTTTCGGTGTGAGATGGTGCTCTGTCAGCTGGACATCGCTCCGGCCGCATAGCTCACATATTCCGACAGTCTGCTTTGCCATATCTGCTCCTCCCTTACATCAACTCAAGTGTCACCCGTGTGCCTCGGCCGCTCGGTTCGGCCGGATGGACGATCAGTTTTTTCGGAAGCCGCGCCCGCAGCTCCTGCACATGGCTGATGACACCGACAGACAGATTGTCTGACTGCAGCTTTTCCAAAGCTGTTACAACCGTATCCAGCAGATCTTGATCAAGCGTGCCAAACCCTTCATCTAAGAAAAAGAACTGGAGCGGGTATTCTCCGCGAAGCTGGATCTGCGCAGACAGCGCAAGAGCGAGAGAAAGCGAGGTGAGGAAGGTCTCTCCCCCAGACAAGCTGGATACCGGGCGTTTGACACCGCCATTTGCATCATCCCGCATGACGAATCCGCCTTCTGAATCCACTTCGATGGCATAGCGCTGTCTCGTCAGCATGCCAAGTCTTGCTGAGGCGTCCCTCGCAACGCTTTCAAGCTGCTCCTCAGCCAAAAATTCAACGAAGGTATTCCCTTTAAACACAGCTTGCAGCTTGTCCAGTCTGTCGATATGAGTTTGCCATTTTTTCAGTTCGGCTTCAATTTCGTTAAACCGTTTATGATGGTCGCGGATAACGGCCAGCGCTTTTGCTGCTGCGCCTTTTTCCTCTATAGCAGCGCCAAATGCGTCCTCAGCTTCTTGTAATGCCGTAACGGTTTCGTTCCATTCGCTCTCTGATAACGCTCGGCCGGCAAGTATCTCAGCTACACGTTTTAAGTTTGCAGCGTTTTGCTTTAGTTTATCCATAAACTGGTCTATGCCGGCTTTTATCTTTTCAAGCTCATCGGCTGGAATGAGGCTTCGTTCCACCTCCTCAGGCCGGGTAAAACGTGTACTTTTTGTATGCTCAACCCAAGCGGCTTCTGCTTTTTCCAATCTGCCCTTCGCCTCTTGAAGGGTGAGCTCGCTTGCTGAAGCGCGGCTTTTCGCCTGATTGAGCCTCATTTGGGCATTTTGCAGATCTTCATATAAAGCTTGCTCTTTTTCTTTTAACAGCTTTAGGTCCTGCTGGACAGAGCGGAGTTTGATTTCGAGCGATTCTCCTTTTGCGTAATCTCCGAGTTCATGCTCATAATCAGCTATCACGCTTTTGATGCGTTCAGCCGCATAATGAAGCTCAAGTTTTTCCCGTTCAAGCTGGTGCCCCGACTCCCGCAGCTTTTCCTTTTGAGCTTCATGCTCAGCAAGAAATGCAATGCTGCGCTCAATTCGTTTCTCGCATTCCTCTGCAGCCCGGTCCTTTTCTTCAATAGCTTGCTGCCATTTTTCCGCGTCATCCACAGATTGATCCTGAAATGCTTCTTTAAACAATTTCATGCGGCTGTCCATAGAGGACTGCAGCTCGGCAACGATGCTATCAATGCGGTCAGCCTCTCTTTTTTCAAAACCGATTTTTTCATTAAGCTGCTCGGCCTTTTTTAAAGACTCCTGATAGGCACTGATCATTTGTGCCATCCGTGTTTTAACAGAAAGAATGTCCTGTTTGACTCGTTTCCATTCTAGTTTGGCAGTTTCGAATGCGTCATACACCGATTGACTCTCGTATGAAGCTGCTGCTTCAAGGTTTTGCGCTTGAATCGTCTGCAAAAACGGGCACTGGTCAATAAAGCGGGCAGACTGTTCTTCAAGCGTGATTTTAGCTGAAAGAATCTCCTGGCTGAGAACGGCCGCTTCCGCCAATACCGCATCTGTCTGTTTGATGTCTTCATCAAGATTGCTGTCAAGCTCATATGTTTCATGCGCTGAGGCAGATGGATCATGGTGGGTTGATCCGCAAACCGGGCAAGGCTCTCCAGCCGTCAGTTTTTCGGCTAACTCTTTTGTCAGCAGTGCCACTCTAGCTTTTTCCCGCTGCGAATGAAGCGTGTGTTGTCTCTTTTTAGCCTGTTCAGTCATACGTGTTAGCGACCGCTCTGTCTCGCACACCAAATGGTACACGGTCTGGACAGCCTCATATGCCTGAATGATGTTGCTTTCTTCCGCTTCCGTCTTTTGAACGAGCATGTTCTTATCTTTGCTCATTTTTTGCACCACAAGGTTCAATGCGTCAGTTCGTTTTTTCTCTTTTTCGATTTGCTCCTCCGTCTGTCTGATGCGCAAAGCCATTTCAGCGGCCTGCTGGCAGCGTTTTCGCTCATCAGATGTCACCTGCAGGGATTTGAGCTGCTGCTTCAATTCCGTCTGTCTGTTTTGCCCACGTGCCAGGCGGTCTGTTACCGTCTCCAATTCCTTCATGACAGATTGAAGGGCCTCTTCTTTCTGCTGGAGTTCAACCTTTTTGCGAGCCTCCTCTTGCTTGGCCTCACTCAGTTTGATTTCGACCTCCTGCAAGCGGGAAAGCTGTTCCTGCTCTGTTAAAAGCTCAGGCTCTTTCTCGCTCTTATGCCGGCGCCACGCTTCATACTCTTCATGTTTTTGCTGAAAGAAAGCAGTCCGGTCTGCTAAATCCTTTTGGGCTAGCGTTTGTTCCTTTTCAGCTTTCTCTTCATGCTGGATCGCTTCTGCGTATCGGTCCGCATAGGGTTTAAGGGCGGCGGCTTTTTCTGCTTCCAGCAGGCGATTTTGCATGCTGTCTACGTGCGGCTGCTCCTCTTCAAGACGTTTTTTCTCTTCTTCATAAGTTGCTTTTTCCTTTTGGACATTCCAAATCTCCTGGTGCTCCGCAAACCGCTCTTTTGCCTGATCACGATTCTTCTTCATCGATTCCAGCCGGACTTCAGCTTGCTCGAGAGCCTTTTCCGCCTGCTCAACCGCTTCTGAACTCGCTTCACCGAGACCTGATTGTTCAGCAAGCATTTCATTTTTTCTCGCATAGGCTTCCTGCGCCTGCCGTCTCAGCTTTTTCACAAGCCGGTCTCCGTACTGCTCCAAGTTAAATAAACGCTGAAGCATGTGCCTGCGCTCCGCCCCTTTTAAAGAGAGAAATTCGGCAAATTTCCCTTGCGGCAGCACCACAGCTCTCGTAAAATCGTCAATCGTCAGCCCCAAGAGCTCCTCGACTCTTTTATTCACTTCGCTGGCTTTATCAGCCAGCACTGTATGCTCATCCTTGATTTCGATGAAGCGGCAAAGTGCCGTTTTTACCTTCATCTCATCCGTTCTCTTAAACACACGCTCCACTTTGTAGGCGATTTGATGATTCGTCTGAAGCGCAAAGGTAAAGGAAACAGACAGCGTATCCTCCGCATGGTTTAAGATCCCGTGCGTATTATTCGCCGCCCGCTCCACCTTTCCGTATAAAGCTAGCGTCATTGCGTCGAGGATAGAGGATTTACCGCTTCCTGTCGGCCCAAAAATGCCGAAAACACCGGCACCAGAAAGGCCTTCAAAATCTATCGTCTGCTCCTCTCTAAAGCTGTGGAGCCCCTTTATGCTTAAGGCGATCGGCTTCATTTCGCATCCTCCTCTTCAACGCCTGATGCAAGCTCTAAAAACAGCTTCACCATCTCTTCATCCGGCACCGCGCCCCCCGTTTGTTTTTCATAAAATTTCTTAAACCGGTCTTCGATTGAGACATGCTTAACCTCAATCCGTTCCCGTTCTTTGTTCTGTTCTTCATAAACCGGCCTGATATGGATAAAACCCGGGTGAGCCTTCCGCAGCCTATGAATTTCTTCAAGTGAAAGCTGGTCCGTGACACGGATTTCCAAGTCAATCCAGGCATTCTGATCCCTGCCTTCATCCAGCCAGCTGTACACCTCGCTTAAGCCATTTGCCGATTTCCACTTCACCAGAGGCTTGCCGCTTGATAATAAAACCTCATTCCAAGAGGCCCCTCCCCCCGGTTTTGCATCCACGATTGTCACTGATTTGGCATATCCCGCTTCAGAAAAGCTGTAGGCGAGCGGAGATCCTGAATAACGCGCAAGCGTCCGCGCCCGCTTGATCGTTTGCGGACGATGCAAATGGCCGAGCGCCACGTAAGCGGCATCCGCCGGCAGGCTTTCTGCAGCCACCGTATAAGCGCCGCCTACTTCAATCGGCCGCTCAGAATCGGTTTGGTTTCCGCCTGCGACATAAATATGGCTGGCGGCAATCTTCACTGCATCGTTCCGGAACCGGCTTGTCATATGCTCAAATGCCTGTCTAATTTTTACGTCATAATGATCACGGAGCAGCTTTTCATCAAATGTATCGGAAAGCACTTCATTTAAACGCGCTTCAGATGGGTACGCCAGCGCTCCTACCCCTAAGAGTTCCTCTGCTGAAGGCACTTCAATATGAAGCGGTTCTGTTGTCGGATAGCCGATTAAATAAATCCCGTTTTCATGTGTCAGCGGTGAAGCGGCGGACAAACGGTCAGGATTATCGTGGTTTCCGGCAATGACAACAATCGGGCGCTTCCCCCTGTCGCTGAGCGCAGACAGGCTTTCATAAAAGAGCTGCTCGGCTAAAGCCGGCGGGTTCACGGTGTCAAACGCGTCCCCTGCCATTACAATCGCATCAATCTGCTCTTCCTTTACAATCGTATTCAATTCATCAAGCACATCGGCCTGTTCACTCAGCCTGCTTCTTCCTTCAAGTGTTTTCCCAAGATGCCAGTCAGCCGTATGTAAAATCCGCAAATGCTATCACCTCTCTTTTATAGGAAAACGAGATCCGCTCCGCCTGAATCCCGGAGCTTACGGATCTCGCTATAGTGTCAGAATGTGCCCTCCGTCAAAGAAATAAAGCGCACATCCCTTTACCTTTGTTTTTGCAATTTGCTCAACTGCCTTCGTATACAGCTGAATTTGCGTTTCATATCGTTTTTTCAAGATCGGGGCCGCTCCTTCAAAGCCGTGCTGGAATTTGCCCTCAATCCGATCTGATTTATAGTCCAGGAGATATAAACCGTCCTCCGTTTCGTAGAGACAATCAATAATTCCCTGCACCAACAACGGCTCATCCGCCTCCTGTGCATCAGGATAGATCTCCTTGGCGGGAAGCGCTAAACTGAATGGCACTTCCCTGTCCTTCCATTTAGCGCTGATCAGCTGTCCGCCGATTTCTGTATGAAAGAATTGGACGATTTCTTCTATATCAATAGCCGCTTTTTGTTCTTCAGTGAGCAGCTCTTTTTCATAAAGCTTGTGAACCGTCTGCTCCGCTTCTTCTATCGACGGTACATGTGTAAGCGCGATATGCTGCATAACCGTATGCATGGCTGTCCCTTTCTCCGCCGCTGTCAGGCCTTTTTTCATCATAAAAGCGGGACGCCTGTACAAAATGCTTCCGTCAGCCGGTTTAACGGGCGCCCTGCCGCTGTATTCATCCTCGTACTCTCTTTTCCTCTTGATCTCAGAAACCGATTGCTTTGTGCGAATTTGCGTCACTTCGTGATACGGATATGTCCAGCTCAGCTGCTCGCGGGCTTTTTCATCAAACGCAAACGAGCCGGGAACTGGTTCACCTCGGCGGATCGCTTCTAAGCGCTCGCTTTTTTCTTCCATTCTTTCTTCCAGATCATCATCCAGCAAATCATAGGAATGGATCATTTGAACCGCAAAACGAGCCGGGTGGCCTGATATGTCAGCATGCGCTGCTGGGGCACCGTTTTCAGCCAAAGCCTCCAAATCTCTGTGTCTGGCCAGAGCCGGACCGATGAAATCTAAATAGGTTTTTGCCTGGTAGCGGTCAAATTCAGGGAGAAGCCAGTCAGCTTGGGATGCAGATGCCTGCCATTTTGCTAGCTGTTTCTGATGATCCTTGCACGAGCCAATCAGAAACAGCTTTTCCTTCGCTCTCGTTAATGCAACATAGAGAACACGCAATTCCTCTGACAACAGCTCCCTGCGCATTTTTTTCTTCATTGCAATGAGCGGAAGCGTCGGATAGCTGATGCGCAATTGCGGATGAATAAACTTCGTGCCAAACCCGAGCTCCTTGTCGAGCAGATACGATTTGTTCAAATCCATCATGTTGAAATTCCGGCCAAGGCCTGCTGCAAACACGACTGGAAACTCAAGCCCCTTACTGCTGTGGATCGTCATTAATCGGACAACATCCTCCTGCTCGCTAAGCGCCCTCGCCGTTCCGAGGTCATCGCCCCGCTCCTGCATGCGTTCGATAAACCGCAAGAATCGGAACAGACCGCGAAATGCCGTCGATTCATATTGGCGCGCCCTGTCATAGAGAACACGCAAATTGGCCTGGCGCTGTTTTCCGCCCGGCATCCCGCCGACATAATCCATGTATTTCGTGTCGCGGTACACTTCCCAAATGAGCTCAGACACCGAATGGTTTTTCGAAAACGCGCGCCATTTTTGCAGGTGTCGGTAGAACGTTTCCAGCTTTTGATAAAGCTCGTCGTTTCGGTCGCCGGCAGCCAAGTAGTCTTTCATCGCTTCATAGTACGGCGCTTTCTTATTTTCAAGCCGGATCAAAGACAGCTCGTTTTCATCTGCTCCGACAATCGGTGAGCGCAGAACAGAGGCAAGCGGTATGTCCTGATACGGGTTATCGATCACCTTTAGTACAGAAAGAGTGACAGCGACTTCAACCGCTTCAAAATACCCTGACGTCAAATTGGCGTAAACCGGTATGCCTTGTGCTCTCAGCTCCTCCATGATTTGCGGCGCCCACGGCATCGAACGTAGCAAAATGACAATATCGCGATATTGAATGTTGCGGTGTGTTTTCGTTTTTCCGTCATATACCTTAAACGGCGATGAAATCAGCTTGCGAATTTCCTTTGCGATCGCTTTCGCCTCGAACTGCACCGTTTCCAGTTCTTCTGCTTCCTCACCTGCATCCGTCTCTTCCGAGTTGTCGATCAACAGCAGCTCCGTTTCCGTCTCATCACTGTCCGGATATGCCGCGCCAAGCTTCAGTTCAGCCTGCTCGTCATAATCAACCTCACCGATTTTGCCGCCCATCAGCTGTTTAAATAAAAAGTTTGTGCTGTCTAAAATATCAGTCCGGCTTCGAAAATTTTTATTCAAGTCGATTTTCCGCCCCGTGCCCTCACCGCTCTCTGTAAACCGTTTGTATTTGGAGAGGAAAAGAAGCGGCTCTGCCAGCCTGAATCGGTAAATCGACTGTTTGACATCTCCTACCATAAACAGGTTACCAGTCTCCTCCGGCCCGCTTGTGACGAGCTGCAGGATCGATTCCTGCACGAGGTTGGTATCCTGATATTCGTCAACGAGCACCTCATGAAACTGCTCCTGATAAAATCTTGCAGCCTCGCTCGGCTCCCGTTCACCTTTGTCATTCTCAGCCGTCAAAATCGCCAAACAGTAATGCTCCAAATCAGAAAAATCTATAATTGATTTTTCCTGTTTCGCAGCTTCGAACCGTTTTCCATAGCTGATGACAAGCTGTACGAGTGTTTCAATAACAGGCTTCATGTCAGCTAAGCTTTTCAAATGCTGTTCAGGGCTTCTTGTGAAGTAGTCGGTTTTGAGCTTTTCAAGCAGTTTTTTTGCGCCATTTCTTAAATCCGTCGCTTCATCAAGCAGCGCAGGGTCAAACTCGTCCCCTTTTACTGCCTTCGCGCGCTTAAAAGAAACTGCGGGCACCCGCTTATAAAGTTCAGTAAAATCGTCCTGATACTGAATCAGTTCATCAATCTGCGCAAGATCGTCAAGGAAATTGTCTGCGCGCGGCGCGGGGCCGCCCGGCGCTTTCGTCAGCTCAAGCCCGCGCTGCAGCTTTTCCTTCGCCCCGTTAAGCACCATTGCAATATCCTCTTTGACATATGGATAAAACGGCAACTCCTCGATGGCGCTCTTTTCTGATACATCATACAAATGGACAAAGCTTTCCAGCCATGCCTCCGGGTTGGGATGAGATCGGGAATACTCGTACACCTGTTTAACGAGAAATTGCAGATCCAGATCGTGCCGGTCTGTCGTGTAGCGGTCAACAAGCTCAAAGAACGCCGTTTCGCCCTTTGCGTATTCGTCTTCAAACAGCTCGTCCAGCACTTCATCTCCAAGCAGCTCGCCCTCAGTTTGATCGGCAATCCGAAAGCCCGGATCAAGATCGATCAAGTAGTAATATTTCTTCAGCACTTGCAGGCAAAAGGAATGAAGCGTCGAAATGCTGGCCCGATTTAAAAGAGACAGCTGGCGTCTGATATGCAGCGATCCCGGGCGTTTTACAAGCTCTTTTTCCAGAGCATCCGCGATCCGGTGCTTCATTTCTGCCGCTGAGGCGTTTGTAAAGGTCACAACGAGAAGCCGGTCTACATCAATCGGGTCTTCTTCAGCGGTAATTTTCCGGATCATTCGTTCAACAAGTACAGCGGTTTTACCGGAGCCCGCTGCCGCTGCCACAAGAATATCCTGGCCGGTTGAAACAATGGCATTCCATTGGTCATCTGTCCATGTGCTGTCTGCCGGTTTAGGAATGTTCATTGCCATCCGCCTCCTTTTTTATCCATTCAAGTATCGTCTTGTCCTTTTCTGCCTTTAACGTGCGGTACTCGTTTTCTTCTAATGACTCATCAAATTGGCATACTGATTTGAACGCACAGTATGTGCACGGCGTCTTGTTCTTCATTTTATACGGCTCAATGGATACGCGTCCGTCGGTGATTTGTTCGCCTGCTTCTTGGAAGGTGCGGCGCACATGCTTCGTCAGCAGCTCAAATTCCTTTTCTCCGACTGCGGCTGAATCCGATCTGAGAGAGCCGTCTTTCTTCAAGCCGGCGTTGATGATATTTGACCGTCCCTCTTGAAGGGTTGTATCCATGAGGCGAACCACTTCCTGATCGCCGAGGAGCAGGCCCTTCATCTTAAATTTCTTAAAGATCTCCTGTTCAATCTCATCAAGCCCGAGCGGGAGGTTAGATTGAATCATCGGGTCATGAATATGGAAATACAGCACTCCGGCAGGTGTCGCTCTCATTCCGAGCCAGTCGGCTGAATGAGTAATCGACAAATCAAGGTACGTCAGCATTTGCAGCGCCAGTCCGTAATATACTTCTGCTAAGTCAAGGCCTTTGTCGCTTGATTTATAATCGACAATCCTGAGGAGCAGGCCTTTTGAGCTTTCCGCTTTATCGACACGGTCAATACGCCCGACGAGCTCCATCGTGCAGCCGTTTTTCAGCTTGAAGGTCAGCGGCGGAAGCGGCCCTTTTCCTCCAAAGCCCAGTTCAAGCCCGATTGGCACGAATCCGCTCGCTTTCGCATGCTCGCTTAAAATGCCGGACACGCGTGTCACAATTTTTTGCAGTTTTTCCTTTACATAATAATGCCGGTTTGAGCTGAGCAGAATTTCCTTTTGCAGCTTCGGCGCCAGCCGTTCTACCGCATCATAGGAAAACAGCTCACACTGCTCTTTTGTTAAATCGCGCCAATCCATTTTTTGTTCGCGCAGCCGGTCTGAAATCAGCTTTAAGCTGGAATGGAACAGCTGGCCGATATCCGGTGCTTCGAGCTTAAAAAATTGCCGTTCCTTCAGATGAAGACCGTGTGATGCAAAATGGGAGAACGGACACGCGTTAAAGGTTTCCATTCTCGATACACTGCCCTGAATTCGTTCACCATAGAGCTGTCTCGACACGCTGCGTTCAAGCTGCTTCACTTCATTTCGGAAAAATAGGCTTGAGAACAGCTTTTTCGATTGCAGCCTGTCCGGCTCATTCATCAGCACGTTGTATGTGCTCCACCAGACGTCGCTGATGTCGTATTCCCGAGTCCATAATCTAAGCTGGCTCGCGGTAAAGGACTGTGCCACGCTTTTATTGACGACATACATCAGCTGTTCCTCATCGCTGACCTGCTCGGGTTCATTTGTCAACAGGCGCTCCTTATGCAACGGAAACAGTTCTTCCAGCCGCTTAATGATAATTGACGGCAAAAGTGTTTTTCCTTCCGCATCAGCAATCGGATACGTTACATAAAGCCGGTCAGACGGACTGGAAAGTGCCATATAGATGAGGAAATGCTCATCAAGCAAACGCTCCCTTCCTCCCGAGGAAAGCTCAACCCCAATTGTTTTCAGCCATTCCCGGTCATCATCTGATAGCACTCCGTTTTCATCAGGGCGCGCCGGCAGAACGCCGTCGTTTGCCCCCAGCACAAAGGTGCAGGAGGTGCCGTACATTCTGGACAAATCCATATTGCCGACAAACACCTGGTCAAGCGCAGGCGGAATTAGAGAAAATGTAAGCGACTCCGCACCGGCTTCCATCATTTGCTGAAACAAATCAAGGGAAATCTCATCATCTCCCATCATTTCAACAAACTCCTCAAGCAGCTGCATGACTGCATCCCACGCCTGCTGATGCTGCTGCGCCTCAACGATTCTGCCGTCTTCCTCAGCACGCTGTCTTTCCTGATCCAGCTTCAGCGGGACATCTGTCTCTTCTAGATAACGGTAGAGCGCCTCCGCCTTCTCCTGAACCGTCTTTGCTTTTTTCATTCGTTTCTGGAGCTGAAGAAGCGGCGGAACAATCCAGTCGCGTGTGGCATTCAGCATGTTTTCCATTTCGATTTCCTGATCTGTCTGGGCAAAATCATCATCCAATGACACAAAACGTCTGTAGCGGAAACGGTCGCCCTTTGTCCAGCGGTCACCTTTGATCCCATAGGCGATACAGTAATTTTCAAGCTGATCGACCTGTTCTCTCACCTTTGCTTTCGGCTCGTTAAGCGGGAATAGCAGTTCGGTTTTCACGCAGCGAAACACCGCCTCATAACGCCAATTCCCTTTCAGAACATCTAGGCTAGACCGGATAAATTCGATTAATGGATGGTTCAGCATAGATGCTTTTCCATCAATGAAGTAAGGAATCTCGTAATCTGCGAAAACTTCCTTCACCATATCCTTGTAATCTTCCGGCTGGCGCGCAAGAATCGCTACATCCTTATATCGATAACCCTTATCTCTGACAAGAGCGTGAATTTCCCGGGCAATACCTTCCAGCTCAGCTCGTCTGTTTGCGGCCTGCATCACAGTAAAGGCCTCTTGTTCTTCTGCGTACGGGACGGCCGGACGCGCTTCATACTGCGCCTCTAAATGTGCCAATTCCGGCGTGCGCCCATGCCGTTCAGTCCCGTTCAGCTCTTTGTACGTAATGTCCAGATTCAGTTCCTTCGCCTTCTGGTGCAGGCGGTAATAGGTTTTTCCCGTCATTCTGAACAAATCCAGTTCATGCGGCTCCCGCTCATATGACGGCTTGTCCGCTGTCAGCGAAAACGTAATGTTTTCCGCATGAACCATAAGCTGCTCCAACACCCTAAATTCCTGCGGCGTAAACTGATAAAAGCCGTCCACATAGATATGCGCGCCTTTTATATCTTCCGCAAACGGAATATGCTCTGCCAGCAGTGTCAAATAATCCTCAGAGTGAAGGTATTGATCTGCAAGGCTTTTTTCCATCTGCTGATACAGAATCGATAAATCATGAAGCTTTTCGGATAAAACACGTTCTCCGCGATACTCGGAAGCCGTTCCGCTTTCCGCCATCCTCCGGATATCTTCCGGTTCAAGACAGTAGCGCTTAAATTCTGTCAGCATCCGTTCAACCTGTGCAGTAAAACCGCTTTTGTCACTCGCTTTTTGATAGACTTTGAACTCCTGTTTATGCTCCTCAATGAGCTTCCGCAGGAGCATCTGTACGCCTGTGCTCGTAAGAAACGGCCTGCTCATTCCTCCCGTATGCTGGAGGATACGCCAGGCCAATCGTGAAAAGCTGAACACTTGGGCACGTATCATTCCGCCCATATCAGGCGTTTTAGCAAGCTCATATTCCATCAAAAACGTCATTTGATCCGGGACTAGAAAAATGATCGGTTTCCCGAATGGAGCCCGGCGCAGTTCATCCTGAATGCTGTCGATGATCAGCTTCGTTTTTCCACTCCCGGACCTGCCTACTAAAAACTCTGCTCCCAAATTAGAAGACCCCTCTCTTTTTATCTTTCTATATTTTATCGAATGTTGACGAAAATGACCAATCTGATCTATTGGTAAAAACGGCCTTTTCGCATATAAAAAGCTGATTTTCTCCGCACAAGTCTCCCTGCCCTACATATACTTTTAGGGAAGCCCAATTCCTTAAGAATGGAGTTGACCCCTCTTGTATTACAGCTACTACCCCTATCCGGCGCCATACCGGGCAGATCCTGTTTTGATTCAGAATCTGAAAAAGGCCATTCATGCAGAATTCAGCGCGATTCAATGCTATCGCAAGCTTGCCGAACTTACCCACCGCGACGACGTCAGAAAACAGATTGAAGAAATCAGGCGTGACGAAATGCGCCATCTTCGTGAATTTTCCACACTGTACGGAGCCATTACCGGCAAGCCCATCATGCCGAAACAAACAGAGAAATGCCCGGACAATTTCACGAGAGGACTGGACGCCGCTTTTAAGGATGAACAAAGGACGGTCGACTTTTACTTGCGCACAGCTGAAGAAACCTCAAACTTAAAAGCAAAAGGCATCTTTACGCGCGCCGCACGCGATGAACAAAATCACGCTGTTTGGTTCCTGTACTATCTGATGGAACATTAGATATACCCGCTCAGGTTATATGTACATATCCCTTCCCCGCAAACACACTCAGCAGTTTTTTTCACATGCAGCCGGGAAACATAAAACCATACACTGAACAGGGGGAATCAACCATGGAGCACACTTCACAAGCATGTATGGAGGCTTGCATCAACTGTATGGAGGCTTGTAACCATTGTTTTACAAAATGCTTGGAAGAAAGCGCGCAGCACGATCTCAGCGGCTGCATCGGCTTGACAGGGAATGCGCGGATATTTGCGCTCTGGCAGCCAAAGCGATGCAAACGGACAGCCCGTTCATAAAAGAAATCTGTGCACTTTGCGCCGATATTTGTGAAACGTGCGGCACAGAATGCGAAAAACATGATCAAGATCATTGCCAGGCATGTGCAAAATCCTGCTATGCCTGCGCTGAACAATGCCGCAGCATGGCAGCGGCATAAAAAACAGAGAGGGTTCATGAAAGAACCCTCTTTTTCATTTGGACAGCCACACGGCGTACAAATCGACCCACCCCTCTTCATCAAGCACCAGGCCTTTCACATTCTCACTTGATGTCACCTGGAGCACATTTTGATACAACGGAATCGCATTGAACTCCTGTATAAGCTGGCGGTCAATGTCCCGCAGCATATTGATTCTCAAGCAGCGGTCAGGCACCGAAAACATGCGGTCTGTCATTTCTGAGCACATCTGTTTCATCTGTTTAGATAGATGCTGATACAAAAAACTGTTCCCGGACAGCAGCAAGTGCAGAAAACCAAAATCGCTGTCTTGATAAAACGTCGCACTATCATGAATGATATCCGCCATCTGCACGATGTCGGCGCGGCGCAGATCAGCAGAATCATAGAATTGAAGTGTAAGCCTGATACCGTGCCGGGCGCAAACATTTTGAATCCACTCCGCGTCCTCACGATGATCCGTTTCCGAAAAGGTAGAAAGCACCAGCGTTTCTCCCTTGTATCCGCTTTGCTTCAGCAATTCAGAAAATGAAACGCCTTCCCACTCAAAAGGACTCTGATGCAAAAAAGACGTAACCGGGATTCTGCGGTGCCCTCCCGCTTCACGAACGAGCCGTTCAGAGGAAATCAGCAGGCGGAGCGCTTTTCTAAAGCTTCGATGCTGAAGAGGCCCCTTCTTTTTCAGATTGAGCGACAAATACTGAACATGCCGCTCATCAAAAACAGTTTGCCGCTCGGGACATGGTTGTTTTTCTTGAATGGTAAAACCGTTCATCTCTCCGGCTTGCTCAGAAAACACAAACTCCACGCGATCCAAAAAGGGCCGTTCCTTGAAGTAGCGCTCATTGGCCTCAAGCACCAGCATCCGGCCGTGATGCTGCATCACCCGAAAAGGCCCTGATCCATTTATCCCTCCGCCCTGTTCTGCGGGCAGTATGGACAAGCGTTCATCACAAAGAACATACGGCAAAAGCTCATTCGGCTTATCAAGTATGAGCTCCACACAATAAGGCCCATTTTCTAAGACTTGTTTCACTCCGTGCAGCAGCCATTTAAACGGGTTGTCAGCTTGTGCCATAAAGCGTTGAAACGTAAACACAACATCCCGCGCCGTCAGCGGCTGTCCGTTATGAAAAGACACACCCTTTCGAAGAAAAAATCTCCATCGTTTTTTCTCCTCTTCCCATCCATGAACCAAATGAGGTTTGGGCTCCTGCACATCCGGTTCTAATGTGAGCAATGTATCAAATATTTGTTTGACGAAGTGCCCCTCAGACCGCAAAAATATCTGGCACGGGTCCAAACTGCGGACAGCTCCAGGGGTGATGAACAGCCGAAGCACATCCATCGCTCCATCCCGGCTGGCCTCTGTTACAAAGCCAAACACCTTAGAAAACCACATATCATACTCGTTTCCAAGCCCAGGAAACGCGGACTGATACTGCTGAAGCAGTTCCTTTGCCTTTTTAAGCTTTCCAGCCATTGTATATTCCTTGGCAGTTTGCAGAAGCAGTTCCTCCGGCTGGCGAAGAAACGCGATTTTGGACTTACGGCCGCGTCCCGCCCCGCTTTCCCGGATAATCCAATTCTTGTTCTCCAGCTTATGCAAAATGAGCTTTGCATTTCGTTCTGTACAAAATAAACAGGCAGCAATCTCAGCGAGCGACATTTCGTTCATTTGCCCATACGCAGCGCGTCCTGTTTTTACAAGTGCCACGTAGTGCTCAATCAGCTTCAATCCCCGCACCTCCCGACAAAAGGGGAATCTTTTTCTCTTCTTTTCTTCACTTTTTGGGCCGCTGCCCCTTCTATACACTACTACTATATCAAACAGCGAAAGGCGGCGATCACATGTTGACCAGCTTTCAATCGATAAAATCGAGATACAGCGCTCCCGTTTGGCTCCGCTTTTTCGGCGAAATGCTGACAAGCCTGACAGGTGCAATGATGGCCCCTTTTATGGTGCTGTATCTGCATGAACAATTAAACGGCAGTATCATGATTCCAATGCTGATCATCAGCCTTCAGCCATTTGCCGATATTTGCTTGACGCTCGTTGCGGGAAGAGTGGCGGACCAGCTCGGACGGCGAACAGCGATTCTGATCGCATTGCTTCTGCAATCAGCAGCAATGACGGGATTTGTTTTTGCTGAACATGCGTATGTTTTCGCCTTTCTCTATGTCATGAATGGCATCGGGAGATCGTTGTACATTCCTGCTTCCCGGGCCCAAATGGCCGAAAGCACGCCGGAAAGCAGACGTTCTGAAGTATTTGCAATGATCAATGCAATCTATTCGGCGGGCCTGACGGCAGGGCCGCTGCTGGGGATGCTGCTGTACCAGTATAACCCCGTGTGGATATTCGCTTTGGATGCCGCGGCATTGCTCATCTACTTTCTGATCGCTGCACTGAAACTGCCAGAGACAAAGCCGCTAAACACAACTGTAACACTGGAAATGTCTGCGAGCTTTATGATATACAGGCCTGTCCTGCTTCTTTTGCTGCTTTCTCTCCCCATCAGCATGCTATATGCACAAACCGAAACAACATATAGGCTGTTCAGCAAAAATATATTTTCTGATTATTTGTTCATGCTGACCATCTACTCGGCAGCAAAAGCTTTATTCAGCTTTGTTCTCCAAGTACCTCTTGTCAAAGGGACAGAAAAGCTTTCAATGAAAACAATCCTTTTCATTACTTATATCTGCTACTCCCTTGCGGCTGCCGGCTTTGCATGCTCAACTTCCCTGACAATGCTTTTAGTGACGGCAGCGGTGATGACGGTTGGCGAAAGCATCGGATTAACTCACATCCAGACCTTCATAGCAAGATTGGCACCGCCCCATCTGCTCGGCCGGTTTTATGCAGTGTACGGTCTGCATTGGGATATTTCCCGTGCAATCGGACCTCTGGCAGGCGGGATGATCCTGGCATCGTTTGGCGGAGAAGTGATTTTTTATTTCCTTGCCGCATGTATCCTGACAACGGGTTTATGCCTGACTTACACAATAGATAAACTCGAACACAAGTCCATAAGAAAAATGAATGGCTAATCGAAAATAATTCATAATTTCTTTATCAATGAAAATATATTATAGTAATAATACATTCACTACGTGAACAATTAGAGCGTTACGTGTAAAGGAAGAAGGGTTTTATATTGAAGAAAGACGAAAATCTCCTCAAAGATCTATGGTTTATCGCAATCAGTGCAGCCGGGGGATTTATTCTTTCATTAACCGGAATATCGATTGGATGGATGATCGGAACGCTGATTGTTGCCTGCTGCCTCGCCATGATACGGCCGGCATGGCTGATGATGGCGCCAGACCAAAAAGGAATTAACCGCCGGTGGCTCGCCCTCGGGCAGATGATCCTCGGCATTGAATTGGGCCAAAAGCTGAATTTATCCGTTCTCTCTGTTCTCAAAGACCATTGGTTTTCAGTCGGCATTATGCTGATATTGTCTATACTTCTGGCCATGCTGTCAGGATATGTGCTTTGGCGTTTCAGCAAAACGGATATGATGACTAGCTTTGTCGGCACCGCTCCCGGCGGGCTTTCCGCCATGCCGAGCATCGCACAGGAAGTAGGCGCCAATACCGCTATAGTCAGCCTCGTTCAAATGATGCGGGTGCTGCTCGTGGTGCTATCTATTCCGTTTTTGGTCATCCTGATCTATTCAAAACAAGATAGCTCAGCAAGTGCCGCGGCAAAAACGCTTTCCACAGCAACGACAGATTTTAGGCTTGCTCCCGTTTTATGGACCGCCATTCTTATTCTCGCTGCCTGGGGAGCCTGCAAAGCTGCAAAACGTTTAAAGTTCCCGGCTCCATGGCTGCTCGGCAGCATGCTCGGTGTGGCACTTGTGCACGTTGGCGGAGCTGCGGTGACAGGGCATGACATGATGGCATGGTGGCCGTCACAAGCGAACCATGTGTCGCAGGTATTCCTCGGGGCAACGATCGGCTCGAAGATGTACAAAAGCATGTTTTCTGGCGTTACCCGCATTATCATCGTCGGGTTTGTCTCGTCCGTCGGCTTAATCGCAGCTATGTTTTTGAGCGCCGTGATCGTTTCCAAGCTGACAGGAATCTCACTCATCACTTCTGTTCTGGCATTTGCGCCCGGCGGCATTGCAGAAATGGCGACGACGTCTGTAACCTTGCATGCTGATTCCACCTTTGTCGTTGCAGTTCAGGTCATACGCGTCATTCTGGTTATCGCCCTGCTGCCGCCGTTTTATCGCTTGCTTCACCATCTACATGGTGAGAAAAAAGACAAAGAGAGCCCAATTAGCGGCAGTAATGCCTAATTGGAGAAAAAATCCTCCCATGGTACACTTACAGCAGAAGGGGAAGGAGTGACTCTTTTGCTTCGCGACAATCCCGAGAAAACAATGCACTTATATTACGGAATATGCTTAGGAATCTGGCTGATTTATAATGTGGTGACATCCGGCTCCCCTGGACTGCCGCTTATGATTTTAGCCGGAGGAAATCTGATTTACCTTACTATCCTGAAAAAGAAAGAAGAAACGTGAAAAACACGCACCTCAGTGCGTGTTTTTTATTTAAAAACGTTGTGAAGACCATCTTCCATTTCTTCTGACGACGGATACCATTTTGTCACCAAATCCCGAAACAGCCGTTCCGCAAAAAGAATCTCTTCCTCTGTATACCGGTCAAAAAATGACAGAAAACGCTGTTCGACCTTCTGATGATAATATTTATGCAAATTGTGAAGTTTTTTCCCAGCCGGCGTCAGTCGGAAGTAGACCTCCTTTTTGTTATCGCTAAGCTGAGTTCTATGAAGGAATCCCGCACTGAGCAATTTTGTGCTGATGCGCGATACAGTCGCTTTTGTCGTATTCATTTTTTCTGCTATAGACGTGACATTGATTGGTTCATTGTCACCGACACACGAAAGAACATGAATTTCTGTCATCGTCAATTGGGATTTACTCCCGTGCTCGGCATCCAGCTTCTTCAATTCGTCGGATAAAAAGGCTTTAATAAGCCCCTCCCATTTCTCCTGCTGATGAATAAGCTCCGCATACAATTCAAAAAGATTGCGTTTCGTATGATCTGTGTCCATCGGGTTTTCCATCCTTTTTCATTCGATTGTTTCTTCTATCATACCGTTTTGTTACTGATGAAACAATCGAATTGCGTTACACTCGGCTGATGGCGGGAAGCCAGCGGCTAATCCCTTTTTGAATCACCTCGGCACAATCGGGCGCCGATGCATCTACCGCCCAAGCAACATGTCCGTCAGGGCGAATCAATATTGTATGCACGTCCCGCCACTCTTCATTCGGTTCTGTAAGCGAAGCGTTTACCGTGCGTAAGCCTTTACCTTGGGCATGACCATCAGCATCTTGCATCAATGACAGCAAAACGAAAGTACCCTTTTGAAGACAGCTGTACAGCCGCTCCATACTGCCGTCGGAAAGAATCAGCTCCATATCAGCCACTCTTGCCCCGTTCAAACGATGCGGCGGCATATTGGGATCAGGTTTATACCTGACATCAAGCGCAGAAATTTGCCCCGCTACATCTCGGTTCACTTCAGGATAGGCGAGCAGCTCGGACATCATACTACGTAAATGGAGACCGGCTTGAGTAAAATCGATCAGCTTTGTCTGCGCCTCCGTGTTTCTCAGAAGGCCTTCAGCAACCGGATGCCGTTCCTCATGATAGCTGTCCAAAAGCCATGAAGGCGCAGATCCCTTAACAGCCGCTGCAAGCTTCCATCCAAGGTTCATCGCATCCTGAAGGCCGACATTCAGCCCTTGGCCGCCCGCTGGAAAATGAATGTGCGCCGCATCTCCCGCAAGAAAGATCCTGCCGTCCCGATACCGCTTCGCTTGGCGTGCGGCGTTCCCGAACCGCGACATCCACGAAGGCTCGGTTAAACCGAAGTCACTCCCGCAAATTCGCATGAGATCCGTTTTCAGCTCCTCCCCAGTGACAGGCACATCTTTCGGCGTCTGCGTGCGATAAGGGCTGATCACGACGACACGGTATCGGTCAGGAGAAAGCGGAACAATCATGACACCCCCCTCTTTTGTGCAAAGGGACAGCACGCCTGACGGCGGCGGAGAAAGGAGCGCCACATCTCCAAGCGATGCAGTAATGGTGCTGTCTGTTCCCGGAAACTCAATTCCAGCCTGTTTCCGGACAGTACTTCCTGCTCCATCGGCACCAACGGCAAACATACTTGTGATCGTCCTCACACTGCCATCCCGATCCTTGAAAATGATTTGCGCCTCTGATGCGTTTTGCGTAACCGTCAGCACCTCTGCCCCTCGAAACACCTCTGCTCCCAAGCTTCGCGCATGCTCCTCAAGCAGCTGCTCTGTTTTAGCCTGCGGAAGCAAAAGCGTATAAGGACAGCTCGTTTCCAAGCCTGAAAAATCAAGACGGGTATCCAGCATTGAAAAGTGCCCGGATGGTATCTTGCTTCCGCAGGATATGAAACGCTCTAAGATCCCTCTCATTTCAAGAAGCTCGAGCGTGCGGGGATGCAGCGTCAGTGCCTTGGAATGCGGGACAGGCTTTTCAAGCCGCTCAATTACACATGTCTTCACTCCGGCCATCGCAAGCTCAGAGGCCACCATAAATCCAACCGGGCCTCCACCTATAATCACTGCTTCATAATTCATCTTCATCACTCCTTTTGTTTCGTTTGAAACAAATTTAAAGATATTGAAAAATAAACACAAATTAAGAAACAAACCACTCTATTGTTACGCACGTAACAATAATGATTATATCCCCTAACAAATTTTTCTTCAACACATTTTTCCAAACAGCATAAAAAAGACGCCTCTTCAATTGGCGTCTTTTTGTTCAGCATCGGAAATCACACCGACAATCTTTTTTTCTCTAACCGGGCCAAAGTGCCGGCTGTCGAAGCTGTATATGCGATTATCTCCAACGACAAAATATTGTCCTTTCGGCACCTTGCTTGATCCTGTCACATCTTTCAAAGAAAAATCACCCGTGACATGGCTTCCCGCTGAAACAGACTTCAAATGCTTCAAAAATGGTTCAGCAACCTGTTTTCCGTTCACATATAGCTGATCATCTTTATATTTGATCGATTCACCGGGCAATCCGATTACCCGCTTAATCAGCACTTTTTGATCAGGGCCTTTAAAAAGGACAATATCAAAACGATGGATGGTTTTAAATCGATGCGAAAATTTATTGACCAGCAGTTCGTTCCCTTCCTGAAAGGTCGGGTTCATACTGACGCCTTCCACTTTGTAATCGATAAAGACGGCATTTTTAACCTGAATGGCGAGAACGACGGACACTACACCGGCAAGAAACCAAAACCGTTTTTTCATGTTACTGTCTCCCTCCATCATGCTCACGCTGACTGGCCCTCACATGCAGGTACCGCTCCACCTTTTTGCCGACATACCATAAGACAGTGATCACCAATACGGCGATGACCGTTCGAATCGGCTGTGTAATCAGCGCGTGCAGATCATATCCGATGAAGCTGATCATAAAAATCATGACAAGCTTTCCCGAGGCTGCCGCCAAAATAAACGGCCGCGTTCCGATCCTTGACAAACCGGCAACAACATTCACCGCGGCTGACGGTGTAAACGGAAAACAAAGCAGAAGAAACATAGGACCGAAGCCGTGTCTTTCCACCCATAACATCAGTTTTCTGACCGACGGATGACTGCGGATAAAACCAAGCAATCTTCTCTGTCCATATTGACGGACAATCAAAAAAACAAGAATTGATCCAGCAGTTGACCCTGCCCAAGACAGGATGAATCCTTCCCACAGGCCAAACGAGTTTGTATTCGCCACCACAAACACGATCAGCGGCAAAAACGGGAGAAATGCTTCAATCAAAGGCAGCAGCACAGCAATGAGCGGACCGAAAGCCCTATAGCTTTGAAAGAATTCAGTTAAATGTTCTTGTGTCAAATAGGATAAAAAATGCTCCAACATTTATACTCCTTACCGGGTTTGTCTATCCTTATTCTACACATTATCAGCAAAAAACTAAAAAGTTTTGGTGATTTTTTCTGTCTTGAAACATTTCACCAGCCGATATAGAATACAAATAGAACAAACGTTCCCGCCAGAAAGAAGGAGTCAGCATGCCGAATCAGAAAGAGGAAATATACGATTTAATTGAAAGGGCTCTCTTTTTGCCCATGGCAATTACAATTTTCAATCGTGATCTCGCCGGAATTGAGCAAAGCACTTTAAAATTGAAGCATCCTTATAAACAGCTTATCAGCGAATCATTAAAAATAGCACAAAAGGATTTGATTGAGGTCAGAAAAGAACTGAGGGAAAGGAAAATTTCAATCCACGAGGCGGAACGCGATGAGGCCTTTACGCTTTATGTATTTGTAATTGATGGTTATGAAGAAAAGCACCGCTATTTTAATCCGCGAATCCGAGAGCAGGTCAGCGAGTTATTAACGCTCTATTTATTTGCCCCTGACAGACCCTGAGTCTTTTGCATTATTCTGCGCACTCCCGAGACTGACCGCTCCCTCTTCGGGAGCTTCCAACAATAAATATCAGATAATTCACACTATACAAACAAAATAAATTTATTTATAATTCGAACCACAGCCTTTCACCTCAAAAAATGACATCTGCCGCCATATCTGCGCGCACACCTCAACCTTAACCTAGAAGGAGGATTCTATGAAACTGATTCACGTTCTCGCCGCTTTGCCCTTTATCGGAATTTTGCTCGGCATCCCTTTTGCAAATAAAGTGACTCCCTATGTGTTCGGCATGCCGTTTATTCTTGCTTATATCGTCATGTGGGCCCTTCTGACCTCCGCGCTGATGGCGATTGTGTATGTGCTCGACAAAGAAAATAAAAAGGAGGAAGCAGAATGAACGCAGCTCTCATGATCATTTTCGGCGTCCTGCTCTTAAGCATTTTTCTCGGTATTCGCGCCCAAAAAGGAAAAGACATGAATCTTGAACAGTGGACGGTTGGAGGCCGCGGCTTCGGAACCGTGTTCGTCTTCCTATTGATGGCAGGCGAAATTTATACCACCTTTACGTTTCTCGGCGGCAGCGGCTGGGCCTATGGGAAAGGCGGTCCGGCCTTTTACATCATCGCCTACGGATGCCTGGCCTACATCCTTTCTTATTGGCTTCTTCCGGCAGTTTGGACGTACGCGAAACAGCATAAGCTGATGTCACAGTCTGATTTTTTTACCAAAAAATACGACAGCCCTCTGCTTGGCGTTCTCGTTTCACTGGTAGGCATTGCCGCTCTCATTCCGTATCTCGTGCTGCAGCTGAAAGGCCTCGGGCTGATTGTATCGGAAACATCGTACGGCAGAATCTCTCCGGCCGCCGCCATCTGGATCGGCGCCGTTTCCATCACGGTTTACGTTATGGTATCCGGCATTCATGGGTCTGCTTGGATATCGGTTGTGAAAGACATCATGATTTTGGTTGTCGTCCTGTTTTTAGGTGTGTATTTGCCGATTCATTACTACGGCGGATTTCAAGACATGTTTCAGCAGATTGAAACGGCAAAGCCGGGTTTTCTTACGCTTCCTGATACAGGACAAAGTGCCGCGTGGTTCAGTTCAACTGTGCTCTTGACAGCGCTTGGGTTTTACATGTGGCCGCATACGTTTTCCGCATCTTATTCAGCCGAAAGCCCAAAAGTCTTTCGCAAAAACGCCATCTTCATGCCTTTATACCAGCTGGTCCTGCTCTTCGTCCTTTTCGTCGGCTTTGCGGCTATCCTGCAAGTTCCCGGTTTGAAAGGCGCGGACGGAGATCTATCTCTTTTGCGACTGTCACTGCAAACATTTGACCCTTGGTTTGTCGGGATCATCGGTGCTGCCGGACTGCTAACGGCGCTTGTTCCGGGGTCTATGATCTTAATGTCCGCCTCCACGCTGTTTGCAAAAAATGTGTACAAGGTGTTCGCGCCCCGCACGACAGAACAGCATATATCGGTGCTGGCTAAGTATTTAGTTCCGGTGATCGCGTTAATCTCGGTATACTTTACATTCAAAGGCGGGAATACCATTGTAACGCTGCTATTGATGGGCTACAGCCTTGTCACACAGCTATTCCCCGCCCTTTTGTTCAGCCTGTTCAAGCATAATGTGGTGACGAAGCAGGGAGCCTTCGCGGGCATTATTGCAGGTGTCGGGGCAGTTACTTATATTACAATGACGGAAACAACGATCGGCACTTTATTTCCCGCGCTGCCGCAAGCCGCAAAAGACTTGAATGTCGGCATCGCCGCCCTGCTTTTGAACATCTCGGTCATGATGGCAGTCAGCCTTATGACAAGGAAAGCGAAAAGCGCTGCGGCCGATCAGGCGGCATAAGCATAAAAAAAGCAATCTGGACACCAGATTGCTCTTTTTCTTATTTACCGTTCACAGGCGATAAGGTCTTTATCGCGGTCTTTCTTTTTATTGGCATCATAAAGATCCTTAGAGACGTAAGGCTTGTACTTTGTTTTTCCGCCTTTGTTTTTCACCTTCGAAGTGCGGGCCACCCCGCCTTTGTATACTTTGTTTAACTCCTTGCAGTTCTTATACACCTTCACCTTTGTTTTGGCTTCCGCCACATGGTCAGCTCCGTATGAAAAACTGAAAACGAGACCGAGTGACAGCAAAACCGCCGCCGCTTTTTTCATGACGATTCACTCCCCCAACACCCAAAATTTAGTTGATTTATAGCTCGAATTTATCATAATTCATATAGTCTTATTTGACAAGATAAATATGGAAGAAGGGTTTGTTTTTTCTTTTTTTCTTTGATCCACCAGTGTTCAAACTGCCAAAACATGTTTTTCTCCTTATGCTCAGGGGTACACATACGAGTGTACACCAAACAGAAAAGGAGCGTTGATGATGTCTGATTCAAATCTTACGAATGCTATAAAAACATTTTTTCATGATGAATTTCCCGAACAATATCAAGAGCCGCCAGGCCTGCAAAAGAACATGAAGCCTGTCCCTGATTGCGGAGAAAAAAGCTACAAAGGATCTGGCAAGCTAACAGGCCGAAAAGCGCTTGTCACCGGCGGCGATTCCGGCATCGGCCGCGCTGCCGCGATTGCTTACGCCCGGGAAGGTGCCGATGTGGCCATTAATTACTTGCCAGAGGAACAGCCAGATGCTGATGAGGTAAAAGAACTGATTGAAGCAGAAGGCCGAAAAGCAGTGCTGATCCCCGGAGACTTGAGCGATGAATCCTTTTGCCAGGAACTAGTCAAACAGGCGCATCAGGAGCTCGGAGGGCTTGATGTACTGGCGCTCGTTGCAGGCAAACAGCAAGCGGTCGAAAACATCGAAAATCTGCCTACTGAACAAATCTATAAAACATTTGAAGTGAACGTCTTTTCCCTTTACTGGGTTGTAAAAGCGGCACTTCCGTATTTGCCGGAGGGCGCATCGATTATTACTACTACCTCAGTTGAAGGCTACAATCCAAGCCCAATGCTGTTAGATTACGCAGCAACGAAAAACGCCATTATCGGCTTTACCATCGGACTGGGAAAACAGCTGGCTTCTAAAGGCATCAGAGTGAATTCAGTTGCGCCTGGGCCAATTTGGACGCCCCTGCAAGTTTCCGGCGGACAGCCGGCGGAAAACATCCCGAAATTCGGCCAAGGCACGCCCCCGACCCCATTAAACCGTGCTGGGCAGCCAGTGGAATTGGCTGATGTTTATGTATTCTTAGCTTCAGAGAATTCGAGCTATGTAACATCACAGGTATATGGCATCACCGGAGGAATTCCGACAGCCTAAAGCAGGAGAAGGAGCTGCCCTGTTCGGCCAGCTCCTTTCTATTTTCTAATACCGCTCCCCGAGCTCACGCAAAATAAAATCATAAATCATCTTTGTCCGCTCTTCCTTCGGATACAGCATAAATTCCTGCCGCTTCGGCACGCGGTGTTCAATTCTGTCTTGGAATTTGGTTCTGAGCCATGCTGTCCTGTAAACCTGGTTCTCGAACGAATTATAGGAGATCGGCAGCTCCATCGTTTTGCCGTTCGAAAACGTCACTTCCGTATCGTCGAATTCAGTCGGTTTGAATTCTTTCACATGAACATGGGAAATCCAGCCGCATTGGGGTCTTGTCGAAGAAAGTGTAGGGAATAAAAAGATTTGATTCGAAGGGTCCACCATGATCGGCGGTTTGTGTGAAATTTTTGTCACTTCATACGTTCCAGCTTTTCTTCCCGCATAGCTTGATCCGAAAAAACGGCAGCTTCTGTCGACAATTTGCAGCGGCTTCATGCTGACGTAAAACACGCAGTCTTTTTCAATAATTTTAGAACAGATTTTACCGTCCATTTCCTCTGGCAGCACAGCAATTGTTTCACTGTTTACTTCATACGATTCTAAGGGAGTGTCAGTTTTCTGACTCATATTATGGCCTCCATCCTTTTTCTGCAAAATTTATACTAATAATCTATCATCTGTTTTTATAAAACGACAGGTTTTTTTAACAAATAAGCTAAAATCATCTTTTAATGATATTTAATGGTACTAATTAACTAGTAATAAACCAATTTTACTTTTATAAGAACAGCTGGTTTTCGGCATTTTGCAGGATATGTCGATAGATTGCCAAGTATTAGTTGTCTAAAAATTATAAAAATTTATTGATTTTTTCGACCGTTATCCATATACTATAAAAAAGGCATTGGGGGGATTCTTTATGAAAGAGAAAAAATCGTACACTGAGCTCATGAAGTCCCGCAACACGCAAAAAACAAAAGAATTCGATGTCACAATGACGGATATCTACATTCAAATGGTGCTCGATGAATCCTTGTATAAGCGTCGGCTTTCCATGCTGACGGACCAAATTAACAAAGCCTTGGACGAAAAAGATAAAGATGCGTTTCTTACGCTCTCTAAAGAATATGCTGCGCTCAAGAAGAGCGAATAAGCCAATCCATAAGGATTGGCTTTTTATTACCCGTTTACGATCGTTCCTCCATTGACGTGAATCGTCTGTCCTGTGACATATGTGGAATCGTCGCTTGCAAGGTATAAATAGCTTGGCGCCACTTCCACCGGCTGCCCTGGGCGTTCCATCGGCACATCTGATCCGAACACTTCCACATCCTTTGCGGCAAAGCTGGCCGGGATAAGCGGTGTCCAGATGGGCCCCGGCGCTACTGCATTAACCCGTATGCCCTGCTGAACGAGCGACTGGGAAAGTGACCTTGTAAACGTAACAATTGCACCTTTTGTCGCTGAATAATCAATCAGCGTTTTATTGCCTTTATAAGCGGTTATTGAGGCAGTATTAATGATAGAGCTGCCCTTTTTCAAATGAGGGAGCACCGCCTTTGTTAAGTAAAACATGGAGAAAATGTTCGTTTGGAAGGTTCTGACCAGCTGGTGGCTTGTGATTTTTTCAATACCTGGCTGGACATGCTGCTCTGCCGCATTGTTGACCAATATATCAATGGACGGAAACGCTTGGCTTGCCTGCCTGACCACATCATTGCAAAACGCTTCATCCCCGACATCTCCGGCAATCAGCAGGCATTTAACTCCTTCCTTTTCTACATACTGCTTTGTTTCCTCGGCGTCCTGGTGTTCATTCAAATACACAATGACCACATTAGCCCCTTCTTTTGCGAATAATACCGAAACAGCGCGTCCGATTCCGCTGTCTCCCCCGGTAATAATAGCGGTTTTGCCCTCTAATTTTTTCGCTTTCTTCGGCTTATCAAAAACCGGACGGGGATCCATGAGATATTCTAAACCCGGCTGCTGGTTCTGTTGCTGAGGCGGCAATGTTTTCTTTTTTTGATTCGCCAATGAAATCACTCCTTTTCAACCCTATTATGTTATGAACATTGCCTGCTTCCTATGTATGAAAAGATAGAATATGGAAAAATTAAGAATAAATCTGATGGGAGGTATAACGGCTTGGCTAATCAACATTTTGCAAAGGAATCACCTGAAACGTACTGGAAAACATCAACTGACCTGCCTTCTTTTCCGGCGCTTCAAGAGGACACTGAATGTGACGTCACCATTATCGGAGGCGGGATTACGGGGATCACAACGGCATATGAACTTACGAAAAGAGGCTTCCGTGTCGTATTGATTGAAGCAAACCAGGTGCTCAACGGCACCACTGCCCATACGACCGCTAAAATTACTGCCCAGCATGACATGATATACGATGAGTTTATCCGCAATTTCGGGCTGAACCACGCAAGGCTTTATTATGAAGCGAATCAAAACGCAATTGATTACATAAAAGGCATTGTAGATGAACATCAAATTGATTGCGAATGGATCGAACAAGATGCTTATCTTTACACAGCAAAAGAAAACGCTGTACAAAAAATCCGCACTGAGCATGAGGCATACACAAAGCTTGGAATTGAAAGAGATCTTATCAAGGATCTTCCGATTCCCGTAGGTTCTAAGCTGGCGCTTGTCATGAAGAATCAAGCCCAATTTCATCCGCTGCAATACTTAAAAGCGCTTCTGGAGCAGATTGTTCAAAAAGGCGGACGGATTTATGAAGAGACCGTCGCGCTTGATATCAAAAAAGGAGAAAGGCCTGAAGTGGTAACCAAAAGCCGGCACGCCATCAAGAGCCGCTTTATCATATGCTGTTCCCACTTCCCTTTTTATGACGGAGGCGGATTATATGCTGCGAGAATGTATTCTGACAGATCGTACGTTCTCGCCATCAAGCCGAAGAGCGAATATCCCGAGGGCATGTATTTGAGTATCGACCAGCCGTCAATAGCGCTCCGCTATACCATTGTCAACGGTGAAAAGCTGATTCTCTTCAGCGGAGTAAGCCATAAAACAGGACAGGGAAAAGACATGTCGACACATTATGAAACACTGAGACAGCTGGCCGAAAGCACCATCGGCATCGAAAGCATTCCATATTATTGGTCCACCCAGGATCTCGTGACAATCGATAAAATCCCGTTTATCGGGCCGATGTCGGAAAATGAGAACAATATTCTTGTAGCAACCGGGTTCAAAAAATGGGGCATGACGACATCAGCTGTCGCAGCCACTCTATTGTCAGACCTAGTAGAGAAAAAAGACAATCCATACGAAAGCATATTTACACCGTCCCGTTTCCATCTGAACCCCGGAGTGCAGAAAGTGATTTCCTACAATGCCGATGTCGCCAAGCATTTTATTAAAGGAAAGCTTGAAAAGCCTGACGTCCAGTTTGAAGACATTGCGCCTGGTGAAGGGAAAGCCGTCACCGTGAACGGCAAACGCGCGGGAGCTTTTCGGGATGAACAAGGCTGCCTCCACCTCGTTGATACAACGTGCACCCATTTAGGCTGCGAGGTCGAGTGGAACGACGGTGAGCATACATGGGATTGTCCGTGCCACGGATCACGCTTTAAGCCATCTGGCGAAGTTGTAGAGGGCCCGGCCATCAAACCATTAAAACAAATAGATCTCGATTAAACCGTTCATTTTAATGAACGGTTTTTCAAATATTTTTCTACTGCAGCTTCATTCATGTTTCTCTTGGCCGATAAAAAAGAAAAAGGCTTAAAAAGCCAAAAAGTAAAAATTATATTTTTCCCAAGGGGGATCATTGTATTGTTATTTAAAAAAGATAGAAAACAAAAAACAGCTTATTTTTCTGAATCAAACGGACAGCAAAAAAACCGCATTCACCTCACAAACAAACATGCAGATGTCAAAAAACAGCTCAAAATGGTCAGGTTAGGAGATGCCGAGCTTTACGTGTTAGAGCAGCTTCAGCCGTTAATTCAAGAAAACATCGTATACATCGTCGATGCGTTTTATAAAAACCTTGACCATGAAAGCTCATTGATGGATATCATTAATGATCACAGCTCAGTTGACCGCTTAAAACAAACGTTAAAACAGCATATTCAAGAAATGTTTGCAGGCATTATTGACGATGAATTTATTGAAAAACGCAACCGAATCGCCTCCATTCATTTGAGAATAGGCCTTCTGCCAAAATGGTATATGGGTGCTTTTCAAGAACTGCTATTGTCAATGATTGATATTTACGAGTCATCCATTACAGACCACCAAGAATTGCTGAAAGCCATCAAAGCGACAACTAAAATCTTGAACTTAGAACAACAGCTCGTCCTTGAAGCGTTTCAAAATGAGTACAATCAGACTCGTGATGAACAAGAAGAAAAGAAAAACCTTCTTCATCAGAAAATTCAAGAAACGTCTGGGTCGATTGCCAATCTGTTTTCAGAAACGAGCAGATCCGTTCAAGAGCTTGTGGACAAATCTGAAGGCATTTCCCAAGCATCCAAAGCCGGCACAGTGACATCCAGCACTGTTGAAGAAAAGTCAATCGGCGGGAAAAAAGAGCTTGAAATCCAACAAAAACAGATGAACCAAATTGACACAAGCCTTGTCCAAATCGAAAAGGAAATGGTCAAGCTGGATGAAATTGCACAGCAAATTGAAAAAATATTCGGCATCGTTACAGGTATTGCAGAGCAAACAAACCTTCTCTCGCTTAATGCTTCGATTGAATCTGCGCGTGCCGGCGAACACGGAAAAGGCTTCGCTGTAGTAGCAAATGAAGTGCGGAAGCTTTCTGAGGACACGAAAAAAACTGTCTCTACTGTGTCAGAGCTTGTGAACAATACGAATACACAAATTAATATCGTATCCAAGCATATCAAAGACGTAAATGGGCTGGTCAGCGAGAGCAAAGAAAAAATGACGCAAATTAACCGCTTATTCGATGAAATCGTCCACAGCATGAAAATCAGCAAAGAGCAATCAGGCAAAATCGACGTCGATTTGCAGGCCTTTCTTGGAGGGCTTCAGGAAGTCAGCCGCGCCGTTTCTCACGTGGCCGCATCTGTTGATTCGCTAGTCATCCTGACAGAAGAATAAGCATCAAAAAACCGGTCTGCCAAATGGCCGGTTTTTTCGTGCTTTTTATGTTAACTATAAATAAAAATAAGTTGACATAGTATTTGCCTGCCTTTATTGTATAACCATATTTTATTACTGTTTGGAGGATTTCACATGCTGAGATTAATAGACATGATGCATATTGCCATTTTCACCGCACTGATGGCAGTGCTGGGTTTTATGCCCCCTCTCTTCTTATCCTTTACACCCGTTCCGATTACATTGCAAACGCTTGGTGTCATGCTGGCAGGCAGCATCCTCAAGCCAAAGTCTGCTTTCTTAAGCCAGCTTGTCTTTTTGCTGCTTGTTGCCTTCGGAGCGCCGCTTCTGCCCGGCGGCCGAGGCGGGTTCGGCGTTTTTTTCGGACCGAGCGCGGGTTTTTTAATCGCTTATCCCTTCGCCTCATGGCTGATCAGTTTAGCCGCTGCCAGGCTGCGAAAGGTGACTGTATTGCGTCTCTTTTTTACTCATATCGTATTTGGCATCATCTTTATTTATCTGCTCGGTATACCCGTACAAGCTTTTATCATGCATATTGATTTGTCACAGGCCGCCTTCATGAGCCTTGCATATGTGCCCGGTGATTTGATAAAAGCTGCCGTATCTGCGTTTCTGGCTATAAAAATCACCCAAGCCTTGTCTCTTTCTGATACGATGTTTACGAAAGGAGGCTGACACTACATGACAATTACTCATACCTATTCATCTACCGCCGAAACATCGCCCGGACGTGTAGCGATCCACACCGAATCACAGCAAATCACGTACCGGGATTGGGCTCGTCTTGTCTCTCAAACCGCAAATTGGCTGCGATCACAGCCGAGCATGCCGAAACGTGTAGCGATCCTGCTTCCAAACAGCGTGGCGTTTTTACAGCTGTTTGCCGGAGCTGCGGCGGCTGGGTGTACGGCCATTCCTATCGACACTCGCTGGAGCGCGGCTGAATGTAAGGAGAGGCTGTCTGTAAGCAATGCGGATCTAGTGGTTACTACAGCCTTTTTCAAACACAAACTAATGGATAGCGAGACACCAGTTGTGTTGCTGGATAACTGCATGGCAAATATCGCTGAGGAATCTACTGCTCCCTTGCCTATCGTTGACCCAGAGCATCCCTTTTACATGGGTTTTACGTCTGGCTCCACAGGAAAACCGAAGGCCTTCACGCGGTCTCACCGCTCATGGATAGAGAGCTTTACATGTACAGAATCAGATTTTTCAATTTCATCAAATGACACGGTATTGATCCCTGGAACGTTAATGTCTTCTCACTTCTTATATGGGGCAATCAGTACTTTGTTTCTCGGAGGAACCGTTTGTTTGCTGAAAAAGTTTTCCCCTTCTCAGACGAAGGAATGGCTGAACCGTGAACCCGTTAGTGTTCTCTATACCGTACCGACGATGACAGACGCCCTCACCCGGATTGAGGGCTTTCCCAGCAATCCCGTTAAAGTCATTTCATCGGGTGCAGACTGGCCGGCAGAATCTAAGAAGAAGCTGGCCGCTACATGGCCTCATCTCAAGCTGTACGATTTTTACGGTACATCAGAGCTAAGCTTTGTGACATACTCCTCACCGGAAGACAGCCAACGAAAGCCGCATTCAGCAGGGCGCCCTTTTCACAACGTCCAGATTGAAATCCGCAACGCTGCCGGAGAACGCTGTCAGCCCGGGGAAATCGGAAAAATATTTGTCAAAAGCCCAATGCGTTTTTCCGGCTATGTCAACGGCAGCACACCAGATGAATGGTTGACAGTGGATGATATGGGCTTTGTCGATGAGGATGGCTTTTTATACATATCGGGGAGAGAAAACGGAATGATCGTATATGGGGGATTGAATATTTTCCCGGAAGAGATTGAGCGTGTGCTTCTCTCCTGTCCAGAGGTTGAAAACGCGGCTGTCATTGGAATCCCTGACGAGTACTGGGGAGAAATTGCCGTGGCTGTCATTCATGGAAACACTGATGCCAGAAAGCTGAAAGCCTGGTGCAAACAGAAGCTGGCATCCTATAAAATTCCGAAAAAATGGGTGTTTACAGAGTGCCTGCCGGAAACGAGCAGCGGAAAAATCGCCCGTTCCAGGCTGAGGAAATGGCTTGAGGAAGGTGCCGTATAACTTGAATGCGGTTATTGTTGGTGCAAAACGAACGATTTTCGGAAAACAAAACGGACTGCTAAAGCAGTTTCTTCCTGAGGATTTAGCCGCTCCTGTCATCAGCTGTCTCAGCCAAAACCTAGAGGATCAAATCGATGAAGTGATTCTCGGAAACGCGACCGGTCGAGGCGGCAACCTTGCCAGGCTGTCAGCACTGCAAGCCGGACTGCCTTTATCGGTTCCTGGGATGACGATTGACAGACAATGCGGCTCCGGCCTTGAAGCCGTGCGCTATGCCTGCAGTCTGATTCAAGCTGGAGCCGGTACGATGTATATCGCGGGCGGCTCAGAAAGCAGCAGCCGATCGCCTTTTCCAGAACGGGCCCGCTTTTCTCCAGATGTGATCGGCGATCCAGACATGGGGATAGCAGCAGAATATACAGCAGCACGTTATGCCATCAGCAGAAAACTTCAGGATGAATATGCACTTCTCAGCCATCAACGCAGCAGAAGGGCGCATGATGCAGGATATTACCATGAAGAAATTGTTTCTTTAGGAGAACTAAAAACGGACGAAGCCTTTGTGAAGAAGCGGCGGATAGAAGCAATTGTTTCCCGTGCAAAGCCCGTTTTCGACACCCGCTCCGGAACAGTTACAGCAGCCAACACCAGCGGCATATCAGACGGAGCAGCCGCTCTCCTTGTAATGGAAGAAGAAAAAGCGGCCGCCCTAGGGCTTAAGCCTGTGCTCCGGTTTATCGGCAGCGCTGTCAGCGGGATTCATCCAAACTATCCGCCCGCAGCACCGGTTGATGCAATCCGTAATCTCTTAACCGCACACGAAGTAACACCTGATGATATCGATTTATATGAAATCAATGAAGCCTTTGCCGTCAAAATTTGTGTTTGCTCGCAAGAACTCGGCATCCCCTTTTCAAAAATCAATGTGCGCGGCGGCGCATTAGCTCTCGGCCATCCGTACGGCGCATCGGGTGCAGCTCTGGTAACCAGGTTGTTTTATGAAGCGCAAAGGCGGAAAGACTGTCAATATGCCGTTGCAGCCATCGGAAGCGGCGGCGGAGTCGGACTGGCTTTATTATTTGAAATTCTGGCGTAGGACTTTTTCATAGGATGCGTGCTTTTGATTTAGTATAATGGCGATAAGATCAAAGTCAGGAAGGGGATTTTATGACAGCCGTTTGCTTAGTAAGACATGGAGAAACCGATTGGAACCTGCAGCAAAAATGCCAAGGCAAAACCGATATCCCGCTGAACGCGACAGGTGAACGCCAAGCAAGAGAAACCGGAGAATATGTAAAGGATTTTTCTTGGGATGTCATTGTGACAAGTCCGCTGAAAAGAGCGAAAAGAACCGCGGAAATCATAAATGAATATCTGCACCTTCCGATTGTCGAAATGGATGACTTTAAAGAACGTGATTACGGCGATGCGGAGGGCATGCTGCTGGAAGAACGGACAAAGCGCTATCCGGATAAAAACTATCCGAATATGGAAACGTTGGAAGAACTCACTGATAGGCTGATGGGCGGTTTAGTAAAAGTAAATCATGCATATCCAAACCAGAAGGTGCTGATCGTCGCGCATGGCGCAGCGATTCATGCACTGCTGACGGAAATTTCCGGCGGTGACCCTGAGCTTCAAAACACACGCCTTGTCAACGCCTGCCTCAGCAATATTGAATTTGCTGAAGAGAAATGGCGTATTAAAGACTATAATATCAACAGCCATTTATCCGGTTTTATCAAATAAGAAAAGACAGGCATTCGCCTGTCTTTTCTTTTATTTCTTCTCGGTTGGCATCTCTTGCTGAAGCTCATCCAAAATAGCATTCGCCCCGTCCACACTGCGGCGGAGAGACCATACCGCACGGTCTACGTGGTACACTTGTCCGTTTTTCACTGCCTTCAGCTTTTTCCAAAGCACATTCTTTTCGATCGGGCGTTTGCCGTCCGCATCGAGGTCATCTGTTTTTCCAGTCATCAGGATAATGACATCCGGATCTGTTTTCAGCAGCTGCTCAAGTGTCATTTTCATGTTCACTGAGTCGCCGCCATTGCTTGATTCGCTGTTGCCTGACGTGCTGATCGCATATCGATAGCCGACCTGTGTTAAAAGTCTTGATGTAAAGAAATTTTCATCTCTTGCCATAATCGTATCGTTTGTATTTCCAATCAAAAGCACAGATTTGCTGTTAGCACTGATTTTTCGCTTTGTCTCGTTAAGCTTTTCTTCATGTGCCGTCAGCTTCTTCTCCATTTCATTTTCCTTGCCGACTGCTTTTGCAATCATAAGTGAAGCATCAATTGTATCTTGGTAATCAGCGTTTAAATTATCAAGCGCAATCGTCGGCGCGATTTTTTTCAGCTGATCGTATACCTTTTTATGCCGGGTCGTGTCGGCAATAATGAAATCAGGTTTTAATGAAGCGATTTTTTCCATGCTTGGCTGTGAGCGGGTGCCGACCGATGTATAGCCGTCAATTTTCTTCAGCACGTCTTTGTTAATTAGCTGCTTCGCTTTATTGTCATCGGCAACTCCGACAGGTGTAATGCCGAGATCAAGCAGCGTGTCGATAAAACCAAGCTCAAGAACAACAACCCGCTTCGGATTCGCAGACACGTTTGTCTTTCCTAAATCATGTGTTACCGTCACTTTATGTTCTTTGCTGTTTTGGTTGCCGCTTGAAGACGAGCAGGCAGCCGTTAAGACAGAAAGAAGTAAAACTGTAAGAATAATCAGTGTTTTTTTCATGCGTTCCAGTCTCTCCTGTATGTAGTTTCTGCGATTTAGATGTCCAAGAGATAGTATAACACGGAATGAGAATCATTATCACTAATTATTTTTTCATAAGAAGAGAAAGTTCAGTTTACAGGAAAA
This sequence comes from Bacillus sp. N12A5, assembly GCF_026790125.1. Taxonomy (NCBI): domain Bacteria; kingdom Bacillati; phylum Bacillota; class Bacilli; order Caryophanales; family Bacillaceae; genus Bacillus; species Bacillus sp. N12A5. Next base: position 65,049 of record NZ_JALAMR010000002.1, on the reverse strand, counting down.
ACTTGTTTCTCACTGTAACAAAGTGAGGGGGGGAAAATCCTAGAGGAACGATTAAAAACAGCTTTCAAGAGAATCGAAGCTTGGATGAACTCCTGGCCGATGACCTTATTTTTGTTAACGATATCAATTCATATTTAGAGAATGAAACATGACAAGCATTGATGTTTTAGATCAGTGCACCAGAAACTTAGTTACGCAGGCGTTACAGTAACGAGGCATATCTGACAAGCTCATTTGGAACATCATTTAAAGGGGCATTCGCGTATGTTTCGGGCACAGCAGTTCGCAGCTTAATACCTTGTACATATTCCTGAACATACAAAAGCTTGCAGAAAAGCTTGGCTTTCTCTGCAAGCTGACCTATTAAAGCTTCACAATGATTCTTCCTTGAATGCGATTTTGCAAAATATCGTTTAATGCAGCCGGGACTTCTTCCAATGATACTTCCTTGTCCACGATTGACAGCAGCTGATCAGGCTTGAGATCAGAAGACATGCGCTCCCAAACAGCGGCTCTGACATCCATCGGGCAATACACTGAGTCGATTCCGAGCAGGCTGACCCCGCGGAGAATAAACGGATACACCGTTGCAGGAACCTCTCCCCCGCCCGTTAATCCGCTCACCGCGACAGATCCGCCATATTGGACTTTGCTTAAAAGCGACGCAAGCTGTTTTCCGCCAACAGGATCAACCGCTCCCTGCCATTGCTGCTTGGACAGCGCTTTAAGCGTTCCGTCATAGACATCTTCCCTGCTGATCACTTCGCTAGCACCAAGCTGCTTCAAATAGTCAGCGGCATCCCGGTTTCCGGTGCTTGCCACCACATCATAGCCCCGCTTGTTCAGCATCGATATGGCAATACCGCCGACTCCGCCGGTTGCTCCTGTGACGAGCACGCTCCCTTTTTCGGGAGACAGCCCGTTCTGCTCAAGCCGATGCACCGATAACGCCGCAGTGAATCCCGCCGTTCCGTACACCATCGCTTCTTTTAAAGTAAGATTCGCTGGCAAAGGCACCAGCCAGTCACCAGGCACTGAAGCATATTCACTTAATCCGCCATTGCGAGAGACACCAAGCTCATAGCTGGTCGCAATCACTTCATCCCCCTCGGCAAAACGCGGATCATTGGAAGAGACGACCGTACCCGCAGCATCAATGCCTAAAATTAGCGGATACTCTCTGACGATATTTCCGCCTGCTTTTCCGGCCAGGCCATCTTTATAATTGATGCCGGAATAAGCGATTTTAATCAGAAAACCGTCTTTCGGCAAATCCTCTGTTGACATGGTTTTTACATTGACTGAAACCTCATCGGCATTTTTTTCTGCCAGCAATGCTTGAAATAACGTTGACATTCGGCACACTCCTTTTCATTTATATCGTAACCGAAGAACGTTCAAAAAACCAAATCATCAAGCTTCCATTTTCATTTCGCCGGCACATTGAGACGATAATGGACAAATGCTGTTTCCTCTTCATAGCCGTTTTGCTCATATAGGCTTCTTGCCGTCCGATTATGGTGTTCCGTCTGAAGCGATAAACATTTTGCCCCGTTTTCCGCAGCATAATCCTTCGCGGCAGACAGCAGCTGCCCGCCGGCTCCCTTTGTTCGCGCATGAGGAGCGACGAATAAGTCATTTAATATATAGATTCTTTTCATGGACACAGAAGAAAACGTTGGATAGAGCTGGGTAAAGCCTATGAATTCTTCATTTTCTTCAGCGATCAAAATAATAGACTCGTGATTTTCCAAACGCGCTTTTATAAAAGCCTCCGCCCCTTTCAGATCGGACGCCTGCTTATAAAATTCCCGATACTGGTTAAACAGAGGTGCGATGTCTGCCGCATCTGATAACTTTGCTTGTCGAATATTCATATTATTTCTTCCTCCCTCTCTATAATCGTTTTATTTTATCTTTAGTAGAATTTTCTGTAAAGTTTGTTTTTCAGAATACTTTTATCAGCATGCATTAAAAAAATATCACAATAATATCCAATAACCGACCCGCAACATACACAGGTCATTAGAAGGAATTTTTTCGACAGGAATTTGCCGGGACACAGGAGCATTTAACCTAAAAAAGGATGACATTTCAGCATAATGAACATTTACTCATGTCTATTTTCGTTCTTTTCTGTATGAAAATCGTTATTTCGAGTCTCTACGGAAATAACGAGAGATGATATACCTAAATAGAGTTAAAATCATCGCGAAAAAATAGGTCTACTAAAATATTAATCCATCTATTACAATAAATTTACAGAATAGTCCCTCTAATGGGTCTAATCTGAATCTTTTTAAAAGGAGAGGGTAAAGAGTGAGAAGCAAAAAATTGTGGATCAGTTTGTTGTTTGCGTTAACGTTAATCTTTACGATGGCGTTCAGCAACATGTCTGCGCAGGCTGCCGGAAAAAGCAGTACAGAAAAGAAGTATATTGTTGGATTTAAACAGACAATGAGTGCCATGAGTTCCGCTAAGAAAAAGGATGTTATTTCTGAGAAAGGCGGAAAAGTTCAAAAGCAGTTCAAATATGTTAACGCAGCCGCAGCAACATTGGATGAAAAAGCTGTAAAAGAATTAAAGCAAGATCCGAGTGTTGCATATGTGGAAGAAGATCATATTGCACATGAATATGCGCAATCTGTTCCTTACGGCATTTCTCAAATTAAAGCGCCGGCTCTTCACTCTCAAGGCTACACAGGCTCTAACGTAAAAGTAGCTGTTATCGACAGCGGAATTGACTCTTCTCATCCTGACTTAAACGTTAAAGGCGGAGCAAGCTTCGTACCTTCTGAAACAAACCCATACCAGGACGGCAGCTCTCACGGCACGCATGTAGCCGGTACAATTGCCGCTCTTAATAACACAATCGGTGTACTGGGCGTAGCGCCAAACGCATCGTTATATGCAGTAAAAGTTCTTGATTCATCAGGAAGCGGCCAATACAGCTGGATTATTAACGGCATTGAGTGGGCCATTTCCAACAATATGGATGTCATCAACATGAGCCTTGGCGGACCTACTGGTTCTACAGCGCTGAAAACAGTCGTTGACAAAGCCGTTTCCAGCGGCATCGTTGTTGCCGCCGCTGCCGGAAACGAAGGTTCGTCCGGAAGCACAAGCACAGTCGGCTACCCTGCAAAATATCCTTCTACCATTGCGGTAGGTGCGGTAAACAGCAGCAACCAAAGAGCTTCATTCTCAAGCGCAGGTTCTGAGCTTGATGTGATGGCTCCTGGCGTATCCATCCAAAGCACACTTCCTGGAGGCACTTACGGTGCTTACAACGGAACGTCCATGGCGACTCCTCACGTTGCCGGAGCAGCAGCGTTAATTCTTTCTAAGCACCCGACTTGGACAAACGCGCAAGTCCGTGATCGTTTAGAAAGCACTGCAACATACCTTGGAAACTCTTTCTACTATGGAAAAGGGTTAATCAACGTACAAGCAGCTGCACAATAATATTAAAAAGAAGCAGGTTCCTCCATACCTGCTTCTTTTTTATTTGTCGGCATCCTGATGTTCCGACGCATTCTCTTCTTTTTCCGCGTGTTGTATCCGTTCCATAATCGAAGGGTGGCTGCCTCTGAAAATTTTTACAAGCACGGGAGGATCAACCTGGCTCAGTCCCGTCACAGCCAAATCCTGAAACGTCTTCACAGCGGCTTCTCTGTTCTCCGTCAGCTCGATCCCATACCGGTCAGCCTGATTCTCCTGATACCGCGAAACCGCATTAGAAAAAGGCGTGACCGCAAAGCTCAAAACGGACACCAAAAGCAATAGCAGCGGCAGTGCTGCAAGGTCATGCCGTCCCTCTAAATGAAACATATTGCGGGTAAAGCGGACCGTCCGCTTGTAAAGCTTATCAATGAAATAAAATCCAGCGAGCGACACGAGCAAATAGCCGGCCAGTCCGATATAGACGTGCTTCATGACATAATGGCCCATTTCGTGGCCCATAATAAAGAGAATTTCTGAATCGTCAAGTTTGTTCAGTGTCGTATCCCACAACACAATCCGTTTGTTCGCCCCAATTCCTGTGACATAGGCATTCAGCGCATTTGTTTTTTCAGACATGTTCACTTCATATACATGATTCGCCGGTATATCGGCTTCTTCTGCCAGCTCTAAAATTTTGCTTTCAAGCTCTTTGTTTTTCAGCGGATAAAAATCATTGTATAAAGGGTCGATAATGACCGGCTGAATGAAAAACAAAAACAGCGAAAACGGCACAGTTAACAGCCACGCGTATAACCACCATTTTTTTTCATGCCTTTTGATCAGCCAATAAAACACGAGAACGCAAAGCGTAAAGATTGGAAAGCTGATCCAAAAGTCTATGACCTGATCCTTGGCCCAGCTGGCTGCAGTCTGTGTGGAAATATTGAATTCAAGCGATACTTGATAGCCTATCCAATCTAAAGGCAGCGTCACCAACGTTGTGATAAGCGAAAGCACAAACACAAAACCAATGATTTGCAAAAAACGAAAAGGGACGGCCGCTTCCATCCATTTCTTGATTCTCTTAGAAACGCCACTGATCAGCAATACAAAAAACAAAAACCAATCAAGAGGAATTCCGATAAAAAATAAAAAGTTCTTTACATTCGAATATTGCTCGGCCACTGCCAATTCAGACGGCTTCATGAAAGAAGCCGGATCAGCCTGCGTCCCTTTTACGGCCTCCGGTACGGCGGAATCACCGGACAGGAAAAAATACCAATAAAAAAACAGCCCGTACAGCACGTAAGCAAGCCCTGCCGCCGCAATCCACTTGCGCATAACGCCTCACTCCTCACATCTACCCGTTACTTCTATTGTAATCATAAATTCAAATTCTTAGAACCAAGCTGTGCATTCGCACTTTTCCGTCCTTTTAAGCATGGAAAGCCCGATCGCTGGGAAAACTAACAACGTTTGGAGTGATGAAAATGAAAAAAATCGTGGCAGCCATCGTGGTTATCGGTCTTGTGTTTCTTGCATTTTTCTACCTTTACAGCCGGTCAGGCGATGTGTATCAATCAGTAGATGCGGATATGATCACACTGTCTACAAACGGCCAGGAGGATATCGAAATTAAAAAAAGGCAGCATGTTAAGGATATGCTGGACATTATGAATCAGGGGAAACAGATGAAGCCAGAAAAAACATCACCCCCTGATTACGAAGGGACAATCAAGTTTCATAAAGACCGTTTTGACTCATTCAGGCTATGGATTGACGGCAGCCAGCAAGCCGTTTATTTGAAGGACGGCACATACTACAAATTAAGTAAAAGCGATACAAAGGCGCTGCTAAACATTATGAAAAAAGAAGCAAAGGATTGAAAATGAAAAAGCGAAGCTCCGCCGCTTCGCTTTTTCATTTTATTGTGGCAAAATATCTCTGAGCGCCCGTCTGAGCATTTTCCCCGTCGCATTTTTCGGAATATCGTCAAGAAACGTAATGGCGGCTGGCCGTTTGTATTTTGCCAGATGTTTTTCACAGTGCTGCATGATATCCGCTTCTGTAACCCCAGAGCGCTTTGGTACAATATATCCCTTTACCGCTTCCCCGCTTTGTGGGTCAGGCACGCCGATAACGACCGCCTCCTTGACATCCGGGTGGCTGTACAGCACTTCTTCCACCTCACGCGGATATACGTTGTATCCCCCTACAATGATCATGTCTTTTTTCCGGTCAACAATGTAAAAATAGCCGTCCTCATCCCGTCTAGCCAAGTCCCCCGTATAAAGCCACCCATCTTTTAACGCATGCTCTGTTTCCATCGGCATTTTATAATAGCCCTTCATCACATTGGGGCCTTTCACAATCAATTCACCGACCTGATGAGCGGGCAGCTCGCGTCCGAGCGCATCTACGACCTTGTTTTCGACGTGTAAGATACTTGTCCCGATGGAGCCCGGCTTTCTTCCCCTGTCAAACGGGTTAAAGCACGTGACGGGCGATGCTTCTGAGAGCCCGTAGCCCTCCAAAATGGTAACGCCGAATTTTTCTTCAAACGCCGTCAGCAGTGCGACTGGCATGGCCGCTCCTCCCGAAATGCACAGCCGGATGGAAGAAAAATCATCTTTCTTGCCGTTTTCATGCTGAAACAAGTAATTATACATTGTAGGCACACCCGCAAAAATGGTCGCCTTCCGCTGCTTAACAAGCGTAAAAACAGATGCCGGACTGAACTGAGGTTCAATCAAAACGGTTGCACCGCTCATCAGCGGAGCATTCATGCAAACGGTTAAACAAAATACGTGAAACATGGGAAGAGCGCAAACCACATTGTCCTTCTCATCCATTCCCAAATAGCCGGCGACATCGTTGGCATTGCTGTACAAATTCTGATGGGTCAGCATTGCGCCTTTCGGTTTTCCGGTTGTTCCTGACGTATATAAAATAACCGCGGTAGCATCAGGGACAATCTCTGGGTTTTGTTGAGCGGAAGATGTCGGGCGCATGATTTTTGCAAACGTTGTCATTTTCATTCTGACCTCTGGGTCTGAAGCTTCCGGCTCAGCCTCTCCCGTCTGGCATAAAATGACGAGCTTAACCTTCGGCAGCGACTCATGCATGCTTTCATAAAGCGGCAAAAGCTGATCAACGCCCACGATTGCTTTTACATCACCATTTGTCAGCATATAACCGATTTCTGTCGGCGTGTACATCGGATTGATGGGCACGGCTACGATTCCAGCCTTTAACGCACCAAAAAATGCGATGATAAAATCCGGCGAATTGCCAAGCAGCAAAGCTAGATGGTCCCCTTTCTCCATACCGGCTTCCTGAAGGCCGTCCGCAAATCGCTGAATGCTTTCATTCAGCTCCTGATACGTCATAGTATGATCCCTAAACCTGCATGCGATGCTGTCGGGCTTCTCAGATGCTGTTTCTTCCAATTTTGAAACAAGATTCATTCTCCCACCCCTTAAAGTGAATGAATAGTCATTCATTATTGAAGCCAAGCTTTCTCCTCCATTATAGAGAAACAGAAAAAAACACTCAAGAGCAAAAAGCCCTGAGTGTCAGTACTGTCATAGTTTCTTCAATGCTTCGGCAATCGGAATATCTCCTTCTGTCAGATCAAAGGCCCGATTTTCCGTATTCTTCTCATCTAAAGAGGCAATGACCGTTTTTGCAACGTCATCACGGGAAATAAATCCCCGCTCCAGATCCTTCGCTGCTGAAACAGTTCCCGTTCCAGGCTCATTGCGAAGGCCTCCCGGACGGATAATCGTATAAGTTAAACCGCTCGCTTCCAGAATTTTATCAGCATAATGCTTGGCCACATAATAAGGTTTGAGTGTCTCATTCCAATTTTCACGGTTATGGGCTTGCAGGGCGCTGACCATAATAAACCGCTTGATTCCGGCAATGTCCGCAGCTTCAATGGCTTTTGCCGCTCCATCAAGATCCACCAGCAGCGTTTTATCATAGCCTGTGCTGCCGCCGGAACCGGCTGTGAAAATGATCGCGTCACAGCCTTTTGCCGCGGAGGCGATTTCTTCCGGGCTGCCCTCCAGATTCGCAAGCACAGCCTCTGCACCGGCAGCTTCGAGAGACGCTTTCTGTTCTTCTTTTCTGACCATCGCTCTGACGGAATGATCAGGATTGTCCTGGAATAAAGAAACGAGTCTTTGTCCGATTTGTCCGTTCGCTCCGATTAAAAACACCTTCATGTGAATCCCTCCTGTCTCCATTATTTCAAAAACACAACCGCTCTTTCAAACAATGTGTTTCGCCTTAATAAATCAGATCAAGAAAATCCTCTTTCGTAATGTCCCCAAAATAATGCTTGAGATTCACATTTTCCAGGACATCAGCGATAACGCTGCGTTCATATTGTTTTCCAACCAGCAGGTTTTCGATTTCAGATACATCACCGGCTCCGAAGAAATCTCCGAAGATTTTGCAATCCTCAATTTTGCCTTTCTTCACTTCCAGGCGCAAATCAATCGAACCGATCGGATAACGTTTCGAATGATTGAGGTTAAATTTCGGTGAGCGCCCATAGTTCCAATCCCAATTTTGATAGCGTTCTCTCGAAATTTGATGAATAACTTCCCAATCTTTTTCCGTCAGCTTATACTCCGGTACGTTTTGAATGTCATTTGTGTTAAAAATATGGCGAAGCAAATGGCTGCGGAATTCTTCCGTGGTCATTTTTTCATCAAGAAACTCACTGATGTTTGCCACGCGGCTTCTGATCGATTTAATGCCTTTTGATTCAATTTTATCCTTTTTCACCTTTAACGCAGACACGACATGATCAATCGCTGAATCAAACATGAGGGTGCCGTGGCTGAAGATGCGTCCTTTTGTCGCAAACTGGGCGTTTCCGGATATTTTCCGGCCGTCTACTACAATGTCGTTCCTGCCGCTCAATTCTGCTTCAACCCCAAGCTGGTGTAAAGCCTGGATCACCGGCTCAGTGAATTTTTTGAAGTTATGAAAGCTGTCCCCATCATCCTTTGTGATAAAGCTGAAGTTCAAATTTCCCAGATCATGATATACAGCCCCCCCGCCTGATAAACGGCGGACAACGATGATCCCGTTTTCGTCTACATATTTTGTATTGATTTCTTCTATTGTATTTTGGTTTTTCCCAATGATAATAGACGGCTGATTCACGTAAAAGAGCAAATACGGCTGTTCAGGGTCTAAGTGCTTTACACAGTACTCCTCGATAGCAAGATTGATCCGCGGATCATTGATGTTTTGATTGTCTATAAATAACATGGTGCTCCTCCTTTATCCTTCCCACACAAAACCTGATTTCGCAATATTCACTTTACCGTTAAAAACGGTTTTCGCTTCTTTGCGGAGATTGTCATGAACGCCGAAATGCGGCAAGTGCGTCAGCAGCAGCTCTCCCGCTCCCGCTTCTTTTGCAATTCGCCCGGCCTCCAGGCTGTTCATATGGCCAGCGCTTGTCCCATCTTGATCAGCATAAAAATTGCATTCTGAGATGAGCAAATCGGCATTTTTCGAAAACGGAATAAATGAATCCTGATAGCTGGAGTCAGCAGTATATACGACAGTATGGCTGCCGTCAGTAATCCGCATGCCATAGCAGGTCACCGGGTGGATTGTTTTTAAAAAGGTGATCGTAAACGGACCGACAGTCAGCGCCTGATCCGGCTGATAGGCAATCCCTTTCGTATGTGTTTTATATGTAAGCTTTTGAAACTGTTCTATATCAGCATCATGTCCGTAAATCGGAAGCGTGTGCTCTCCTTTGCCGAGAAACGAACCGACTTGTTTGGCAAATTGCAGCGGCCCGATGTCAGCAATATGGTCATGGTGATAATGAGACAGAACGACCGCATCCAGCTTTTCCGCCGGCACATACCCGAACAGCTTAGACAATACGGCACTGCCGCAATCGACAAGCAAAGAGTAATTACCTGATTGAAACAAATAGCCCGACGTTGCTTCATTTGCAGCCGGAAAACCGCCATAGCATCCGATAACTGTAACTTTCATAATGTCCTCCTATCTTTTCAAGAAAATTGATCCTCCTTCAATATACCCATTTTTCTTAAAAAAAGCATGTTTTAAACATTGTATCAAAACAGTTATTGATTTTTTCAATCTGTTATATTACAATGAAATCACTACAAAGGGGAAAGAGGGATTGGTTATGCTGGGAAAAATCACAGAATTTTTTAGAAACCTGCCTTCGAAAAAGTGCGCGGAATGCGGAAAAAAGATAGAAGAACAGCATGAATGTTATGGTAATATCTGCAATGACTGTATAAAAGTAAACGATTTGTAATGAGCGAAAATCCCGCGCCTTACGCGTGGGATTTTCTTGATTATTCACATATCTTTTCATTTTGAAATAATAGTCAAGTTAGGTCAAAGCTCACCTGTTTTTAGATAATTCTGGTGATTACGCTAACATCATTGAATATTCTTTATTTTCGAAATATAATTTACTATAGACGAATTCTATTCTTATCTATTATAATTTGATCTAATAGTGAGATTAAATATATGTCTATTCATGATATATGTTGATACTTTGTTTTTTGGGAGGTAATCTATGAAAAGAATTAAGTTTGGATTAGCCACACAAATATTCGTTGGACTTATTCTAGGTGTCATTGTTGGCGTCATTTGGTATGGCAACCCAGCACTGCCTACTTATCTGCAGCCAGTCGGGGATCTCTTTTTACGCTTAATCAAAATGATAGTGATTCCTATTGTTGTATCCAGCTTAATCATCGGTGTAGCCGGTGCAGGAAATGGAAAGCAAGTCGGTAAACTAGGCTTCAGAACGATTCTGTACTTCGAGATCATTACCACTTTTGCCATCATTCTCGGACTAGCCCTTGCAAACATCTTCCATCCGGGTACAGGAGTTAATATACACGAAGCTCAAAAAACGGACATTAGTCAATATGTTGAAACTGAAAAAGAACAAAGCAATAAATCAGTGGCGGAAACGTTCCTGCATATTGTGCCGACCAACTTCTTCCAATCATTGGTTGAAGGGGATCTTCTTGCCATTATCTGCTTTACAGTACTATTTGCATTGGGAATTTCAGCGATCGGCGAAAGAGGAAAGCCTGTATTAGCCTTTTTTGAAGGCGTATCCCATGCTATGTTCCACGTTGTAAACCTTGTCATGAAAGTAGCGCCATTCGGCGTTTTCGCACTAATCGGAGTGACTGTGTCTAAATTCGGGCTCGGTTCTCTTCTCTCTCTTGGAAAGCTCGTCGGATTGGTTTATGTCGCGCTTGCTTTCTTCTTAATTGTCATTTTCGGGATTGTCGCAAAAATTGCCGGCATTAGCATCTTCAAATTCCTTGCTTACATGAAGGACGAAATTTTACTGGCGTTCAGTACGTCCAGCTCTGAAACAGTTCTTCCTCGCATCATGGAAAAAATGGAGAAAATCGGCTGCCCGAAAGGCATTGTTTCATTTGTTATTCCGATCGGATATACGTTTAACTTAGACGGTTCCGTTCTCTATCAATCTATTGCCGCGCTGTTTTTGGCACAGGTATACGGCATTGATTTGACAATTTGGCACCAAATTACGCTTGTGCTCGTATTAATGGTGACATCTAAAGGGATGGCTGCCGTGCCTGGTACTTCTTTTGTCGTCTTGCTTGCGACACTTGGCACGATCGGCGTTCCAGCTGAAGGGCTTGCCTTTATTGCCGGTGTAGACCGCATCATGGACATGGCGCGTACAGTTGTCAACCTGACTGGAAATGCGCTTGCTGCTGTTGTTATGTCTAAATGGGAAGGCATGTTTAATCCTGCGAAAGCAGAAACTGTTATGTCCCAAGCAAAAGCAGATCAAAACGCAACCATTTCCGGTTAATGAAAAGCCTGCGGGGTTCTTGCCCCGCAGGCTTTTTTAATCTGTAGCTAGCTGAAATAGCTCTGTAATCAAAACCGTATCCTCATCCAGCTCCAGTTCACCGCTTTTGATCAGTTCCGCCCATGCCATCCGGTGATCCTCCTGAAATTCATCAATTCGGTCTCCATTGCCCTCCCCTTTGACTAGCCGCATATCAGGCGCTCCAAAAGTTGTTTCAAACACATCTGTCACTTTTATATTGCATCTCGGATTGTCATGTTTATCATAAACAGTAACAAGCTGACCCGCTGTTTGATACACGGCCATTAATTCATCTTTTGAATATAATATTTTCGGCGCGCATGTGGCTGTTTTTTCTCCAGCGATGATTTGCTGAATCAGCTGTTCCCCCAAGCCGGCATCACCTTCCCAGCCGAATGTGCTTTTCAGTTCATAAATCTTCATTCGCCTTCCCCTTATACCATAGGTGACTGGACATAGTAGTACAGAAGCTTAGCCGTATGGCGAAGAGATGATTTATGGGTGCGTTCAAACGCATGCGAAGCGTCAATTCCCGGCCCGATGAGGCCATGCACAATATCATGCCCGGATTTGATCGCCGCTGACGCATCCGACCCGTAGTACGGATAAATATCAAGCTTGTAGTCGATATGATGCTTCTCGGCTAAATGGACTAAATGCTTTCTGAGCTGATAATGATACGGCCCGCTCGCATCCTTCACACAAATTGATACTGAATATTCATCTGTCGCCTGTCCGTCTCCGATAGCCCCCATATCCACCGCCAAATACTCGACCGTTTCAGGAGGAATATTCGAGTTCCCCCCATATCCGATCTCTTCATTATTTGAAATGAGAAAATGAGTTGTATACGGCAGTTCAATGTCTTCTGTTTGAATCTGATGAATTAAGCGGAGCAATAAGGCGACGCTTGCTTTGTCATCCAAATGGCGCGATTTAATAAATCCGCTTGAGGTGATCTCGACGCGGGGATCAAACGACACAAAGTCACCGACGCCAATGCCGAGCTCTTCCGTATCTTTCCTGCAGTGAACAGGTTCATCAAGGCGGATCTCCATATTCTCTTGATCCCGCTCAGCTTTTCCCGCGTCTTTGTAGACATGCACAGACGTTTGATGCATTAAAATTGTTCCTGTATATGTTTTTCCCGTGGCGGTTTCAATTTGGCAATACTCCCCCTCAATCGAGTTGTAGCGGAAGCCGCCGATCAAATCGATTTTCAGCCGGCCGTCAGCTTTAATTTCTTTTACCATAGCTCCGAGGGTGTCAACGTGCGCCGTCAGCATGCGGTGACGGGATGTATCGCGTCCGGGAAGCGTTGCAATTAAGCCGCCCTTATGGTTCCGGACTGTTTCTACCTTCCATTCTTTTAAAAGGCTTTCAATATAATTGATCACCTCATATGTATTTCCTGTCGGGCTTGGGATCGATACAAGTTCTTTAATGAGCTCCATCGTTTTACGTACGGACGTCACAGGACATTCCTCCTTTTATTTTTCTATTTAAAATATACTCTTTTCCCGAGGGACCCGTCCAATCTTTTCCTATCAATCTCTCATATGCTGTAGTAAGCATGGGAAGAGGAGGGATATCTATGTGCTGTCGTCATTCACATGAACAGAAATGTCATTGTCACAGTTGGTTCGATGATTTTTGGTTCTTTGACGAGTGGTTCGATAAAGATTTCCACGACCATTGCGAGAAAAAGAAAGAATGCCATGACCCTTGCAAGAAGAAGAAAAAGAAAAACCATTGTTTCTCTTGTAAAAAACACAGACACTCTTGCTGTCATTGGTAAAGACCGAATCAGAAATATTCTGATGACCCATGCTTAATGAATATTTCCATTCACATTTTTCCAAGCGGGCATTGCTGCTGCTTGGACCTTTTATTGAAACAGCCTTTTTGCTTTTACGATCCAATAAACTGATACGGCCGCTATCAGAGCAACAATGATTTCAACAGCAGCAGCATGTTCTATTATTCTTTTTTGGTATAAAACCGCCGGTACATTAAACAGTGCATGTAAAAGGATAGAATACAGCAAAAACAGCGGCCGGCGGTTTTTAACCGCGTACAAAACAAGCAGAGACAGACCAATTTGGACAGCAATGGCACTGATTCTTTCTACTCCGCCCAGCAGCCATTCATATGAAGGAGTATGCAGCAGCTGCTCCTGAATCGGTAAAAGTGCCTGTTTGACATCGCCATTGATCAAAAGCTGTTCAAATGTCCCGCTATTGATCGCAAATGCGTATACAATAAGTGAGATAGAGGACAAGCCTGTAATCAGGATGGCTTCAAGCCCCCCATGCCCCGCTCCGAAAGCCAGGCCATCCGCCCAAGTATGATGGCGCTTCATAAAAAATCGCATCATAATATACCGCCCGCACTCCTCAAAAATTCCGGCCATTAAGCACCCGTAAATGCCATACCATAATGGATGCTGCATCGCTTCTTTCGTCATTTCATTCACCTGCAGTACATAAACATGAACACCGCCTTCCAGCAGCTGAGCAAAGACAAAAAACGTGAGAGCGCCAATAAAAAACACCTTCAGCGAGGCGCCATACCTTCGCTTAAACCATACAATCAGTCCGATCGGCAACAAAAACGCAATAGCTCCGGATATTGCCATAAAGACTACTGCTTCTTGACTGACCATTTTTCAGCCTCCTTTTTCTATTTTAAAGATTCCTTATTTCACACTTCTCTATTTTTATCAAAAAACCCTTCTTTTTAGTACCAGATACTAATATCTAGTGTTATAATCTGACCATAAGGAGTGATTGATATGTCAAAAGCAAAAATAACAGCTATCGGCACCTATGCGCCGAGCAGGCGCTTAACTAATGCTGATTTAGAAAAGATTGTTGATACATCTGATGAATGGATTGTTCAGCGCACAGGAATGAGAGAACGCCGGATCGCAGATGAACAGAAGTTCACCTCTGATTTATGCATCGAAGCTGTAAAGGATCTCAAGAGCCGTTATGAAGGGACGCTTGATGATGTGGATATGATCCTTGTTGCCACAACAACATCCGATTATGCTTTTCCGAGTACAGCTTGCCGTGTGCAGGAATATTTCGGCTGGGAAAACACCGGTGCGCTGGATATTAATGCGACGTGCGCGGGGCTGACATACGGCCTTCATTTGGCAAACGGATTGATTACATCCGGACTTCATCAAAAAATTCTCGTCATCGCGGGAGAGACATTGTCAAAGGTTACGGATTATACCGATCGAACGACATGCGTTCTGTTCGGCGACGCCGCGGGCGCGCTGTTAGTAGAACGTGATGAAGAGACACCTGGATTTTTAGCTTGCGTCCAAGGAACTAGCGGGAACGGAGGAGAAATTTTATACCGTGCCGGTTTGCGGAATGACCTAAATGGAGTCCCGCTTGCTGGTTCCGGTAAAATGGTACAAAATGGCCGAGAAGTGTATAAATGGGCGGCGAGAACCATCCCCGTCGAATTTGAACGGCTTTTACATAAAGCGGGGCTCAGTTCTGATGATCTCGATTGGTTTGTGCCTCACAGCGCCAACTTGCGCATGATTGAGTCAATTTGTGAAAAAACACCGTTCCCAATTGAAAAAACGCTTACCAGTGTCGAATCCTTCGGAAACACATCTTCTGTTTCGATCGTGCTGGCGCTGGATCTCGCAGTGAAAGCCGGAAAGCTGAAAAAAGACCAAACCTTAATGCTTTTTGGGTTCGGCGGCGGATTAACCTATACAGGATTGCTTGTCAAATGGGGAATGTAATAAAAAAAGAACTTGTTTCCAAGGAAACAAGTTCTTTTTCATTATGAAGCCGGCTGTTCTTCTGATGTTTCTTCCTTCCAGCTTAAAATCGTAAAGTAAGTAATGCTGAGCGCAATCATGACGAGGGCAATGCCGATTAAGACGCCGGCCATCTGCCACATGTAGCCAAAGTCCCCGTTTGAAATAACCGCTCTGAATCCATTAATGCTGTAAGTCATCGGCAATGCGCCATGAATCACCTGATAGAAATGAGGAAGCAATTCCAGCGGGAAGGTTCCTCCGCTCGCCCCCAGCTGCAGCACTAAAATAATGACTGCGATAAATCGTCCCGGGTTGCCCATTGTGGTGGCCAAAAATTGAATCATCGCCAGGAAAGCGAGACTCGTAATGATCGTAAACACGTAAAATCTCCACGTGCTCTCAACCTCGAGACCGATCCCTAGCAGAAGAACCGTCGCCACAATCAATGATTGAATGATTCCCACGAGCATCATGACATTAAATTTGCTGAAGAACCACTCAAAACCGTTTCTCGGACGTCCTGATGCTTCCTTCAGCGGGAAGACAACCGTCAGCATGATACCGCCGACATACAAGCCCATTGACAGGATATAAGGTGTCAGCCCTGTTCCGTAGTTAGGAACAGAATGAATGGCATCATCTTTGGTTTTCACCGGATCGGCAAACATGCTGTATGTTTGATCATCAGCATCGACATCTCCTGTTTGGTCAGCCGCATCCTTCAGCTTACTAGACAGCTCTCCTGTGCCGTCCAATAGCTTGCCTAAACCTGTATCAAGTGATGCAGATCCGTCTGCAAGTTTTGAAGATCCGCTTTGGACCTGTTTGGAACCTTCTAACAGCTTAAACAATCCGCCGGATACTTGGCTGCTTCCTGTTACCAATTGCTCTGAGCCCGCTTTTGCTTTTGCGAACTGCTTATTATATTCACCGATACCGGCTGTCAGTTTGTTTTGATTTTCTGTCAGCTGCTGTGAACCGTTGTATATCTTCTCAGTTCCTTCGGTTAATTTATCAATAGCATCTTGAGTCGTTTTTGCACCGTTATAAAGCTTAGATGTAGCTTCCGGCATTGCTTTCAGCTGTGCGACCTCCGCTTTCACATCTTCAAGAGAGCTTTTTATCGTTGCAATGTCAGGCAGCTGATCAGCTGTAGGAAGCTGGCTTAAGATTTGATCAAAATCAGGCGCATCAACTTGCGGAAGCTTTTTCTCAACAGAATTAATCAGCTGGCTCTTTTGCTCCGCTGTTAAGAAATCACTTGAATTGATGAGATTTTTAAATGCCTGATCACGGTTTTTCAAGCTGTTTTCAAAGTCAGTCAGCTGTTTTTGGAATTCCTTCATCGCTGTTTCTGACTTTTCCAGGTTGTTCACAGCTGTTTCAAGCTTTGTTAAATCGAGCGCATTTATGATTTTTTCCGCTTTTGCCGCTTTCTCAGAACCTTCTTGCGCTTTACTGTTGAGCTGATCCAGCCCGTTTGTCAGATTAGGCAAGCCCTGCTGCACTTTTTGAAGTCCGCCAAGAAGTTCATTCAGTTTGCCTGTCAGCTCGCCCGATCCTGCCGCAAGCTTGTTAGAATTATCATAAATCTGGTTGCTGCTGTCCTGGAATTTACCGAGCGAGCTGTCAAGCGATTGGATGCCGCTCGTCACCTGAGCCGCTCCATCTGCAAGCTGCGCTGTTTTGTCACTGATGGTGGCTGTGCTTTCCTTCAGCTTTGCCAGATTTTCTTTCAGCTGGGCGCTTCCGTTTTTCGCATCCTTTGTGCCGTCATCAATTTTTTTCGCGCCGCTGCTCGCGTCGCTCAAACCTTTTGCGATATCTTTAAAGTTATCAAAAATGACTTTCGTATATTGCTCGGTCACTTCTTTTGAAACAGAGGATTTCAGTTTATCAATCGCTTTTTCGCCGATCGTTGCCCCTACATAGTTTGAACCGGCATTCGTATGGTATTTCAGATCCAGCTTTTTCGGATTTTTGTCCAACACAGTGCTGGCATTCTTAGAAAAATCCTCAGGAATCTCGACTACTAAATAGTATTTTTGATTTAATAAGTCCTTTAACGATTGGTCGAGATCAGTTGAAAAATGCCAATCAAAGTTGTCATTATCCTTTAATTCTTTAACCAGATCATCGCCGATTTGAAGTTTTTCTCCTTCATATGTTGCTCCTTTGTCTTGATTGACAACGACGACAGGCAGCTGGTCAACTGTGCCGTATGGATCCCAATAAGCCTTTAAGAATACGCCGCTGTAAATAAGCGGGACAAACAAAATGGCAATAATGGGAATCAATAGTTTTTTACTTGTTACGATGTCTTTCCACTGACTTCGTATTGTGTTCATCCTGATGCCTCCATTCTAAAACTGACTCATCATGAAAAATGGTCATTTTCTTGCAAAGAGAAAGGATTATCTAGTTAGCTGACAATCCTTTGACAACATACACTTCAAGCATTTCTGCAATCGTCTCTTTATCAAGCGGGGGATGCTGTTTTTCCCAATCAAAAATGAGTGCGATATAAAGCTTCAGCATCACAAAAGCTGTCAGCTCCGGGTCGCACGGCTTGATTGCACCGCTTTCGATCCCGTCTTCAATCTTATTTTTTATATAAGAGAGAATGGCACGCTCCATTTTTTGAATTACATCTTGAACTGCTATTGTACCAATCTCAGCATTTTCTTGGAAAATTTTAATCGTCAGCTGATGTGTTTTCCTGAATTCCAGAATGGCAAACAGCGCTCTGTGCACATTTTCATGGAACGGAAGATCCGGCTCCATCGCTTCGTCCGCTTTTTGCTTCATTTCCTTCAATATAGTAGTGAAAATCTCGTCAAACAGCTCTTCTTTGTTTTTGAAAAAAGTATAAATGGTTCCCTTCCCCACGTTCGCAAGCTTTGCCACAAGATCCATTGTCGTCGCTTTATACCCGAACTGCGTGAAAGACTTTGTAGCCGCCTCTAAAATGAGCTTTTTTCGATCTATTGACATTGTATTCACCTCAAAACTGACCATTTGAACATTTTAGTCATTAAGTACATATGCAAATGTATCATAACCAGCTGATCAAATCAATCATTTTTTTAAACAATATGGCCATTGCAAAATAAAAAAACCCCCGTTATATGGCGGAGGTTTTTAGCTGAATAAATAGGTAAGCGCGTCAGATACAGCAGCTTTTCCTTGATCGATGCAGTCCGGAATTCCGACACCTTCAAAAGAAGCGCCTGTCATGTAAACACCCGGATATGCGGATGCCAGTGCTTCACGCAGCTCCTTAATGCGCTGCTTATGGCCGACATGGTACTGCGGCATGCTTTCATGCCAGCGGGTGACACATGTCATTTCAGGCTCCCCGTTTATGTTCATGACTTTCTTTAAGTCTTCTAACACAATGTTGATAATGTCGTTATCTGAGAGATCAACGATGGATTCGTCTCCGGCTTTTCCGACATACGCCCGAAGCAGCGTTTTGCCTTCCGGCGCTGCGTGCGGCCATTTTTTGTTCGTCCACGTACAGGCTGTGATCGCGAAATCACTGTTTCTGGAAATAACAAATCCCGTGCCTTCATGCTCCATTTGGACGGCGCCTTCAGGAAAGCCCAAGGCCACATTTGCCACGGATGTGGAGTGCATATGTTTCAAATGAGAAATGGCAGGAAGCTCAGATAGCATTCCTGCAGCCGCTTTATGCGGAGCAGTTACAATTACTGATTCTGCATCTAACGTGACACCATTATCCAGTTCGAGCGAGTAGCCAGTGCCGCCTCGGCTGATCTTGGTCACTTTTGTGCCTTTGTACACGTTCGTCAGCTTTAGTTGCTTCTCAATCTCTTCTACAAGGGTCTGCAAACCGGTTGTCAGGGTCTGAAACTGCCCTTGTTTTTTAGCCGTCAGCTGCTGGCCAGAGCTTTGAGGCCTTGTTTTTTTCATGCCGAGAATCAGGCTTCGATGCTTTTGTTCCGTCTGGTAAAATTGCGGGAATGTCGACATCAGGCTGAGCTTGTCAATGTCGCCTGCATAGATGCCTGATAGGAGCGGCTCGATTAAATTCTCAACCACTTCATCTCCGACACGTCTGCGGAAAAATTCCCCCAATGACTGGTCGTCTTTTGATTTGCTTGCAGGCAGGATGAAATCCATAGCAGCTCTTGCCTTCCCGGACAAAGAAAACAGGCCGGTTGAAACGAACGGAGCTATTTTTGTCGGTATCCCCATTACGGCGCCTTTCGGCATTGGATGCAGGGTGCGGTTTACAAGCACATAGGATTGTCCGGTCGCATTGTTGACAAGCAAATGTTCAAGCCCTACATCTTTGACAAGCTGCGGAGCGCTTGTCTTCCGTTCCAGAAATGAGTCAGGCCCTCTTTCGATGATATAGCCGTCTTTCTTGACAGTCTGGATTTTCCCGCCGACTCTCGGGCTTGCCTCAACAAGCGTCAGTTCAAGCGGCAGATTTTTTTCTTTGATTTCTTTTTCCATATAGAAGGCGGCGGCTAAACCGGTAATGCCGCCGCCGATGATGACTACATGTTTTTTGCCTTCACTCATGTTCATCGCCTTCTTTAACGTCCTAATTTTTTTAATACAACTGTTGCCAACGCATCAATAAACTCAGGCTTAGCATTCGGCATTTCCGGCCGGTAATAGCTTGCGCCGATATCGTCAGTTACCACTTTGCATTCATAATCATTATCATAAAGCACTTCTAAGTGGTCCGCGACAAATCCGACAGGAACATATACAAATGCCCGATAGCCTTTTTGTTCGAATAGATCACGTGTTAAATCCTGCACATCAGGTCCGAGCCAAGGATCAGGCGTGTTCCCCTCACTTTGCCAGCCGACCGCATATTCGGAGACGCCTGCACCTTCAGCAATCATTTTAGCAGATTCATGAAGCTGGTCCGGGTACGGGTCTCCCAATTCTTTAATTTTTTCCGGCAGGCTGTGTGCGGATACGATGAGCATTGCGTTTTCTCTTTCATCCTCAGGCATTGACGCATATGTTTCCTTCACTCGGTCAACCCAATATTTCACGAACTTCGGTTCATCGTACCAGCTTTCAACTGACGTAATCGTTAAGCCGCCAATTTTTTCTGCCTCTTCTTTGGCACGTTTGTTGTAGGACTGCACGCTGAACGTGGAGAAATGCGGTGCCAGCACGATGCTGACCGCTTCTGTAATGCCATCCTTATGCATCTCTGCCACAGCATCTTCAATAAATGGCTCGATATGCTTCAGTCCAATATACGCTTTAAATGTTATCTCGTCCTGAATCTCATTTAAGTGCTGTTCAAGCTTGTGCGCTTGCTTCTCTGTGATTTTGGCAAGCGGTGAAATGCCGCCGATTGCTTCGTATCTGTCTTTCAAATCTTGAAGCATTTCAGGCTCAGGCTTTCTGCCTCTTCTGATATGTGTATAATAACGCTCGATATCTTCTTCTTTATAAGGCGTGCCGTACGCCATAACGAGAAGCCCCATTTTCTTTCTACTCACTGTTTACACCCTCTTTAATGATCTGATACAAACATTTTGACAGGATATCTTCAAGATACCAAAAGATATGCTTAGGAATATTGACCCATTTTTTTGTTTTGTGAATATTTATGGACAAACGCCGTCAGCTTTTTCAAAACATCAGGGCTGACATCAGGAAATACACCGTGTCCAAGGTTGAAAATGAAGCTGTCCGATTTCAAACCCTGATCGAGTATTTCCTTCGTTTTCTTCTCAATGACTTCCCATGGCGCAAGCAAAATGGACGGATCCAGGTTGCCCTGCACTGTTTTGGTGATGCCTTTTGATCTGGCTTCATCAATGCCGAGTCTCCAATCGAGCCCGACCACATCAAGTGGAAGGTCATGCCAATCAGCTGCCAAATGGCTCGCACCGACGCCAAACATGATCAGCGGCACATTCTCCTCCGCAAGCTCTGAAAAAATCCGGTTCATTACCGGTTTGATGTATGTTCTGTAATCTACCTGATTCAGCGCGCCGACCCATGAATCAAAGATTTGAATCGCTTTTGCGCCAGCCTTAATCTGCGCTTTTACGTACACGATAATCATGTCGGCTAGCTTGGACATCAGCAGACTCCATGCATCCGGCATGCTGTACATGAAGGCTTTTGTTTTATTGTAGTTTTTCGACGGGCCGCCTTCAATCATATAGCTGGCCAGCGTAAAAGGCGCACCTGAGAAACCGATGAGAGGGACGTTCAGCTGCTCGTTGACAAGCAGTTTAATCGTCTCAAGCACGTACGGCACGTCCTGTTCTGGATCAATTTGGCCGAGTTTTTCAATGTCCGCCAGAGACCGGATCGGCTGATCAATCACGGGTCCGATCCCGTTTTTGATTTCAACATCCACACCGATTGACGGCAGCGGAGTCATAATATCTTTATAAAGGATTGCAGCATCGACTCCGTATTGCTCAACCGGCAGCCTTGTGACATACGCACAAAGTTCTGGCTGATGTGTGATCTCAAACAATCCGTATTTTTCCTTCAGCTTACGGTATTCCGGCTGTGAGCGCCCTGCTTGTCTCATATACCATACAGGCGTGTGATCCGCTTTTTCTCCCCGTGCAGCTTTTAAAAACGTCTCGTTAAACGTTTCTCGTTTACTCATCTGATTTCCACCTTTCATACTGCAACCATACGTTCGTATTTCTTGACCATTACACTATACCTCGTTTTTGGCAAATGGTATAGAAATGAAGCTTAAAGTTCAAAAAATCGCCGAATTCCATTAAGAGGAAAATAGTTTCGGCTGAACGTATTCGGTTCCTTCCCCTTCTCTTTTTGTCTGCGTATTATAAGGCACAATTTTATAAGAAGCGCCTGAAAACAAGTTGGCATAAGGGATCTCATAGCTTCCCTTTCCTTCAACCGAATCAAGAAGCGTCTCCTTGCCGTCCTTGTTTACATAAATTCTGTATACAGCCCGATCATCCTCTTGGGCATCCCATTTTAATTCAATGGTAAACAGTCCGGCAGCTTTAAATGTGTAATCCGCTTTCAGTGTTTTAACTGGCTCCAGCTCTATCGGGCTTTCCAGTTCTTTGACGTTTTTAGGCTTCGTAAACACAGAGCCGGTTTCTCCTGCCTGTGTCAAAATATCCTTATACAGCCGCGTCGGATACGCGCTGCCGCCTTTTAAATAATGGTTTTGATCCGTTTTGTCATAGCCCATCCAGACTGCCCCGGTTATTTTCGGCGTATAGCCTGCAAACCAGGCGTCCTTTGTCGCGCCAGAGACGCCTGTATAAGACGTTGAACCGGTTTTTCCCGCCAGATCGCCGTGATAGGTGCCGGATGTGGCGGTTCCCCTTTTGACCACCTGCTGCAGCATTCTCGTCATATTCCAGGACGTCTGCTTGCTGAAGACCCGCTTTCCTTCTTCTTTATGATCGGCTATAGCCTCTCCGTCTTCATCTATTATGCTGGAAATAAAATACGGCTCAGTATACGTTCCATTCGCGGCAAACGTATGAAACGCGCCGGCAAGCTGGAGCGGTGAAACGCCTTTTTCCAAGCCGCCTAGAGCAAGAGCAAGGCCTTCATCAGGGATATCCATGCCGTTTGCTTTCAGATAAGATTTTCCTGTTTCGACACCTATCTCATTCAGCGTCCAGACAGCCGGCGCGTTTTTGCTGTATGTAATGGCGTCAGACATGGTCACTTCGCCTTCATACTGGCTGTCATAGTTTTTGGGCGTATAATCTCCGTAGGATTGCAACTGGTCCTTCAATAGAGAATATGGCTTAAATTTCTTTTCCTGCATTGCCGGTCCGTATACAGCAAGCGGCTTAAATGTGGAACCCGGCTGGCGGAGGGCTGTCACTCGGTTATATCCTTTAGATGTGTAATCTCTTCCGCCGATCGCCGCCTCCACACCGCCTGTCTTGTTATTAATAAAAACCGCGCTTCCTTCAGCATTCTGATCAGTTCCGGGATAATAGCTTCCCTCTTTCATCACCTGGTAGGCTGTCTTCTGCAGCTTCGAATCAAGCGGCACCTTAATCGTGTATCCGCCTTGAAGAAGCTGTTCTCCGGAAATCGAGTACTTGTCTTCTGCCTCTTGAATCACAAGATCAATATAGCTGTCAAACCAAGGTGTTTCCGACTGTTTCTTCACGTGCAGCCCGAGTGTCCGGCCCTGCGCGCTGACAGCCTCTTTCGCACTGATAAAGCCTTGGTCATTCATCATCCCGAGAATCGTATCGCGCCGCTCCTTATTTTTATCAGGATGCAAAACAGGAGAATACGTAGAAGGCGCCTTCGGTATAGCGGCCAGAACCGCACCTTCCGATACAGTTAAATCTTTTACTTCTTTATTAAAATAATAGTGAGACGCCGCTTGGATGCCGTATACCCCATGTCCGAAGTAAAGCTGGTTCAAATACATTTCCAGCAGCTTGTCCTTGCTGTAATCCCGTTCAAGGTTGATTGCAATGATCACTTCTTTTGTTTTTCGTAAAAATGTTTTGTCATGCGTCAGAAAAATATTTTTGGCAAGCTGCTGGGTGATCGTGCTTCCGCCTTCCACCTTTCCGCCTGCTAATATATCACGGTATACTGCCCTTCCGACAGATTTTGCATCAATGCCGTGGTGCTCGTAGAATCTTTTATCCTCAACTGCAATAAACGCTTCTCTTACCTGCTTCGGAATCTCATTGATCGAGACCGGCTCGCGATTTTCTGTATACAGGCTTGCAACCTCATTCCCGTTTTGATCTACAATTTTTGAAGAGGCATGAAGAATCAGCTTCTTTTCATCTATAACATAATGTCCGAGAAAAATAATTGAAATATATCCTAGTAAAGCGAGAAAAGCAGTTAACACTAAAATAATGATGGGTATAAAAAGTTTGTTTTTCTTTACCTTAAACATGAACTCACCTCGCCTTTCTAAAGGTAGTATGGGAAAAATTGTTTGGAATTATGTTCGAAGCACTCGCCAATAGAAACTTATACCATTGTTTTGATATACTAGCAAGCAGGAGGTGGCTGATATGAAGGTTTATATTACATATGGGACAGCCGATTTTTTAAAAACGATCGTAAAGAAGCATCCCTCAGAACGTATCCTTTTAATGCAGGGGCAGGAAAACGCGATTTTGATCCACGAAACAAACGGGGATACGGTTTTCCAGGCACCACACGCTTATGAAGTCATTGACCAAGCCGGAGAGATAAAGCATCCCGGTTTTGCAGTATTGAACAATATTGCTGTCACTCAGGAAGGGCGTCCGCTGTTTGAAAACAGATTTAAAAACAGAGCGGGAAAAGTCGAAAACCAGCCTGGTTTTGAAGCGATACGTGTGCTTCGCCCGCTTGACAGTGACACCTATGTCATCCTGACCTTGTGGGAAACCGAAAGAGACTTTCAAGACTGGCAGCAGTCAGATTCATACAAAGAAGCCCACAAAAAACGTGGCACATCTGCCGGAATTGATACAACGTCGATCTTCTCACGGCCTTCTTATGTCACCACATATTTCGCTGTCGAATAGCTGCCGGCATGTCCGGCGGCTTATTTTATTGGGAGGAAAACAAAATGAAATATACTTGTCCAGTATGCGGGTTTAAGGGACTGACTGAACCGGCATATGATAAGCAAGGGGATCATTCTCATGAAATCTGCCCGTGCTGCGGTTTTCAGTTCGGATTTGACGATTACGAGATGCAGCGCGAGGATGGTGCATTTTTCGAGCCATCGGAAAGCATTGCCGGCTACAGAAAAAACTGGCTTGCTGATGGGGGCGTCATTTTTTCTCCTGAATGCTTCCCGGAAACATCAGCAAAAAGCGAACAGAGTGTTACAGCATCGTTTGATTGAACAGCTAAAACAGATCAATGTTCATCTTCCATCATAACCCTGCCTTCTGTCCCGGCACCTTCCGCCCGCCTATGAATAATCTGTAGGAAGCGGAAGGAGTGATAATGATGGAAATCGGGATCTTGCCTGTCCATGTTCTTTATGTCTTTTTTATCGGGGCGATTATCCTATTTATGCTGCTGCGGAAAGATACGACCTTTATTTCCTTATTCGGCATTTTTATCATATCATTGTGGGCCAGCCATTCATTTTCAGCTTCTGTCAGCAGTTTATTCCACAGCTTTATCTACGCGGCTGGCGAACTGCTGCCCACGATTTTCATCATTTGTTTTATCGTTTCGATGAGTGATCTGTTAACAAAAACAGGGATAAATGAGGCCATGATTTCTCCCTTTATACGCCTTGTAAAAGGCCCTGTAATCGCCTACTGGCTGATTGGCGGCCTGATGTTCGCCATTTCTCTCTTCTTCTGGCCTTCTCCGGGTGTCGCGTTGATCGGCGCCGTCCTGCTTCCGGCAGCCGCCCGCGCCGGTTTGCCGCCCATTGCCGCCGCCATGGCCATGAACTTATTTGGTCACGGTTTTGCGCTGTCAGGAGACTTTGTCATTCAGGCGGCGCCAAAGCTGACAGCAGATGCAGCAGGCATTCCAGTTGGTGATGTCGTCTCAGCGAGCATTCCCCTTGTCCTGATTATGGGCGTGACCACAACAGCCGCAGCATTTATCATGATTCAGCGCGAACGAAAAAAACAGCTGACTCCAGATTCTTTTTCCCCTTTACTTTCAGGTGAGCAAGACACCTCGCTGTACCTGCCAAAACGGCTGCGGTTCACAATGGCTCTTTTAATTCCGCTTGTCTTTCTTGCTGATATCGCCTGCATGATCTTGTTTAACCTTCAGGGAAATGATGCGACCGCGTTAATCGGCGGGTCTGCAATCTGCATCCTCCTGATCGTTCATTTTCTCGCGCATAAGCAAAAGGGACTCGAAAAAATCACTGGCTATTTTATTGATGGATTCCAGTTCGGCTTTAAGGTTTTCGGCCCCGTCATCCCAATTGCCGCTTTCTTCTACCTTGGCGACTCAGGCTTTGAGAGCATACTGGGCACTTCACTCCCTAAAGGTTCCCACGGCATTGTCAACGATCTTGGCATTGCCTTATCCCATACGCTGCCCATGTCAAAGGAGCTTGCCGCCGTTGCTTTAACTGCCGCTGGCGCCATCACGGGCCTCGATGGCTCGGGGTTTTCAGGCATTTCTCTCGCCGGCTCTATCGCCAAGCTCTTTTCGTCCGCTCTTCATGCAGATCCCGCTGTTCTAACTGCACTCGGACAAATAGCTGCCATTTGGGTGGGCGGAGGAACACTGGTCCCATGGGCGCTGATTCCCGCTGCGGCCATTTGCAAGATTGATCCTTTTGAGCTTGCCAGAAAAAACTTTATCCCTGTCGTGATTGGCCTTTCAGTAACAACCGTCGCAGCTATGGTTCTGCTTTGAAAACAAGTTGAAATATTCAGACTTTTTCTATACAATCATGGAAAAGCATAGAAAAGGGGGAAGCGGCTTTGTCGATATCTACACTGCAGAAAGAGATAAACAAACAGCTCGACAGCTGTTTTGAAGAAATGGTCGAGATCAGGCGTCATTTTCATATGTATCCTGAGCTCTCGTTTCAAGAAGAAAAAACCGCCGCATTTATTGCTTCCTATTATGAATCATTAGGCGTTCCGATCCGCACGAATGTCGGCGGCAAAGGGGTTTTAGCCTATATAGAAGGAAGCGACCCCGGTCCTACCGTTGCTTTGCGCGCAGACTTTGACGCCCTTCCCATTCAAGATGAAAAAGATGTTCCTTACGCCTCAAGAGTGCCCGGTGTCATGCATGCATGCGGCCATGACGGCCATACAGCAGCTCTTCTTGCAGTGGGAAAGGTTCTCCACCAAAACAGACATGAGCTGAAGGGAACGTTTGTAATGATCCACCAGCATGCAGAAGAATATTATCCAGGAGGCGCAAAGCCGATGATTGATGACGGGTGCCTCGAAAACGCGGATGTGATATTCGGAACCCATCTTTGGGCAACTGAGCCGCTCGGAACCATTTTATGCCGCCCAGGCGCCGTAATGGCGGCGGCGGACCGATTTACGATTAAAGTCCACGGAAAGGGCGGCCACGGCGCTCACCCGCATGATACAAAAGACGCCGTCCTGATCGGCTCGCAAATCGTTTCCTCTTTGCAGCACATTGTCAGCCGCAAAGTCAATCCGATTCAATCCGCCGTCATTTCAACAGGCTCCTTCATCGCCGACAACCCGTTTAATGTCATCGCAGACCAAGCGGCACTCATCGGCACAGCGCGTTCTTTTGATGAAAATGTCCGGGACATTCTGGAGAAAGAAATTGAAGCAGTTGTAAAAGGAGTATGCAGCATGCACGGCGCCTCCTATGAGTACAACTATGAACGGGGTTATCCAGCGGTTGTGAACCATCCTGCAGAAACGAGCCACTTGGTCAGCATCGCTAAAAACACTGAGGGTGTTCAGCAGGTTATTGACGGTGAATCGCAAATGGGCGGCGAGGATTTTGCTTACTACTTACAAAACGTAAAAGGCACTTTTTTCTTTACAGGTGCTGCTCCTGAACAGCCAGAGCGGGTCTATTCCCACCACCATCCGAAATTCGATATCAATGAAAAAGCAATGCTGACAGCGGCCAAGGTTCTTGCGGGCGCTGCGATCACCTATCATTTACTATAAAAAAACAGCCGGAGTGTTTATTCTCCGGCTGTTTCCTTTACTATCCTCAGATGAAAAACGTGTCTGGCCGTCTCTCCAAGCTGAGCTAGCAGCTTATAATTGGCAATTCCTCCGACTGCCGCTCCTATGCCCGGCAAAAGCTGAAAAAGCTTCACGACGTCGATATAATCGCGATATTCCTGCTGGAACACTCTCCAGTCGATGCTCTTTTTCTCCGTCTCCCAATTTTCAATGACAGAAAAAAGCGATTTGCGGCAGTCATCACTCGAAAACGCAAGCTGAAACATAAGCAGCAAGAACATTCTCTCTTGTTTATCCTTCACATCAAAGCCATATATTGAAGATAAAGTAAATAAACACTTCATCTTAATAGAAAGCAGCAGCGGAAAATCGGCAATGCCTAAAAAAATGCCGCCCGCTCCGGTGCCGACTCCCTCAGCAGCTGCCACTTTCTGATAAGAAGCAATTGTTTTTTTCGCCAATTCGTTTTTTTCACTAAGCGACAGTGCACTTGTATCCTTTTTATAGGTGATGATATTGGAGCCTGCCATTGTCGCTTCCACCATTTTTTTCACGCTCTCAGTGACGACTGTATGGATTTTTTCAGGAATCCGCTCATTCACCTTCGTTTGCACACGCTTCGAAAAGCGTTCAAACATGGAATCCTTTCGCAAAAAATGCATTTTCCATTGAAGGGCTTCCTGCATCAGCATCTGGTTGTCTGTCATTTGACTACCCCTTTTCAGTTCACAGCTTTCCATGTTTTTTCAGTCTTGTTGTTATATAAGACGGCAGAACAACAAGAATCAGAACGGCAGAACCGATCAGCGCGTACAGAAAACCTGTCAAGCCGGCAGCGTACGCAGATGCAGCCGACATCAGCAGAGCTTGAGTGCTAAGCGCAGTTTTTAATAGGGAGAAATAGCTTTTCAGCTTCGTTTCTTTTTTCACAGGGTAAAGCTCCTGAAGCGCCAGATGGTCAAAGTGGCCGAACAGCGGCAGAAGCTGAACACCCGTAATGAAAATGGTAAACACAGTCAAAACCCCTGCAATCAGCGGGCTTGCCGATACATACATAATAATCAGCGCGAAAATAACCGTTAATCTGACGAGAAGGCCCAAATAATCACTAGAACGAAAGAAGGCGCGGGCAAACATGTACGTAAACGTTTTGCGCTGCTCAAATGGCACGAGCCGCAGCAAAAAGTCAAGATAGGCCCTGCGTTTCGCTTGCTTTCGTAAATGCGGCACATCAGTGAACAGGTTGGCAATCCGATAGAAACGCTGCTTCCGTCTTAATTCGGACTCGATATGGCTTTCCCATTTAAACGTTTTCCGTTTCGCTGCCGAAGACATATACAGATACAGAGCAGCCATAATGACATAGACCACAAGCGCATACATATAAACAGATTGGAATACAAAATAGAGAACGAGCGTATTCGCCGCAAAGCGAATGATAAGATCCATCCGTTTCAAGCTGCGGTCATTCTGGAAGGTTGTACGCCATTCCATTACCTGATTCCACACTTTCAGTAGTAAAAGCTGGACAAAGACTGCCGCATATGATGCAAGCGAAGCCCCAGGTGCGACGGCGAAATAAAGCGGCATCGCAACAAGACTCAGCGCAATCAGCGGAAACAGCTGAGACACATAGCTGTAGACAAACGCCTGCTTCAAGTAAGGCGCCATTTTCGCTTCTAGCGGCAATAAGAAGACAAGGTCAGCCTCCTTCAAAAGCGTCCGCACGTAAGAGCTTGTCAACACGAGCGAAAACAGCACGGCCATCACCCAGAAGGACGGAAAGTGAGCGGGAATGTCCCGGATCCATTTGCTGTACCAGCTTGCAGCGCCCGCGAGAAAAAAGATCAAAACAATGACGAGGTGATCGTTGAGCATATATTTCATGTACGTTCTTGTTTCTTTGATATGCTCCTGCAGCCGCGACTGCCAAATATCAAGCATATTATTCATGGCCAGCGTCTTCCTTTGTAAGCTCAAGATACAGATCATCCAGCGCCGCGTCCTTCATTCCAAACTGCTCTCTGAGCTCGGACAGCGTGCCTCGCGCCCGCACCTCGCCGTTATGTAAAATAATGAACGAATCACAATAGCGTTCTGCCGTTGCCAAAATGTGCGTTGACATCAGCACGCTCGCCCCGGCTTTTTTCGCTTCATTCATCCGCTCAAGCAGCGCGTTAATCGCAAGCGGGTCAAGCCCCAGGAAAGGCTCATCGATAATATAGAGCGCGGGTTCAGCCAAAAATGCGCACATGATCATAACCTTCTGCTTCATTCCTTTGGAAAAATGAGCCGGGAACCACTTCAGCCTCTTCTCCATTCGGAATTCCTTTAAAAGCGGCGGCAGCCTTTTCTCCATCGTTTCTTTTGAGAGGCCGTAAGCCATGGCTGTTAATTCAAGATGCTCCATCAGCGTCAGCTCTTCATATAAAACAGGTGTTTCAGGGATATAGGTGAATTGAGAGCGGTAGCCTTCCGGGTCCTCAGCAAAGGTTTTTCCGTTTAATTCGATTGATCCTTTATGCGGGTCCATCAGCCCGATGACATGTCTGATGGTTGTACTTTTACCTGCACCGTTCAGCCCGATTAGACCTACAATTTGATTCGGTTCAAGGGTGAATGATACGTTTTTCAACACCGGATTTCTTGTATATCCGCCGGTTAAGTCTTTTACCGATAGCAGAGACATAGTTTCTCCCCTTATATTGTTTTTCTTCATAGTACCAAAAACAAGGCCCGATTTGAAACAATTCCCTTTTAACAAATGATGAATTTGCTGTCATAAAGAAACAGGTTTCTGGACATCATAATGGTCGTAGAGGAAAAGCATATCAACTGAAAAATGAGGTGTTTGTCAAAGACGTCTTAGATACAGTTGGATAGAAAATAAACATGTCCAATGCTCAAACATTTCTCTTCACTGAATTGATGAATTCTTCTTATGAAGCAAATTGTCAAATGAGGTGTTTATCGCAGGAATCGTTAAGCATTAACAAGTCTTCATTTTACTGACAAATGAGGTGCTTACCAAAGGCATATCACATTTTCTTTATATAAGCTCTTCCTCTGCATTCAGGGTGAACGCTCGCCGTTCATCCTGTTTTCTATTTTCTGCATTTCTGTGGTACGATGAGTGTATACATACCAAACAATTTCATAAGGAGGAACCCTCATGCATAGTGCAGAGAATTGTATCTTTTGTAAAATTATTGCCGGCGACATTCCATCCGCAAAGGTGTATGAAGATGAACACGTGCTGGCCTTCCTTGATATCAGCCAAGTGACAAAGGGACACACACTTGTCATTCCAAAAACACATATCGAAAATGTGTATGAATTTACGGATGAATTAGCAAAACAATATTTTCACGCTGTTCCAAAAATCGCCCGCGCGATCCGGGATGAATTTGAACCGATCGGCTTAAATACGCTGAACAATAATGGCGAAAAAGCAGGACAATCTGTTTTCCATTACCATATGCATATTATCCCGCGCTACGGAAAAGGAGACGGATTCGGAGCAGTTTGGAAAACGCATGCTGATGATTACAAACCAGAGGATCTTCAAAACATTTCTTCCTCTATCGCAAAACGCCTGGCCTCATCATAAGATGAGGTTTTTTTATTTGTGAACATTTCGCCAATATCCGTCAATTTCTTTTGATAATTCAAATTTTTTATCAAAAAAACTGAATTTTTGTGATAGGATAATTGTATTATTTTATACATTAACGTGGAAAACAGGGAGAGATCATGATGGAACGTACAACGAATTTTAATGCAGGTCCTGCAGCGCTGCCATTGGAAGTTCTGCAAAAAGCACAGAAAGAATTTATTGATTTTAACGAATCCGGCATGTCTGTTATGGAGCTTTCCCACCGCAGCAAAGAGTATGAAGCGGTGCATCAAAAAGCGAAAAGCCTATTAATTGAACTGATGGGCATTCCGGAAGATTACGATATTTTGTTTCTTCAAGGCGGGGCAAGCCTTCAATTCTCAATGCTTCCGATGAACTTTTTAACACCTGAAAAAACCGCGCATTTTGTCATGACCGGAGCCTGGTCTGAAAAAGCACTGGCAGAAACGAAACTATTCGGAAATACGTCTATCACTGCTACAAGTGAAGCAGACAATTACAGCTTTATTCCGGAGGTTGACCTCTCGGATGTAAAAGACGGTGCGTATTTACATATCACATCCAACAATACGATTTTCGGCACACAGTGGCAGGAATTCCCGAATTCCCCTATTCCGCTCGTTGCTGACATGTCCAGCGATATTTTGAGCAGAAAGATCGATGTATCCAAGTTTGACGTGATCTACGGAGGCGCCCAAAAGAACCTCGGCCCTTCCGGCGTGACAGTTGTCATCATGAAAAAAACTTGGCTGCAGAATGAAAATGCGAACGTTCCAAAAATCCTGAAATATTCAACGCATGTCAAAGCGGACTCACTTTATAACACTCCGCCGACATTTGCGATTTATATGCTGAGCCTTGTTCTGGAATGGCTGAAAGAAAACGGCGGTGTAGAAGCTGCAGAACAGCGCAATGAGCAAAAAGCGCAAGTTCTATACAGCTGCATTGATGAAAGCAATGGATTCTATAAAGGGCATGCCAGAAAGGACAGCCGCTCACGCATGAATGTTACCTTTACGCTTCGTGATGACGAATTAACAAAAACATTCGTTCAAGAAGCAAAAGAAGCAAAAATGGTAGGTCTTGGCGGACACCGTTCAGTGGGAGGCTGCCGCGCTTCTATTTATAATGCAGTGTCTCTCGAAGACTGTGAAAAATTAGCTGCGTTCATGAAGAAATTCCAGCAAGAAAATGAGTAAAAAGTCTGGCTATGCAAACGGTCCGTTTGGTATACTGTTTGCATATACATTCTTTAAGCCTTCGCAATAAATGACGAGCATATTATTGGGGGGCAAAAAGCTTAGCAGAGGAGAGCATAGATATGAAAACAAAAGAGTTAGTCATTATGGCTCTGTTTGCCGCAATCGGCGCAGCGCTTCATTCCATTATTCCGCCCTTTTTAGGCGGCATGAAACCAGATATGATGCTGATCATGATGTTCATGGGGATCCTGCTGTTCCCGCGGGTGCAAAACGTACTCGTCATCGGGATTGTGACCGGAATCATCTCCGCGCTTACAACCGCATTCCCAGCCGGACAGATTCCTAACATCATCGATAAACCTGTATCAGCGTTTCTGTTCTTCACCCTGTTCCTTTTGTTCAGAAAGAGCCAGAAAACAGGTGCAGCTGCAGTGCTGACAGCGATCGGAACTATCTTATCGGGAATTGTATTTTTATCTTCAGCTTTATTGATCGTCGGTTTGCCTGGCGGTTTCATCGCATTGTTCGCGGCAGTTGTTCTGCCTGCTACTGTGCTGAATACTATCGCCATGATCATTATGTATCCGATTATACAAACGATTTTAAGACGTTCGAGCTTTTTGGAAGCTGTTAAATAATTATCACCCAAAACCTCTTCCGCTTCCGGGAGAGGTTTTTTGACAAAGAGCCCGCAGCATGCCAGCATGTTTTAAGCGAAGAGTTTCGTGAAAAAGATAAGGCATAGTGTAAAGGCGGTTCCGGTTGAACAAACAAGCGCTTTTTGCCGGATGACCTTCTTGGGCGGATAAGAAGCAGCCTGGCTGAGAAGTCTGATATAGTAAACAGCGCCTGAAGCGAAGACAAGTGTGATGCAGGATAACACAATCATAAAGACAGACAACCTTCTCCCTCCTTTTCACTTAAAAAATATGCTAAAATAAAGCAAGCTATGTATAGAAGTTCAGGCTTTCAACAAAAATGAAAAATACTGAATGAATCCTATTTTCAAGAAAAAGACGGGGTGATTGTAATGGCGGACGGACGTTCTCTATTAACAGGACTATTCGTAGGCGGCATCATCGGAGGAGCAGCAGTTCTTCTATCTGCACCTTCCTCAGGAAAGCAGCTGCGTGAAAAAATGAAAACCAATTATGATTCTTTCGAAGAAACGATCAAACGCTTAAAATCAGACGGGCTTGCGTTAAAAGACCAGCTGATCAAAGCGGCAAAAGAAAGTACAGACGTCATTAAAGACGTAAGCGGCGAGCTCCAAACGTCAATTAAAAAATGGCAGGAAGAGATCAAGCCTCACCAGCAGGATTTGCAAAAAGAAATCGCTGATATTGAAGAGAAGATCAGACAGCTGGAGAAAACCTTACAAAACTAATATCCTATTCAAAAGAAAAAAATGCGGTCCAAACTGGGACCCGCATTTTTTTTTGCCGAAAAAGCCTCTCACCGCAATGGTTTGTGAATTTATTAAAAAATTCTTACATTTTCATCTTTATTAATCTTTATTTTATTGGCATAATAGAGAAAAAGAAAAAGAGAAGCAGGTGACGTAATGAATCGAGTGGAACCGCCCTATGATGTGAAAGAGGCTCTGGTCTTCACCCAGAAAATGGCTCAGCTTAGCAAGGCTCTTTGGAAATCGATCGAGAAGGATTGGCAGCAGTGGCTCAAACCGTATGACCTGAATATCAATGAGCATCATATTTTATGGATTGCGTATCAACTGAATGGAGCTTCCATTTCTGAAATCGCTAAATTCGGAGTCATGCACGTATCAACCGCATTCAACTTTTCAAAAAAGCTGGAAGAACGAGGATATTTAAGGTTCTCCAAACGGCTGAATGATAAACGGAACACATACGTTCAATTAACTGAGGAAGGCACCGAGGTTTTCTGGAGCTTGCTTGAGGAATTTGATCCAACTCGCAACGCGGTTTTTAAAGGGTCACAGCCTTTGTATCATTTATTCGGAAAATTTCCTGAAGTGGCAGAAATGATGTGTATGATACGCCATATCTACGGCGATGATTTTATGGAAATTTTCGAAACGTCACTCACCAATATTGACAATGACTTTGAAAGCGTAAACGGAAAGCTGAAGAAAAAAGCAAAGAACAGTACTGCGGATGAACCGGCAGAAGAGCTCGAACCTGTAAACAGCTAATCAAAATGCTTCATGATATCAATAAACACTTCCATCAGTTCTTGATAAAGCCCCTGCTCATACAGGGCAAAAATCGTTTCGTGAACATCTAATTTTTCATTCAGCTGTCCGGCAAAAAGCGCAAGGAGCTTATCGAAAGTTACAAATCCTTGCGCTTTTTGTGTTGCCAGCTCTTCCGACAATTCATCGCATATCCTCATAACCTCTTCCCCTTCCTCCTTGCTCAGTCCTTTATCAATGAGAAGCGCATAGAAGGGGTACCTGTCCATATCTACTGTTTTCACTAATAATTGTATGTAATATTCTAATCGCTCAATGCGATGATCCATCGAATCCATCCACACCACTTCTTTCTATCTTTAATCTTATTTTAGCTGATATTTCACTGAGAAGAAAGTTCTAACCCCATATTTTGCAGTTTGTTTGCTTGTTTCAAAAAAATACCTGCCGGATGATATTTTTTCTTAAAAAGCATTGATTTTTTCTCTTGGGAGGAGTAAATTATTTTGAGATTCTATTCAAGATGCATGGAAGGATGACTTTGATGAATTGCTGGAAGACCATAAATCTCATGAAGGATTATGGCGCCGTTCGCATAATATTAACTGCTGTATGTTTTATGATTTTGGTTTTTATATCTACCTTTTTAGCATTTGAGCTGCTGCGGCCTGGCACAAGCTTAAGCGATGAATACGTACCCTTATTCGGCGGTTTGCTCGTCGTTATTTTATTTGTACATAAAGTCATCCATGTCCTGCCAATCATCTGCAAAAAAAGAAAAATAGAAAAAAAGGTTTACATATTGCGCATGCGCTCATGGAAACGGATACCAAAAACGACAATGCTGATTTCGCTCGTAAGCCCGTTTTTGCTGATTACGCCTGTACTGTTTTACGCGGCGCTGGCATTTCCAAATCACGCCCATTATTTCTGCATGATTTCGGGCATACATGCCGGCTATTGTCTGCCTGACTTCTTGCTGGCTCTCAAGCTGATACAAGCGCCGAAAGCCTGTTTTATAGATCAGGAAGCAGATGGCTTGGATATTCTTGTAGAAAAGTAGCCAGACCTCGATTTTTGAATTTGCATTCTATCTTTTTTAATAAATATTTGGTAATGTAATATGGGACAGTTCAGAGAGAGGGGGAATCTCCCATCATTTTATTCTATTTTATCGTGGCTGCCATGTTTATTTTATACTTCATAAACAGGCTCACCAATACATTATGCCTTGTCAGAGAGATTCCTGAAGAGCGGCAGGATAAGGTATTTCGATTTATTAATGTATCTATATTAATTTTACTGATCTCTTCGTTTGTGGAGATCTCCTTTACTGTGTAAATATGAAAAAAGCATAGCTGCTGTTTCAGCAGCTATGCTTTTTTGTTTGATTAGTACAGCCAAGAAGCGCCGATGATAATCAATAAAATGAACAAAACAACCAATAAAGCGAAACCGCCTGCAAATACTTCACCCATCTTAAAAAGCACCTCCTGTAAAAAGCTTTATTTACCAATTACATCTTATGCAATTCATGATTGAAACGATTAGGCGCTTGTGTAAATAAAGGATCGCTTATCGTGCAAGCGATCCCCGGGCTGCTTAGTAGATGTAAGCTGCACCTACGATGATAAGCAAAATGAACAGTACTACGAGCAACGCGAATCCGTTAGAGTATCCTCCGCTCATGTTACATACCTCCTTTTCTTGATCAATATATAAGTATGTCGCCAGCAAAAGTTTGACTAGACGAATGCCCTTTATTTAAAATCTTTTTACAGAAAGCCACAATATGTTATGATACGCATAGGTAATTTAATTTGGAATGATTAGGAGTGTTTGAAAACAATGAAGAAAATCGCAATAGCAGCTATCACTGCTACAAGCATCCTCGCTCTCAGTGCTTGCAGCAGCGGCGACAAAGAAGTCATCGCAAAAACAGACGCAGGCGATGTGACGAAAGGCGAGCTTTACACAAACATGAAGAAAACAGCTGGTGCAAGTGTGTTGACACAGCTGGTGCAAGAAAAAGTATTAGACAAGAAATATAAAGTTACAGATAAAGAAATTGACAACAAGCTGAAAGATTACAAAACACAGCTTGGCGATCAATATACTGCCCTTGAAGACCAATACGGAAAAGATTACCTCAAAGAGCAAGTAAAATATGAATTGCTGACACAAAAAGCGGCTAAAGATAACATCAAAGTAACAGATGCCGATATCAAAGAGTACTGGGAAGGCTTAAAAGGCAAAATCCGTGCAAGCCACATCCTTGTTGCTGATAAAAAGACAGCTGAAGAAGTAGAGAAAAAGCTGAAAAAAGGCGAGAAATTTGAAGACCTTGCGAAAGAATACTCAACAGACAGCTCTGCTTCACAAGGCGGCGACCTTGGCTGGTTCGCAAAAGAAGGCCAAATGGACGAAACGTTCAGTAAAGCTGCATTTAAATTAAAAACAGGTGAAGTCAGTGATCCTGTCAAAACACAATACGGCTACCACATCATCAAAAAGACAGAAGAACGCGGCAAATACGAAGATATGAAAAAAGAGCTGAAATCTGAAGTGCTTGAACAAAAACTTAATGACAGCACAGCTGTTCAGGAAGCTGTTCAAAAAGTCATGAAAAAAGCTGACATTGAAGTGAAGGATAAAGACCTGAAAGACACATTTAATACA
This sequence comes from Bacillus sp. N12A5, assembly GCF_026790125.1. Taxonomy (NCBI): domain Bacteria; kingdom Bacillati; phylum Bacillota; class Bacilli; order Caryophanales; family Bacillaceae; genus Bacillus; species Bacillus sp. N12A5. The sequence continues at coordinate 27,586 of NZ_JALAMR010000002.1, read as the reverse complement.
TCTTCAACAAACAGCAGCACCTCTTCATCTTCAAGCAATTCTAAATAATAATAAAAAAAGCTGTGCACGCTCATTGAGCTGCACAGCTTTTTTTATGCGATGGAATGGTTTGGATTTTCTTCGTCATGCTGCTGGGAACTGCGGCGTTCTCTCTCCTTTTCCATCCTCTCTATATAAATCTGCCCCTCTTTTTCAATAAAGGACTGGTCTACTTTTTCTTCCTCTTTGGCTGCCGCCACAAGTTTATATGCGCTGAAAATGATGCCTACAATACAAAGATACACCCACCATGGAAAAAATAACACGGGCTCCTCCCCCTTTTGCATAGATTCTTTATTCTTAACCATATGCGGGAGTGAGACGAGTTATGAGCGGCAATAACGCATAAAAAAGGACTGAGCTGAATGTTTCAGCATCAGTCCTTTTTTGATTATTTATGAAAAGTCGGTTTATAAAAGGAACGGTTTTCCAGTGCAAATACACGTTCAGTGTATTCGCCCGGTTTCACGCGCTCAAGCGCTCTGTCCATCATATTCATTTTGGCATCCAGGTTGTCTATATAATGTAAAATTTCCGCTTCCTTCACCATCGGTGGTTTTGGGCTGCCCCATTCTGCTTTGCCGTGGTGACTTAAAATCAAATGCTGAAGAATTAACACCTCTTCTGAATCGATTTGAAGCTCCTCAGCCGCTTTTGACAGCTCTGTGACCATAATCGAAATATGGCCGAGCAAATTGCCTTCGACCGTATATGAAGTGGAAACAGGGCCGGACAGTTCTTTCACTTTTCCGAGATCATGCAGGATAACACCGGCATAAAGCAGATCACGATCAAGAGACGGATATAAATCTGCAATGGTTTTCGCCAGATTCAGCATAGAGACAACATGATACGCTAAACCTGAGACAAACTCATGGTGGTTTTTCGTCGCTGCCGGATAATCCATAAATTCAGCTTCGTGTTTTTTGACTAAAAACCTTGTTATCCGTTGGATATTTGGGTTTTTCATTTCAAATATATATTGAGTGATGGTGTCCATCATTTCATTTTTCGGAATCGGCGCGGTTTCTAAAAAATCATCAATATTGACGTTTTCATGTTCGCTTACCGGCCTGATATTTCTCAGCTTCAGCTGGGTGCGCCCACGGTAATGGTGGACATCCCCTACGACCTTCACAATCGTTTGCGGCGCATAGGTCAGTTCATCACTTTGCTTGGCATCCCACAGCTTTGCTTCAATATCACCTGACTGGTCTTGCAGCATCAGCGTTAAAAACGGTTTTCCATTGCTTGCAATCCCTTTCGTCGAGGATTTAATCAATAGATATTGGTCCACCTGTTCGCCAACCTCATGTAGCATAATCCCTTTAGCCATTCTATTAAAGCTCCCTCCGTATCTTACATAATACCAGTATATCACATACCGATTTACAGCTATAGAACCTCTTTTATGACACCAAATGGATGATTTGGCTGTTTTGAAATGCATCTTTTACATGGTCATGGCATGTAAAATACAAAATCTGTCGTCCGCCTTCAGATAAATCATAAAGAACGTCTAATACGCGTTTCAGCCTGGCCTGATCAAAGTGAACAAAGCTGTCGTCAAGCTGGAACGGAAGCCTGGCCCCATCCTGACGCGTAACGGCCAGAGCAAACCGGATCGCTGTATACAGCTGCTCGCACGTCCCTTGTGACAGTTCTTCGGCATGATAGACAGTTCCATCACCGTTCATGACCATAATGGAATCATCCGTTTCAGAGAAATAAATCGTTTGATAGCTTCCGTCAGTCAGCGGGCGGAAAAATTCTCCGGCTGTCTCCAAAAGGCGGGGAAGCTCGACTTTCTTATGCCGCTCCAATTTGTTTCTGATCACCTGTTTAATCATTTGTATGGAGGCCCATTTTTTAGCGGTCTCTTTCACACGCTCTTTTTGCATTTCGGTTTGAAGCTTGAGGTCTGAGACCAGCCCAGAAGCCTCTAATTGTTCCTGTTTGACCAAGAGCAATGCGATTTGGCTGCGAAGCTGTTCGATCTCCTCAGTCAGCCGCTCTTTTCTTTCATTCTCAATGAATTGCCGGTTTTTCAATTCAGAAAGCGTATTGGCCCCCGCCAGTTCAAGTTCCTCTGGGTGTCCGCCTTGCAGCTGTGCGTTTACGTGATAACGTTTGTTCTCCGTATCCTTCAATTCCCTGCTGATGTCTGCCATAGCGCAAAATTCATTTCTGTCTTTTACAGCTGCTACGGCATATAGCTGTTCGATCTGTGCGTGGAAATACTGTATTTCTTGTTCCAGCTCCAGCATCTGTTCCTTTGTATAATGAATATCTGTTTCAATTTCCTTTTTTTGCTTCTCGATTTCTTTTTCTCGTTCAACGCTTTTCCGCAATGTGTGAAGGGCATCCGAGATGGAGATGTCCTGGCTCTGGTTCACAGGATGAAGCATGCTGACGCGTTCTTCGAATGCTCTCCGGTGCTTTCTCAGCCTGCCTGCTTCAATGGTCAGCTCGTGCTTTTTATTCACTTCTTTTTTGACATCCTTCATTAAGCTGTATGCATCAAGCAAAAAAGACGGATCTTCCTTGAATCCGAGCTCCTTCATAAAATGCTCAACCTGAGCAAAGGACGGAGCCATATCGGTTTCCCACTGTTCAAATTGCTGGATGACCCTTTCATACGCCGCCTCTTTTTGCTGCAGCACCGCCCGCTGTGTGATGAGATGCTGTTTATTGCGGTCATCCTCCCATAGCGCTTCTCGCAGCGCTTCGGCTTCTGCCGGCGAAATATCCGTCATTGGCAGTCTCGCCTCCCGGTTTCGGGAAGACGGTGCTTTTTTCCCTGCGGCAACCCAATACACGATAAGGGCTGCGCCGATACATATGGCGGGAATCCATTGCTGCAGCAGCAGAAAGAGAACGATGAACAACATGCCGGCTGACATCACAGCCTTTTTCTGTTTAGCCTGCTGCCTTTCAAAAAACTTCAGCTGTTCTCTCAGCTTCGTTTGCTCCTGATGCTGCCCCTGTGCTTCATCATATGCTTTAAGAGCCGCTTCTTTATCTTTTCTTTGGCTGTTTTCAAGGATGGCAGACGAAGCGGCACGAACGGCCTTTTCTGTGTCTTCCAGCTCCTGCCGGGCAATTTCAAATGTCTCATCGAGCTGCCGTTTTCTGTCCCTGGCCTGCACGTACTGCTGTACCGCCTGCTGAAGCTTCCATTCATAGTCATATGACGTGTTCATCTTCAGGAGTTCATTTTCATCCGTTTTATTGAGCTGTTCCAGCCCTGCCGCTGCCTGTGCAGACGACTGGCGCAGCTGTGCCTGAATGGCGGCGAGCTGTTCTCCGTAGGATTGATACATATGAAACCCTGCCGAAAGCTCTTGTATCAGCGTTTCTCTCGCCAATATGTCTCTATCCGGGTTAAGCTTTTGCATCTGCTTGTCCAGTTCAGCCATCTTCACCCGAAGCGCCTCAAGCTGTGCTGATTTCGGATGAAGATGAGATTCGTATTTTTCCAGCTGATGCAGCCCGTCAGCCGGAAATTGTCTTGCTTGTTCCGGATATTGAGCAATCGCCTGTTCCAGCGTCGCTTTTTCATTTAGCAGCGGCTTCAGCTCAATCGCTCCCTCAATCATTCGGATATGTCCGGCCGCCTCTTTCAATTCGGTTTCGGCGGCTTCAAGACGGGCTTCAAGCGTTCTTTTTTCCTCAAGAAGCTGATGATAGCCCGCTTCCTCTGCCTCAGCCTGCTTCAGCTTCGCTGCCAGCTGCTTCAGCGTTTCCAGCTCCTGATTCAATTGGGGGTTTCGCCCGTTTGGTTTATAGAGCCTTTCGCTTTCCTTGGCCAGCCTTGAATCAAGCTTAGAGACGGCTTCAGCGCCAAACAAGCTGGAAAACAGCAGAAACTCCCCAATCTTGTCCCGATTAAAGGCGTGAATTTCCTGAAGCCCAAATACGTCAAACGAATAAATGGCTTTATAAAGCGCCCTGTCCGTGCCTTGGAACAGCTGCTTTAAAAAATCTCCATGCTTCACTTCGCCCTTTTCGGTGTACACTCTCAGCTTCTCGGCAGTCCCTTTCGTCCGTTCGATCTTCACAACCCCATACTCAGGATGTTCGGCTTCAAGAACACCGCCGTAGACACCGCCTGTTTTCGGTTCATATTTTTTCGTTTTTGGAAAACCGAACAGCATGCTTTCAATAAAGGACATCATCGTCGTTTTTCCTGCCTCATTTAATCCGTAGATTAATTGGACAGGTGAGGCGGAGAAGTGAAAGGTCTGATTGGAAAATTTCCCATAGTGGTAAATGTGTAAAGATTTAATGCGCAAAGCTTTCACCGCCTCATATTTCAAGCACCTTAAGCTGTCTTTTCAATAAAATCTGTGCCTGTTCTTTTATTTCCTTTACCTCCTCTTGGCTAAACCGGTCCGCGTGCCTTCTATACACAGGGTGCCGCTCAAGCCCTTCCAGCACGTCTGATAAATCACTGCAATCAATGTCTTCCAATAAACCGCCAAAAAAAGGATCAAGGTCTGTTAGGTTCGTTTCTTGTTCCGTCTCATCTTCTAATGCAAGCGGCCAAATGAAGTGTTCTTCCTCCGCCTCCTGCTCCTGAAACGTTTCAAGAAGCTCATTCAAAGTGCCTCTCGGCGCCTTCAGCAGCCATTCCGGCGCCGTCCCTTGTAATACCAGTCTTACACAAACAGGGCTGCCCTTTGTCCGCATCTTCGAAAACGTGTCCTCAACCATTTGGAAAAGGGCGGTCATATTCTTTGCCTCTGTCACATCAACTGCCGCTTTTTCCCACATCACATCGTGCGCTTTCTGGAATTCATAAGAAATGTCTCCGTTTGTCACACGAACGAGATAATAGCCTTTATCTCCCGTCTCCTTCATATGGCGCGCTTGCGTGTTTCCCGGATAAATGACTGCCGGATGCTCGGCAGAAAGAACCTGGCGTTTATGTATGTGGCCAAGCGCCCAATAATCCATCCCGCTTTTCATAAGATCGTCATGTGTAAACGGGCAATACGGATCGTGCCCTTCAGCTCCTGATAGCGTGCCGTGGAGCATACCGATATGAAACGGCGCGTCAGTCGATCTCCGATAACGGGCGGCTTGATTTTCCGTTACGGCTCTGGCCTGGTAGCTGAAGCCGTAAATGCTTGCTATGCGCCTGCCTTCCTTATAAAACGATTTTTCTTCAGGATCAGCGGATGCAAAAATGTGGACATTCTCCGGCCATTCAATCGGCGTCCACTCCCCGCCCAGATGATCGTGGTTCCCAAAGATCACATAAACTGAAATCCCGCACTCTCTGAGTCTTTCAAACTGTTTTTTCAAAAAGAGCTGGGCCTTTAAGCTTCGATTGGCTTCGTCAAATAGATCTCCCGCCAGCAAAATGAAATCAACGTTTTCTCTCACTGCGGCGTCTATTATATATCTCACGCTAGCAAACGTGCTTTCTTTAATCCGGGCAAAAATCGGTTCCGGCAGGTGCGATATCCCGTAAAACGGGCTGTCAAGATGAAGATCTGCAGCATGAATAAAGGTTAGATCAGTCAACATTCTGCTCCTTTCCAGGATGAAGTACCCTTATTTTAGCACCGAATTCTTACGAATGCACGTTCTGTCAAAAAAGAAACAGCCTGAGAAACCCCAGGCTGTTTTTTCATCAATTTTTCGCTAAACGAAGTGCTTGTTTGATCGCTTTGAACGCGCTTGAGTTGCCGTAAATCAACACACCGCCTTTGTAAATTCTGGCGCCGATGACTGCCAGTATGACAATAGTGAGCAGTGTGATTCCGATTCCTGCAGCCGCCTGCCAAAACGGAATATCAAGCATGCCGACGCGCAGGAACATAATCATTGGCGTGAAAAACGGAATAAACGAGGTTACCGTAATAAATCCTGCATCAGGTGCATTCAAGCCGAACATCGCGATCATAAAACCGGCGACCACCAAAAGCGTCATCGGCGTGATCGTTTGCTGCACGTCCTCTATTCTGCTGACGACACTGCCGAGAAACGCGGCGAGTGTCGCGTATAAAAAGTATCCGAGCAAAAAGAAAATCACAGCATAAATAACAGTCGTTGCTGAAACGTCGGTCAGGTTAAGGAATCCGCCGACAGATGAAGCTGTGTCGCTCGTTTTGTTCAGCTTAAGCGACAGAGAGCCGGCTGCTATAATGACAGCAAGCTGAGTGATCCCGACGAGCCCGATGCCAAGCAGCTTTGCAAACATCTGCTGAATCGGCGGCATGCTTGAGATGAGAATTTCCATGACACGCGATGATTTTTCAGTTGCGACCTCCATCGCAATCATGCTGGCATACATAATCACAGAGAAATAAATGACGAACAGCATGATATAAACGAGTCCTACCGTCTGGCCCAGCTCTTCCTCAGACTTGGCTCCCTCTTTCAGCGCCTCCTGCCCGACAGTAACGGGCGCATAAAGGCTGCTGATTGTTTCCTGCGAAACGCCGAGCTCCGCCGTTCCGACAGCCGTTTTGGTTTGCGTCAAGGCCTGCTGCAGCGTTTGATACGTGCTTTCATCAGAAATCGTTAACGCTTTATACGTTCCTGAAATGGTTCCTTTTTCATCTCTTTTAATGATGAGCATGCCGTCAAACGTTTCATCTTTGACTTGCTTTGTAACCTCATCCTCCGATTTCTTCGACTGCTTTACATCAAGATCGCCGTTTGTATCAATCGCCTTCAGCTGCTTCGAGAAAATCGGGTATAATTCGTTTGTTTCATCAACAACAGCGATTTTTTCTTTGGCGTCATCACCTTGAAACAGAGAAATAATCGACTCCAGATTCGTTACAACTAAAACAAGCAGTACCGTGATGACAGTCGAAATAATAAAGGATTTTGCCATAATCTTATTTTTATATGTATGAGAAAGCATGATCCAAAATTTATTCATAGACGGCCCCCACCTTTTCTATAAAAATATCATGCAGTGACGGCTCTTCAAGCTCGAACTTTCTGATGAACCCTTTCCCTTGGAGCAAGGCAAAAATCTCTTGAGAGATGTCTTCATTGGCAATCTGCAGCTTGACGCCGCCGGCCGTTTCCTTCCATTGAAGAATGCCTTCATGAGACTGCAAAAAACGCAGATCGTCATCGGAGTGAATGGTAACATTCTTTTTTCCGAAGGAACGCTTGATCTCCTTCAGCTTGCCTTGCACAACCGGTTTTCCTTTCTGCAATATGCAAAGGTTCTCACAAAGCTCCTCCACATGCTCCATGCGATGGCTTGAAAATAAAATAGAAACACCGCTGTTTTTCAGCGAGATCACAGCCTCTTTTAACAGCTCAACATTGACAGGGTCCAGGCCGCTGAATGGCTCATCAAGAATCAGCAGCTCAGGCTTATGCAAAACAGCCGAAATGAATTGGATTTTCTGCTGGTTTCCTTTTGAAAGCTCCTCCACCTTCTTATTCTCGTAATTTGTTATATTGAAGCGTTCAAGCCATGTGCCGAGCTCTTTTACAGCCTCCCGCTTCTCCATCCCTTTTAATCTGGCAAGATAGACAAGCTGATCCTTTACCTTCATTTTCGGATAAAGGCCCCGTTCTTCCGGCAAATAACCGATTTTGTTGCTGATACTGTAATTCACAGGGCGGCCCTTCCAGCTGATTGAGCCCTCTGTAATGCTTAATAAGCCAAGGATCATGCGAAATGTCGTCGTTTTTCCCGCTCCGTTTGCGCCTAAAAGACCGAACATTTGCTGCTCCGGAATGTCTAAGTCTAATCCGTCAACGGCCTTATAATCTCCAAATGTCTTCGTGACATGATCAATCGTTAGCACTTAATCTCCTCCTTCCCTGACCCATTATATACTAATTTTGGAGGAAACATAATAAAGGATTTTGATTCCCTGTTTGGAATATAATTGAAGAAAGAACGATAAATCTTGTAAATGGAGGGAAACCTATGGCTGATTATTTCCTTACAGCTTTTGATCCTGCGGGAACAACACTGGTAAATGAGCGATTCGAGGCTGAAAATGAAGAAGCGGCAAAAACGCATGGTGAAGCCCTGTTAAAAGAAAAAGAGCTTCTCAGTCATACCCATCGTTTAGTTAATGCAGCCGGAAAGCTGATTTTGTTTCACAGATGATCAGCTTCCCGGCTGATCTGTTACACTTGGAACTTCGGCTCCCGTTTTTCTAAAAAGGCACGGATTCCTTCTTGGTGATCCTTGGTCCTTCTCATTTTTTCTTGGGCGCTGCGCTCTAGAGAAAGCACCTTTTTCAGTTCTTCAAGCTGGAGGCTTTGAAAGATGGCTTTCGTCTCGATCATCGCCAATAGAGGTGAGGCCATCAGGGTTTCGATAAAGGGCCTTGCGCCTTCCGCAGGGTCTCCGGCAAATGTCCCATCCAGAAGACCCATATCGGCGGCTTCCGCGGCGGAAAGTTTTTTCCCGCTCCAAATCAGCTTTTTCGCCTTCGCCTCCCCAATTCTTTTCTTCAGCAAATAATGACCTCCGCCATCCGGAACAAGCCCGATGCCGATAAAATTCATCGCGAGAACGGCGTTTTTTTCCGCAAGCACAATGTCAGCGCAAAGTGCCAAACTCAGGCCCAATCCCGCAGCAGCGCCGTGAATAGCTGCAATTGTCACTTTCTTCATCTGATATAGCGTCAGAGTGACAGCCTCAATCGTATCCATCAGTTGCTTAAATTGATCAGGGTCATGCTCTGATGTCATCATTCGGATGTCTCCGCCGGCCGAAAAACCTTTCCCGCTTCCTCTCAGGAGAACGATGAGCGCCTCGCTTGCAGCCGCCATTTCGACCGCTTCCTTCAATTCAGACAGCATTTGTTCATTCAAGGCATGATGGGCGTCAGGTCGATTCAGGATAATCTCTGCTACGGCCCCATTACATTCATATTGAATAAACTCCATATGAAGCACCTCCATGTATACGCTTTCTTTTTTCTTTCTCCTATACATTCCCCGCCACTCTCAAATAAACCTTTTTATTTTTCAAGGTCAATAGATACTGAAAAATGCATATTGTTTGAATGAAAACATAAAGTTTTATATAGTGAAAAAGAAGGGATATCAGGATGAGAAAGGAGGGAAGGAACATGGATAAATTGCTGATCAGTTTTCTGCTAAGTTTATTTATGGTGTACTTTCCCCCTTCGGACGTGGTTCTGCCTTCCCAGCTTGAAGCAAGCACTGACAGCTATGTGCCTATGTCCTCATATCCGCAGGAAACACAATTGGCCAAAACGCCGTCGCCGGGCAGCATGTATCCGGCAGAGCTGATCAAAGAGTACAGCCCGCTGGCGCAATCTGTCAGGCAGCTGTCTGTCAAACCTCTTGACGAACCGCTGATAAACAGGCTGGAAAAGGTCTGTGCCGTTCCTGTCAAATACCAGTCTAATTACCTCCGAATATACATGTTCACGTTTTGTTTGTAACTTACCCCATTTAGCCAACACTACATTCGGAGGGATTTTCATTGAATATTAAAGAGAATGATTTGCCTGGCATCGGCAAAAAATTTGAAATCGAAACAAGAAGTCACGAAAAAATGACGATTATCATTCATGATGATGGAAGAAGAGAAATTTACCGGTTTAATGACCGAGATCCGGATGAGCTTCTTTCCAATATCTCATTGGATGATGCTGAAGCAAGGCAAATTGCTGCCATCTTAGGGGGCATGGTCTATAAACCGCAAGCGCTTGAGTCCATCGAAATGGCCTTCAGCGATCTCATTATTGAATGGTTTAAGGTCGAAAAAGGCGCAAAATCGATCGGGCGCACACTCGGAGAGCTTGATGTCCGCCAAAACTACGACGTCACTGTGATTGCCATCATCAAACACAGCCAGGAGAAGCTTTTAAATCCCGGAGCCGATTCGGTCATTGAAGAAAATGACACACTTGTCCTCTCAGGTGAAAGAAAGCATCTGAAGAAGCTGATTCACGATTTTCTTTCTGGAGAGGGCGTGTGATCGGCCGATGGATCATCTTGTATTTGAAGTCGGGACTGCACTTGTGCTTGTGGCGATTGCCAGTCTAATCGCCAATAAAATTAAATTCTCAATTATTCCATTTCTGATTGTGCTTGGAATGCTGCTTGGACCGCACGCGCCGAAAGTAGGGATTATCGACCTTACATTTATAGAAAGCAGTGAAATTATCGAGTTTTTCGGACGGATGGGTGTGCTGTTCCTCCTTTTCTATCTCGGACTCGAATTCTCCGTTGGAAAATTAATCAAATCCGGAAAATCAATCGCAATCGGCGGAACGATTTATATCTTGATTAATTTCAGCCTCGGAATGCTTTATGGGTTTATCACCGGGTTTTCCTTTCTGGAAGTCCTCGTCCTCGCAGGCGTCATCACAATCTCGTCAAGTGCAATTGTCGCAAAAGTGCTCGTTGATTTAAAAAGAACGGCCAATCCGGAAACCGAGCTGATTCTTGGCATCATTATGTTCGAGGATATATTCCTTGCCGTGTATTTGTCGGTTGTGTCCGGCCTTGTGCTAGGTGATGCGACATCCGTAGGGAGTGCGCTCTTGTCCATTTTGATCGCCTTCGGTTATATGCTGCTGTTCTTTATTGCAGCCAGAAAGCTCCCGCCGCTATTGAATAAACTGTTGGATATTCGCTCAAATGAAGTGTTTATTATCGTCATTTTTGCCGCACTCTTTTTTATCGCCGGGTTTTCAGAGACGATTCATGTAGCAGAAGCGATTGGCGCGCTGCTGCTCGGTTTGGTTTTTTCTGAAACAGAGCATTCTGACCGGATTGAGCATCTAGTTGTTCCGTTTCGCGACTTCTTTGGAGCAATGTTCTTTTTCAGCTTCGGACTCAGCATCGACCCGTTTTCGCTCGGTGAAGCGGTTTGGCTTGCGCTGGGAGCAGTGATTTTGACCATCCTCGGGAACTTTATCGCCGGAATGGTGGCAGGACGGCGCGCAGGGCTTTCCCATAAAGCTTCATCGAATATCGGCCTGACGATCGTATCACGGGGCGAGTTTTCGATTATCGTTGCCAATCTCGGGATAGCCGGCGGCCTGTCAGCCACATTAAAGCCATTTGCGGCATTATATGTCCTCATACTGGCGATTTTAGGACCGCTTTTAACAAAGGAATCAAAACGAATCTACCGCCTGCTGAACATGGTATTTAAATGGAAGCCTGATGTTCAGCCTGCAAAAAAAAGGGGATAAAAAAAGCAGCACTGTAAATCAGTGCTGCTTTGTTGTTTTCTCAAAAATCTGCTCTAAATATTTGATCTTTTCGTCCGTGTAGTGCTCGAAGCGCTCATTGTATGATTTCGGATCTTTCGGATTGGCAAAGTGCGTAATTTTCCCTGTCTCACGATCAATAAATTTACTTGCTGCGCCGCAGCCGATGCCGATAATCGTCTGCACCTCTTCCATAATCATGATGTTATAGATGCTTTCTTGTCCAGGCAAAGAGTATCCGACATTTTCAAGGTTTCCAAGAATGTTTTTCTGGCGGTATAAATAATAAGGCATGTACCCATGATCTTTCGTCCAGGCTACCGCGTCATCCATCATTTGAGAAACCTCTTCCCTGCCAGCGACTTTGTACTTATGCTTGTTTCTTGTCATTTCAGACGCCCGTTTAAAGGAAAGGGTATGAACCGTAAGAGATTCCGGCATCAGTTTTTCCGTTTCTGAAAGGCTGTGCCTGAACTCCTTCACGCCCTCCCCGGGTAAACCGATAATCAGGTCCATGTTGATATTATTCATGCCGTGCAGGCGTGATAGATGATATTTCTCAATGGTTTCTTCAACTGTATGATGCCGTCCAATCGCCTTTAGCGTTTCGTTTTCATAGGATTGCGGATTGATGCTGATCCGGTCAATGTCATATTTGTTTAACACGGCGAGTTTTTCTTCTGTAATCGTGTCAGGGCGGCCGGCTTCCACCGTAATCTCGCGAATGTTTTTCACATCCGGGAAGGAGCGGACCATTTCTTCATACAGCAGATCCATTTCCTCCGCTGTAATGCTTGTCGGCGTCCCGCCGCCAAAGTAAATGGTTGTAACCTTAACATCATGCTCCTTCAGCCATTCGCCGATTTTCTGCATTTCGTAATGCAGCCCCCATAAGAATGAACCGACTCTGCCCGCCTGCCCTTGGATGGCGTACGCAGGGAACGTGCAGTACGCGCATTTTGTCGGACAGAACGGAATGCCGATATAAATGCTGACTTCGTCCTTTACTTCATACAGATCCGGCACTGCCGCCAGCTGCCGGTCTACAATTTCCTGCATTAACTCGATTTTCTCATCATGAATTAAATAGTCTTTTTTCAATTCAGCATGCGCTTGCTCCTTCGACATTCCGCTTTGCAGCTTTTTATGAAGCAGTTTTGTCGGCCGGATACCTGTGAGGATTCCCCACTTTTGCGTGATGCCCGTATGTGCTTGAAGAAGATTAAGGTACACATAAGAAATCGTGTTTTTCACTTGCTTAAAAGCTTCTTTTTCATTCATGCCGGGAGAAAAAGATTTTGTATGCTGCTCCGTAATGCCAGTTCCCTTCACTTCTCCCGAAACCGTCACTTGCTCATCCGTTTGTGAGCACGCTAAAGAAATAGCAACATCTGCGGGCTCATCTCCGCCGTACACAAGCTCGCACTCTTCATAAAACAAGTTTGCAATATTTTGCAGAGGCCGATGCAGGCGGTCATCATGTATGCCTTCTATTTTAATTTGCAACGTCATCACCTAATTTATCAGATTCAAAACTTTCTTTAGTGTACAGAAATAAACCGCTAAAATCAATCCGGCAAAAAAGCCGCCGCACCTGTCAGGGCGCGAGCGGCTTTTTTTATACACGTTTCATGTGGAACTTATCAAGAAATCCTTTTCGCTGCTGCATTCGGAAATATTCTTTCATCATATAAGCGACACCCTGCTCGTCATTGGACCTTGTGACCCAATCAGCCTTTCTCTTGATCTCCGGAGCGGCGTTTCCCATCGCTACCCCAAGGCCGGCAAGTTCAATCATCGGGAGATCGTCATACTGATGCCCGATGGCCACGACATCATCCATGGTCAGCCCCAGCTCTGAAGCGACGAGGGCCAGGCCCGCTTCCTTCGAGACACCTCTCGGGACGATATTCAGCTTCTCATCGTTTACGTGAATCACGTCAACCGCAGGGAAGGCTTTCGTAATTGTTTCTGTGATGTCATGCTGGATGTCGTGCTCCGTGTACACTTCGATGACAGGCGCACTTACCGGCTCATCCATGAGAAGATCGCTTAATGATTCAACGAACTGGACTGGATAAAAGATCGGATCAGACGGGTGAATGAGTGCTTTCCCCAATAAATTCGAATTTACTTTTTTCTTGTTTCCAATAGAATATTTCTCGTGCAGAAGCCGAATATTGCATTGATAGCTCTCCAGCACTTGAACAATATTAAAGGTGTGATCGTCAGAAATTCTTTTTTCAAAAAACGGGGCGTCTATTTTTTCAGCAATGTATGCCCCGCTATGGGTGATCAGCTTGGCATCAAGCTTCAGCGATTTCGCGATTTTCTGTGCTGAACGAAAATGGCGGTTGGTCACGAGCGTGACGTAAATCCCTTTTTTCTTAACGTATTCAATCGCGTCTTTCGTTGCCTGATGAATCTTCCCGTTCGACCGAAGCAGCGCTCCATCTATATTTAAGGCAAGCAGTTGTTTTGACACAGAGATGTCCCCCTCCTTGATGACTGTACTTGTGTATAAGATATGACCCTGTCTCTGTGTTTAGAACAACCTTTTCCGCAAAGCAAAAAAAGCCTGGCTCAGCAGACTTTGTGGATTGAAACATATAGGATACGATCGAAGCAGCCATTCTCCCTAATATCGTTATTTCGATTTACGAAAAATCATGTATCAGGAACCCCTTGTTTGACCAATGATGCGCTCCGAACACTTACTCTCTGTTGCTTATCCCCTCTATATAACGGCATGATATGCGACCGTATCCATTTATAAATCAGGTAAGTGTAGGCGCTTTCAATGGTATTATCTCAGTTTTCTTTGCAGATGACAAGGGTTTTTTTAACTAAAAAAAGTGACCAGGTGATGTATACCTGAGGTAGCACTAATTGTCAATTTTTGGAACACGACACTTGATGCAGAACATATATTCTCATATAATATACATACTAAGCGATAAAGCGGTGATTAGATGGCTGATTTAAAAGAAATATACAATGAAAAACTACTATCTCGATTAATACACCATGTTAAGGCATCCTATCCTGATTTTAACCAAGACAGATTTGAGGAACATTTACTGAAGGAAGAATGGCCTGGGCTCGCATTAAAAGAGCGGATGCGCCGCATTACAGTTTCCTTATACGAAACACTGCCAAAACATTTCGGTGAAGCGGTGGCCATTTTACGGGATGCTGCCCCTCATTTTAAAGGACTCAGCGGAATTCTATTCCCTGATTATGTGGAGCAGTACGGGTTAGCGCATTGGGATGAATCGATACACGCATTGGAATACTTTACGCAATATTCTACTTCAGAATTCGCTGTGAGGCCTTTTTTGCTTTTGGATCAAGACAAAATGATTGCACAATTGCTTGCATGGTCTGAGCATGAAAATGAGCACGTGAGAAGACTTGCGAGTGAAGGAAGCAGACCCCGCCTGCCATGGGGAAAATCGATACCCGCTTTGAAATCGGACCCTTCTCCGGTTCTGCCGATCCTTGAGAATCTGATGCAGGACGAGTCCTTATATGTACGAAAAAGCGTGGCCAACAATCTGAATGATATATCAAAAACACATCCTCATTTGCTGAGAAAAGTCGCAGATCAATGGTACGGAACACATCCCTATTCTGATTGGATCATCAAACACGCCTATCGTACCTTATTAAAAAAGGGTGATAAACAAGCCTTAGCGCTTTTTGGTTATGAAAATGCCGATTCAATACAAATACATGATCTAACATGCCAACCAAGCCGTATAGCCATTGGCGAAAGCATTGCATTTTCTTTTTCTGTTCGATCAGACAGGGATCAAAAAGTGAGAATTGAGTACGCGATTGATTTTGTCAAAGCAAGGGGCCAGCGTCATCAAAAAATATTTAAAATAACAGAAACAACTATTCGAAAAAACGAAACGAAGTCATACACAAAAAATCATTCCTTTAAGGACCTAACGACCAGAAAACATTACAAAGGCACTCATACATTATCAGTGATTATCAACGGAGAGACAAAAGACTCACTGGATTTCGAAATTTGCTGAATGAATAAAAAATCCCTTCTTTTCCAAGAAGGGATTTGCTTCATTAGCCTTCAACACTGCCGTAAAGCTCTTCTAAAGGCTTCATAATGATTTTGTTCAATTCACCGATCAGCATGCTCATGCGCTGTTCCGCTTCCATCAGCTGAGAAATTTTTTCGTGCTGCTGTACAAGCGCAACAGTTTTTTGAGCCTGTGTCACTTCTTCTTGTGTAATTTCTTCTCCTGCCATTTGTTTTTGCTGGAGTCTAAGCTGCACGTCACGGAAGTTTTCGAACATGCGCTTCGCTGATTCATCTGCGTTTACCTCATCGTAAAGGTTTTTTAAACGGGTGAACTCTTCGCTCCCGCGTAATGCTTTTTCCAGATCATACGCTACATCATAAAAATTAACAGCCATTATAAATAGCTCCTTTCATCATTGCCATTTGACATACCACTCCACTATAACAAACTATGGAGCTCCTTTCATTAATCACAAACCATTTCTTCTTAAAAAAGGATGACAAACAGCGCTTGAATCGCACCTATGATCCCGCCGAGAAGGCCTCCCAAATAAGTAATCATTTTAAATTCTTTTTTTGAAATGGACAGCACCATTTCTTCAAGACGCTGCACCGGGAACTGATCCACCTGCTCCTTGACGATCTCCTCAAGGCGCATCCGTTTTAAAACACTTTCAAGATTGGCCGAAATCCCTTCAAGCAATTTGTCTAACAGCGCCGGGAGCATTTGCTGGGCCAGCTCAGATTCATAGCGGACAGCAAGACTGCCAATCGTATTGTCGAAGAAAGGAGCAGTCGAAAATGTTTTCAGCACGCTTCGTTTCAGGCTGAAAATAAGCGCTTTGGCATTCCATTTTTCGTCTGCTTCATAAAACGTATACTCTCTCAGCTTGCCCCATTCGTTTTTCAAAAGATCAGAAAGCAGTCTATTTGTTTCCTCGTTCCTCAGAAACTTCAGCAGCTCCGGCAGCACGCGGTCTGCGAGGCTTGTATTGCCCAAAAACATTTGCACCATGCTTCCAAGCATGCCGCGCTCTTTTAAAAAATCATCAATCATATTGCCGAGTCGGATTTTTCCTTCATCGCTTTCAAAATATCTGACGCTGCGTGCCAATATATATCCTGAAATCATCGGGATCTTTTCCTCAAGCTTTTCCTGCACTTCCAAAGGCACCAGCTCTTTTAACGATTGGTGCTCGTATTGGCGGAAAAGCTGATTCAGCTTATCATCCGTCCAGTTGCTGATCCATGCATCTGCCGCTTCATCAGCACTCTTCACCCCGGCTTTTTCAAGCGCTTCTTTTACTGTCATTTCAGAAAGTGTCAGCTTTTGAATCAGCTGCTCCCCAATTTGGAGAGCCTGCGTTTTGGCTGTATCAGAGACGAGCCGCTTTTTAATGCCCTCAGGGGTTAACAGATGATTGACGACCATCAGTCCCATTTGTTTTGCCAGTTCATCCCGCCTTCTTGGAATCAGCCCGGGGGTAAAAGGGACTCGTTTTCCAAACAAATAGTACGCCTTATAAGGCCTAAATAGCATTTGAATTGCTAAATGATTCGTCACCGCGCCAATGACGGCGCCGATCACGATCATAAAAATAAAGGTTCCTGCAATACCCATTCCTATTCATCTTCCTCCATCTGTGCTTCAGCTTTTTTTCATATAGATGATATATCTATTCGTATTATAGAGGTTGATGCAATCACTTAGCAAATAAGGAGACAAATTCCTGTTGTCATAAAATCAGCTTGTTCATCTGGAATAGGGCAAGGTGGAGAATCGTATTCTGTAGAGTAGAATACCGTTTACATGTATTTAGCGTAAAGCTGCTGACACCCGCCGGCAGCTTTTGAATAAAAGGGGGAGTCTCACCATGATAACACTTGGTTTTATGTCCTTATCCCGCCAGCATGAAGCGGACTATTCCGCAGAGCTGGCCAAAAGAGCACCCGAATTTGGCATACGTTTCATCCGGTTTACGCCGTTTGATATTTCACCTGACACCTTGCGTGTGAAAGCATCAGTCTATCATTCGGCCAGCAGCACATGGAACGAAACTGAAATGGCAATACCAGATTATATTTATGACCGCTGTTTTTACGGCAAGGATTCACAATCCCAAAAAGCAAAACCGATCGTTGAGTGGCTCAAAAAATATCCGAAAACGGAATTCATCGGGCTGGGCTTGCCAGATAAGTGGACCGTCCTTCAAGATTTGCAGCAGCATGCTGTCATTAACCCCTATATTCCGGAAACGATGAAGGTGAACCGTTATGAGCAAATCCACTCCTTTTTATCTAAAGAAAAAGCCTGCATCCTAAAACCGGCGTTCGGTGCAGGAGGCAGAGGCGTAATTCTTTTGGAGCTGGGCAAGAAAAACATCACTGCCACTTATCACATCGGAAAGGATAAGCAGTCAAAAACCTTTTCCAACCAAACTTCTTTCAAAACATGGTGCAAAAAAGTGCTTCAGCACCAATATTTGCTTCAGCCTTATTTAAATATTCAAGATAAGGAACAATACCCATGTGATATCCGCCTGTTCATGGAAAAAAACGAAGCAGGTGAATGGAATACAGTCGGCAAGGCAGTAAGACGAGGATACAAACATGGGCTGCTGGCCAATTTGTCAGGCGGATCTGATGCACTGACATTTGATTCGTGGTTTGAAGATATACCGAAAAAACAGCAAGTGGTCTTACTTGATGACGTGTTCTCGATCACCCAATCGGTTCCGTATTATCTTGACGAGCGCTACGGACCGCTGTTTGAACTCGGACTCGATATATGCCTTGCAAAGGACGGGAGAATTTGGATCATGGATATCAATTCCAAACCCGGCAGAAAATCAATCCTGCGTGTCTCTCCCGAGCAAAAAGAACAGCTGTACACCTGCCCCCTTAAACGCTGCCAATACCTGTTTTCCGAGCAAAGCCAGAAAGGAGTTCTTCCGCGTGAATGGTAAACGGTTTTTGATCGGCATAGACAAAACCAGTGAAAATACCCTGTTTCTGCCCTCATCTCTAAAGCAAGACGGACTTTTGCATGCCGCATTCGGGACGAAGGTTGTCAGATGCCACGTTTCTTATAGACAGCATCTAGAACAAACCGTGCTTCTCTCTGAAAATCTGTTTCATGAGCTTTTGCTTCCCCACCGAAGCAGGGCTGACATTCTGATTCATGATCATACGGTTCATATCGGACCGCTGATCGGTATCTTTACGGCGGGGTTTTCCGTATCTCTTGAGCGCCCTTTTAAGGACCGTTCCCTCTTTTTTTCTAAGCTTGTGACGTTACACGAGCAAGCAGGAGGCTACTGTTTCGTTTTTGGCGCGCATCAAATCAATTGGGAGGAAGGCACAATTGAAGCGCTCCTTTACAGGGAAAACGGCTGGGAGAAAAAAATCGTCCCGCTGCCAAATGTCGTTTATGACCGGTTGCCAAACCGAAAAATTGAAGATTCGCTTCTCCTGCAGCATACAAAAAAACGGCTGATTGATGAATATCAAATCCCATGGTTTAATAAAACATTTTTTAATAAATGGAGCGTTCATCAATTGCTCGAACAAGATCCGAGAACAGCTCCTTTTTTGCCAAAATCGGAGCTGACACCATCTGTGGAAAGAATTGCAGAACTCTGTGATGCATACAAAAAAGTCTATATCAAACCTGCAAACGGAGCACTCGGCACCGGAATTTATCAGCTGACAAAAACAGACGATGGCCTGACGGTGAAACATACGAACGATGCCAAAACGTTTTCTGCAATCAATTATTCCGATGCCGCTGCATTTCTGGCAGAATTTCAAAAACAGCACGATCCATCCGACTTTCTCATTCAGCAAGGTGTGGATCTGATCAAATTTCAAGGAAAACCAGCGGATTTCCGCGTCCATACGAATAAAAACAGAAAAGGGAAATGGACGGTGACAGCCATAGCCGTCAAAATTTCCGGAGAAAACAGCATTACAACCCATCTTTCGAATGGCGGAACGGTAAAAACACTTGCGGAAGTATATGATGATCCCGCTGAAAGAATTGAGGTCATTAAAAAGCTTTCTGCTGCAGCACTGACGGCAAGTCATGTGCTTCACGACCATATCGAGGGGTTTATCGGGGAGATCGGTTTCGATTTTGGCATTGATCAGAACGGTAAGGTATGGATGTTTGAAGCGAATTCACGTCCGGGCCGCAGTATTTTTTCTCATCCAAACTTGCATCATGTTGATTCTTTGACAAAACGAAGAAGCTTTGAATACGCATCCTATCTATCCGAGAAGGCGATCACCTCCCATGATGCGTTATGGCCTTCGTAATCTGTCCGCTTTTTTTGATAAAGCGGGCTTACCTTTTTCCAAACCTAGGACAAACTGCCGCACAAAGACCTCTTCAATGATGTTCTGAAACAGTGATACAATGAAAATAATCGTTCGTATCAGGTCAATGGATATCAATTTTAAGGAGCGTGGCGTAATGATTTCGCATTTTAGCTGGAAACCGTTGTTCCAAAAAGAGAAGCTGCCCGGATGGAGCATTTCGTTTTATTATAAAGGAACCCATTATGAAGGCATCTATCATAAAAGCGGTGAAATTGAATGGGGAGACTTGTTTCCCGCCCGCGCTGACGAGCCTGCTCTTAAAAATGAGATACATGAACTGATGCTTTTTCATATTTATGACTAGCTTAGCCTGAACGGCTAAGCTTTTTTTAGCTTCTCAAGATTTACCACTCAATTATCCGCATGAGCTTCCGGGCATTTTAACATAATACTAGTAACAAGCCGGCAAGCATTGGGTTACGCCGAGGGGCAGTGACACCCGAGACGGGTCCACAGACTGGTGCAACTCCAGTTAACCCAACCACACTAAACAAAAAGGAGATTTTACACATGGCTAACCAAAATTCTTCAAATGACTTACTAGTTCCTGGCGCAGCTCAGGCTATCGATCAAATGAAACTTGAAATCGCTTCTGAATTCGGCGTTAACCTTGGAGCGGAAACAACTTCCCGCGCTAACGGTTCTGTCGGAGGAGAAATCACAAAACGTTTAGTATCTTTCGCTCAACAGCAAATGGGCGGCAGAGTACAATAACAACTTAATATATGGCTATAGAGGGCGCGGTTTCCGCGCTCTCTTTATATTTGTCACCCTTTTTTCCTGCTCCACATATCCTAGAAAAAAAGGGAGGGAATAAGGGTGTCATTCATCGCCTTTGTGAATTGGGAGCTGGTTCAGTTCGTAAGTATATCCATGATTCATGAATATGTTTCCCATCATTCTGTCTATTTGTACAGGTATTCTTTCCCGCGCTGTTCAAATTGAGAACATCCTTTTATAATAGGGCGAGGAGGGTTTTTGATGAAAATCGCTTTATTTGGAGCCAGCGGCCGCGTCGGACAAGCTTTTTTAAAACAAGCTGCCGCAGATGAACAATTTGACATATATGCTCTGGTCAGATCTCAACCTACTGAGCTTCCCCTTCCAAAAGACCGAATCGTTACGGGGAACGCACGCTGCCGGGAAGATGTAAAAAACGTGATAAAGGATGCTCAAATCGTGATCAGCTGTCTCGGCACGGATGGTGATGATACCCTGTCAACAGCTATGACACACATTCTCGCCATTATGCGGGAACAGGATATGAAACGGCTGATTACGATCGGTACCGCAGGCATTCTTGATTCCCGATATGAACCAGGAAAATACCGGTTTGAAACAAATGAATCGAAACGAAAGCTGACCCGCGCCGCCAAAGAGCACGCAAAAGTATACGAAATGCTTAAAGAATCCTCGTTAGACTGGACAATTATCTGTCCCACTTACCTTCCGGACGGAACAGCAACCGGCGTTTATCGAACCGAGCGTAGCGTTTTGCCTGAGGGCGGCACAAGGATTTCGGTCGGCGATACTGCTGATTTTCTATATCGTGAGCTCGTTACAGGAGAGTATGCCGGATACCGTGTGGGACTGGCTTATTAACTACATAAAAACAAAAAACCCAAAACACGATTGTTTTGGGTTTTTGTGCTTTATGCAATGGAATGTTTCTGGCCCTTTTGCAGTTCATACATTTGATAATATTGGCCTCTAACCGCCATTAGCTCCTCATGATTCCCTCTTTCTACAATTTCTCCTTTATCGAGGACCAAAATCTGATCTGCGTTTCTGATTGTTGAGAGCCGATGGGCGATGACGAAGGTGGTGCGTCCTTGTTTCACGACATCGAGCGCCTGCTGGATCACGGCCTCTGTCTCTGTATCAATATGTGCTGTTGCTTCATCTAAAATCAAAATGGCGGGATCAAACGCCAAAGCTCTGGCGAAAGAAATTAACTGCCGCTCTCCGGAAGACAGCGTGCTGCCTTTTTCAATCACGGGTTCATTTATGCCTTTCGGAAGCTTTTTCAGAAGCGGATCGGCACCAACTTGCTGCAGTGCTTTTTTGATATCTTCCTCAGTCATTCGTTCGTCATTCAGACTGACGTTTGAACCGATTGTGCCCGAGAATAAGTATGGGTCCTGAAGCACAATGCCCATTTGGGATCTGAGTTCCTGCCTTGACATGTTGTAAATGCTCTTCCCATCAATCAGAATATCCCCTTTTTGCGCGTCATAAAAACGAAACAAGAGATTTAAAATCGAGCTTTTTCCAGATCCGGTATGGCCGACGAGCGCTATGGTCTCGCCTTTTTGCGCGGTAAAGGAAATATGTTTTAATACCTCTTCACCATCTTGATAGGCAAATGACACATCACGAAATTCCACCCGCCCCAGCGCGCGCTCCTTCGCCGGTTCACCCGCTTCTTCCGTATCCTTTTCTTCAAGGAGTTCGAAAACGCGTCCGGCAGAGACCCGTGCAAGCTCCAGCTTTGAAAACTGATTGACGATGCCTGTAATCGGCTGAAATAACCGGTTTAAATAGTCGACAAACGCGTACAGCACACCGATGGAAACCATTCCGGCCGTATTCAGGCTTGCACCGCCAAAATGCCAGATCAAACTGACAAACGCAAGGTTTCGGATCACATTGACAAGATTATGGGACATTAAGGAGTTTAAATTCAGCATCCTGTTTTGAAAATAAAAATGTGATTCATTTAATTCCTCAAATTCTCTCATCGTTTCTTTTTGATGACGGAAAGCCTGAATAATCGTCATGCCTTGAATGGACTCATTCATTTTTGCGTTAATGCCACTATTGATTGAGCGGATTTTTTGATTGTAATATGACGCGTATTTTCGGTATATGACCGACCACAGCCAGATAATCGGCACAATTGCCAGACACACTAACGCGAGCTTAACATCCAGCAGAAACAAAGCCGTGAATATCCCAATCATATAGATTCCGCTTGTCACAAATGTTGACAGCACTGTGACATATAAATCCCTGATGGCCTCCGTATCGTTGGTAATCCGCGCAACCACTTTACCGGCCGGAAGGTTGTCAAAATAACGAATCGGCATTTTCTGTATGTGCGAAAACACGTCCTGCCTCATCTTTTGGATAATGCGATTGGCGCTCATCTGCAGCAAATAATGCTGTCCGTATTGAAAGAATACCGAAAAAACAAGCAAGCCCCCATACAAGCAGATCAGAAACACCATTCCCTTTATTTCCGGCTGATAGAACTGGAAAAGCTCCTGCTTTGTCAGCTTTTCGGCTTCATATGTCCGGCTCTCGTCTCCGTTTGTAATCGTCAGCTTTCCGTCAGAAAACGTTCTGTTCCCATCAAAACTGACCGCCTGATCAACAAAATAAAACGCCATTCCCACTTGATAAATATGCGCTTCTTTTTCTTTAGAAACAGGGCCCTGCATCCGGTCCTCTCTGACGTATGAAGTGCCGTGAAACTGAACGGCGTTTTTATCTTTTTCCGCTTCATACCATGTTTTCTCAATGCCGAGGATATGATCGTCAATCATTTTTTTGCCGATAAACGGTCCGGTCAGTTCTGCCCCGACAGCGATTGCCAGCAATAGGACGGCTGTGATCAGCAATTTTCGATAAAGGAGTGCGTATCTCCATAACGTTTTTCCTGTTTTCATGCGCCTGCTCCCCTTTCCTCCTCAGTGAACAGCTGCTGTCTTTCATATTGTTCCCGATACCACCCATTATTGGCCAGCAGCTCTTGATGCGTGCCTCTCTCCGAAATCACGCCGCCGTCCATCACAAGGACCAGGTCAGCATGCTCTACCGCGGATAAACGGTGCGTCAAAATAAAAGTCGTTTTTCCTTTGCGGTTTTCTCTGATATTGCTGATAATCGCCGCCTCTGTTTTAGCATCTACGGCAGAAAGCGAATCATCCAGAATCAAAATCTCCGGATTCGCCATAAGTGCTCTCGCAATCGAGATTCTTTGTTTTTGCCCGCCGGACAGCGCCACGCCTTTTTCGCCGACCATTGTCTCCAGGCCGGACGGAAGCATGTGTAAATCGGTTTCAAAATGTGCATCGGCAATAGCTTGCTGAACCTCTTCATCACTTGCATCCTGTTTTCCGTATAAGATATTTTCTTTTACCGTTCGTGAAAACAGCAAATGATCCTGCGGCACATATCCGATCCACCCGCGGAGCCGATCAAGAGGGATCTGCTCAATCGGCACGCCTGAGAATGTGATGCTCCCTTCACCGGGAGGGTACTGGCGCAAGAGCTGCTTGATAATCGTCGTTTTCCCGCTCCCTGTTTTACCGGCAATCCCAACAGTCTGCCCTTTTCGCACCGTAAACGAAATATCGTGAATATTGCTGCTTGTTGAGCTTGGATATGTAAAGCAGACATTGCTGAAAACGATATCTCCTGGCTCTTTCAGTTCAGCGGGCTGCTTTGGATCTGTCACGTCCGGCTCATAAGAAAGGGTTTCATTTACCCGATCTAATGACGCATTACCTCGCTGCATCACATTAATAAGTTCACCGATTGCAAACATCGGCCAAATCATCATGCCGAGATAAACGTTAAAGGACACAAGCTCGCCAATTGTCAGCTCGTTCCGGAATACAAGAAATGCTCCATAGCCAAGTCCGATCAGATAACTGGCGCCGACAAGCAGCTTCACCGTCGGCTCAAACAGCGAATCAATAAATGCCACTTTCATGTTTTTCCGGTAAACATCTGCGGTCATTTCATGAAATCGGCGAACATCGTTTGTTTCCTGCACATATGCGCGAATCACCCGCACGCCTGAAACGGATTCAAGCACCCTGTCATTCAGCGCCCCAAACGCATTTTGGGCCTCCGTGAACCGCTCATGAATTTTACTTCCGTATAGGCTGATTGCAATCGCCATAATAGGGAGCGGGATAATGGCGGCAAAGGTCAGCTTCCAGCTGATTAAAAATCCCATTGTCAGAAAGATCGTCATCATAAACATCGTGGAGTCGACTAACGTCAAGATGCCAAACCCCGTCGTTAAACTGACGGCCTGAAGATCATTCGTCCCCCGTGCCATTAAATCGCCTGTCCGGTTTTTTTCATAGAACGGCGGCGACATCGTCAGCAGATGCCCCATCAGCTTTGTACGAAGAATTTTCTCCATCACATTCGCTCCGCCAAACAGCTGGTGCATCCAAAAATAAGACATGATATACACGGCCGCCGTCAGCACAAAAAAGATACCGATATAAAACAGCAGCCCTTCCGCATTAAATGCCCCTGATTTCATGTCATCTATGGCATTCCCCAAGAGCTTGGGCGGAAACATTTCAATGACATTAACTCCTAATAAAAGCACAATCGCAATCGTATAGCGCAGCCAGTAAGCTTTAAAAAACCAGCCAAGCTTTTTCAAAACTGAAAACATCGATTCCCATCTCCTTTATCTCATCAGCCGCCTTCTATTTTTTCCTTGCTGCTTTTTTCGTTCAGTTTGACGTGAGCTGCCCTCGCCTCTGTATTTGTCTTCACATCCCATACACCTGTCTTTCCTTCAATTTTGTATATAAAAAAGGCATGAAGCGTCAGCTCCATGCCTTTTTTATCCAAATGATATGCACAGCGCTTTTCAGCGCGCGGCTAGGCCAATAAACCGTTCAATTAAACAGAACATAGGGATTGCCGCGCCAATATGAAACTGTTTGATAAACACGCAAATTCCTTGGCATAGCAAACCCTCCTTCCGTTCTGATTTCATCTTTTTTTCATCATATAAACAAAACCTTTTTTTGTCAATCATTACTTGAATAGGAAAAGGTTAATTGTGCTTAAATCCGGGTATGGTGTTGTAAGACGTTTTGAGAGGGTGAGAATGATGTTTCATGCTGACCGTATCATCGTTGCGTTTGACGGAAGTGAAAATAGCAAGAAAGCGCTTCAGACAGCCATTGACCTTGCTAATACCGTAAATGCCGCCATTACCGTCGCCCATTCACATGATATGAAAGACAATCAGACCATCATCGACCCGCCGAGGCCCGCAGCCGGGGCAAGCTATATTGGCGGAGGCATGACAAGTGTTCCCGAGCCGCTGATATCTGATGTTGCCTCACCTGAGCCAATGATCTACGAAGACCGTACAGAAGAGGTCATCGCTGAAGCGAGAATGATGCTGAATGACCAGCAGGCAGATGGAGATATCGATATTTTAGAAGGCGATCCTGCTGAATCAATTATCGAGCATGCAAACCGCATTTCTGCAGATTTGATCGTAACTGGAACCAGAGACCAAAACAGGCTGAAAAAGCTGCTATTTGGAAGTGTGAGCGAAAAACTTTCAGCAAAATCAGATATACCCGTTCTGATCGTAAAGTGAGCACGCCCTGTGCTCGCTTTTTTATATTCATAATTGTGAAAAAACATAGATTTTCGTTTTTTTCTGTTATAATGCTTTCGTGCCCAAAAGCACAAAAGCATTAAAGAAAATACGGGGTGTTATTTTGGAATCTCAAAAAAAGCTGACGTTTCCGTTAGCCGTCGGTTTATTTATATTCATGTTAGGCATCATTATTTCTTGCTTATTCTTTCTTCATACAGAACCGCATATCCCGCTGTTTCTATGTGTTGTCATGCTTTCAGCAGCCGGTTTATGGTTCGGTTTTTCCTGGAAGAGCCTAGAAAAGGGGATTGTTGATGGAATCAAAAACGGCGTACAGCCGATTATCGTTCTGGCGCTGATCGGCATCTTAATCGGCGCTTGGATGTACAGCGGCGCAATACCGTCCGTGACAGTTTATGCTCTGTCCTTTATTGAACCAAGCCACCTCCTTTTGACAGCTTTGTTTTCATGCATGATCATCAGCACACTTGTCGGCTCAAGCCTGACTACTGTGAGCACGATCGGGGTAGCGCTGATCGGCGTGGCGAGCGCGGCCGGCGTTCCGCTTGAATGGACGGCGGGCGCAGTCATATGCGGCGCTTGTTTTGGTGATAAAATGTCTCCGATGTCAGACACCACCAATTTTGCCGCCGGCATAGGCGAAATACCGATCTTTGAACACATTCGCCATATGATGGGCACTACCATTCCGGCTTTGCTCATCACCGTCGTTCTGTTTTACTTTCTTGGTTTATCTGTGTCAGCTGATGCCGCTTCAACTGATGATATCCAACGTGTCATAACCGGCATAAAGGATGCCGCAAACGTGACACCGTGGGCCCTTCTTTCCCCGCTCTTAGTCGTTTTGCTGGCAATTAAGCGTGTGTCCGTGATTCCCGTTCTGACTATCGGAATTATTTCCTCGGGAATGTTGACTGCTATTTTTGTACCTGACAGCAGCCTTCAGGCATTTATGACAGCTTTACAAAATGGCACAACATTCGAAACAGATAATGAGGCGGCAGCAAAAATCATCAACAGAGGCGGTCTGCAATCTATGATGGGCTCTGTCTCTCTCATTATGATTGCTTTTGCACTCGGCGGATTGATGGAGAAAATCGGATTGATTTCAGCACTATTGGAAGGCGTCATGAAAGGCATCCGCTCAAAAGGCCGTCTCGTTGCAGCAACTGTCGGCTCAAGCATCGGCGTCAATTTGGCAACCGGCGAACAGTATTTATCAATATTAATACCGGGACAATCATATAAATCCTTATACGACCAACAAAACATCCCGCGAAAATTTCTGACAAGATCATTAGAGGATGGCGGAACATTGATTAACCCGTTAATCCCTTGGGGCGTCAGCGGCGCTTTTATGGCGAGCGCACTCGGTGTTCCCGTCATAGACTATATTCCGTTTACGTTTTTCCTTTATATATCGCCGATGATCTCCATTTTGATTGGATTTGTTAAAAAATAAAAGAGCACCGCTTGCAGGGACTGCCCCCATAAGATGAGACAAATAAAAACACCTTCAAGTTTGAA